>DAOUML010000265.1:0-6408 GCA_034411635.1 Anaerolineales bacterium
CCCAACCGCCCCGTCGGCATTGTCGGCTATGGGGCCTATGTGCCGCGTTACCGCATCGCGGCCAAAGAAATCGCCCGCGTTTGGGCGGGCGGCAAAGCCGGCGGACTGCCCATCAAGGAAAAAGCCGTCCCCGGATTAGATGAAGATGTGATCACCATGTCCATCGAAGCGGCGCGCAACGCCATGGCGCGGGCCGGGATTTCGGCGAGCGATTTGCGCGCCGTCTGGGTCGGGTCGGAGTCGCACCCTTACGCCGTCAAACCGACTTCCACGGTGGTCGCCGAGGCAATTGGCGCGGTGCCGCATGTCCAGGCCGGGGATTGGGAATTTGCCTGCAAAGCCGGGACGGAAGCGATGGTGGCTGCGATTGGCTTTGTCGGCTCCGGCATGGCCGATTATGCGCTCGCCATCGGCATGGACACCGCCCAGGGCAAGCCCGGTGACGCGCTCGAATACACCGCGGCAGCGGGCGGCGCGGCCTTCGTGCTAGGCCCGGCAGAAAATTCCCTGGCAACCATCAACGCCACTTACTCTTACGTCACCGATACGCCCGATTTCTGGCGGCGCGAATACCAGAAATACCCCGAACACGGCGTCCGGTTCACCGGCGAACCGGCTTATTTCACCCACCTGACCTCCGCCGCGCGCGCGATGATGGAACAACTCGGCACAAGCGCCAAAGATTACAAATGGGCGGTTTTTCACCAACCGAACACCAAATTCCCGCAGAAAGCCGGTCAAATGCTCGGTTTCACGCCGGAGCAAATTGCCCCCGGCCTGTTGGTGACGACCATCGGCAACACCTATTCGGGCGCGGCCATCATCGGCCTGACCGCCATCCTCGACCTTGCCGAACCCGGCGACCGCATTCTGCTGACTTCCTTCGGCTCCGGGGCCGGCTCCGACGCGATGGACATCACTGTCACCGACAAAATCACTTCGCGGCGCGACAAGGCCACCAAAACCCAGGAATACATCGCCCGCCGCACCGAAATCGACTACGCCACCTATGTCCGCTATCGCGGCAAGATTACGATGAAATAGCGAACAAGCCCTGAGCGGAGGGTCGAGTAAGAGGGCGCTGGTGGTCGAGTAGGCGCGTTCTTTGCGCCGTATCGAGACCCCCAGCCCTTATCGAGACCCGTAGTCGAAGGGCGGCTTGCTATGGATGTGTTCTTTAAAAGCAACCGTCCTTCGACCACGTTGCGCAACCCTTCGCCTTCGTTCAGGGCGCGCAACTCCGCTCAGGACTTTATTGGAGAATTTATGACAGAAGTCATCATTGCAGGAATCGGCCAGACGGCCATCAACGAACATTGGAACAAGAGTCTGCGCGAATTGGGCGTGCAGGCGATTCAGGCCGCCATCGCCGATTCGGGCGGGCTGCGGCCCCAGGCGCTTTTTGTCGGCAATATGTTTGCGCCCAACCTTTCGCGCCAGGCCCATTTGGGCGTACTGCTGGCCGATTTTGCCGGTCTGCGCGGCATCGAGGCTGTTACCGTTGAGGCGGCGGGGGCTTCAGGCGGCGCGGCCTTGCGTCAGGGGTATCTGGCTGTCAAAAGCGGCATGGTCGATGTAGCCCTGGTGGTCGGCGTCGAGAAGATGACCGACCTTATCGGCGCGGAGAACGAAACGGCGCTGGCAACCACGTCAGATAGCGATTTTGAAGCCGTGCAAGGCCTGACCCCCAGCGGACAGGCCGCCCTGCTGATGCGCCGCTACATGCACGAGTACGGCGTCCCGGCAGATGGTTTTTCCGGATTCGCGCTGACAGCCCATGCGCACGGCGCGGGCAATCCGCAGGCGATGTTCCAGAAAGCCATTAAGAAGGATTTATACGACCGCGCTGAAATCGTCAGCGACCCACTTAACATGTTTGACATTGCCCCCAATGCGGATGGCGCTGCCGCGCTCGTCCTGACCCGCCGCTCGCTCCTGCCTCGTGACTTTCCTCATCCGCTGGTGGCGATTGCCGGTTCCGCCGTTTCGACGGACATGCTCGCCCTGCATGACCGCCATGATTTGCTGCATTTCGAGTCGCTGCAAATTGCAACCGCCAAAGCCCTGCGTCAGGCTGAAATTTCGCTCGAACAAGTCGACTTTTTGGAGTATCACGATGCCTTTAGCATTTTCGCGGCGATTTCGCTCGAATCTGCCGGGTTTGCGCCGCGCGGCCAGGGCTGGAAGATGGCCGCCGAGGGCGCGCTCCACCTAGATGGCAAACTTCCCTGCGCCACAATGGGCGGATTGAAGGCCGGCGGCAACCCTGGTGGGGCTGCGGGCGTGGTGCAGGCTGTTCAAGCGGCGGCCCAGTTACAGGGTCGCGCCGGGTCGAACCAGTTAAACGGAGTCCGCTGCGGGATGATTCAGTCGCTAGGCGGGCCGGGGTCTACAGCGGTAGTCCATATCGTGAAGAAAGTGGCATAAGCCTGATAGTTCTTGATAGGCTTGACGAATACAATCAGGCTCGAAGGAGATAACGACTATGGAAATTCCGCGCCACTGGCGATTAAAAGCACAACGATATGGATTGGTGGGCGAAGTCTGCCCGCATTGTGATGTCAAAATTTTCCCGCCCCGCGATGTCTGCCCTGAATGCGGCGGCGAGGCCAAAACTACCTTTTCGTTTAGTGGGAAAGGCGAAGTTTATTCGTACACCACCATTTATGAAGCCCCCAGCGGTTTCGACGAAATGGCCCCTTACACAGTTGCGCTGGTCAAACTGGACGAAGGCCCGGTGGTGACCGCCCAACTGACCGACCTGGGCAGCCAACCCATCGAAATTGGCATGCCGGTTGAGATGGTGACGCGCAAAATGCGCAACGATGGCGACGAGCGCGGGGTGATTGTCTACGGGTATAAATTTAGGCCAGCGGTAGTATCGGCGAATTAGTTTTGTTCTTCTGTTGAGTTGAAAATCCCCGGCAAAATTTGCCGGGGATTTTTGATTTGCCTTTCCGCTTATGGCTGCGCCGCTTCCCAAATGGAGGTGGTAAAGGCCGCCTCGACATCTTGCCCGCTGGACAGGGCTTGATGCGTAGCGAGCATATCGGCCAGGGCTTGCCATTGCGCGGCAGATTGCCAGCCGTAGCCGTGTTCGCTGTGGGCATCGCGCAATTCGGTTTCGAGCATGAATCGCATGTGTTCGGGGTCGGTTTCGGGACCGGCGTAGCGCATAACATATTCGATGGTTTCATCGAGATTGGCTTCAGCGTAGGCAATGCCTTGCAAAACGGAACGCAGAAAAAGGGTCAGTTCACGCTCATTGGTTGAAAGGTAGTCGGCGCTGGTGACGTAGGCCAGGCCGAGGGTCGGCACGCCATAATCAGCGGCGTCCCAAAGCGTCAGTTCGTAGCCCCATTTTTGTAGCAGATAGGGCTCATTTGACTTGAAGAGCGGATAAACATCCACCTGGCCTTCGGAGAGAACGCGCGGATCGAATCCGACATTGACCAGGTTGACCTTTTCGGCATCCGCGCCGGCGGCAGTGAGCAGGGCAAAAATATCGGGCGGCGGTGAGCCTTTGTAGCCGACCAACTTATCTTGCCAGTCTTTGGGGGTTTCGATGCCGGAAGTTTTCAGCGCGGCGAAGGCTTGCTGGCCCTTTTGCCCAATCAGGGCAATCGAGACGAGCGGCAGGCCGGGGTCGGCGCGGCGTTGCAACAGGTTGGCGGCATCGACGGTGGTGACTTGAATTGTGCCAGCCACGAGCAACTGAATATGCTCGCCGCCGCCAGCCGAATGCTTGATGGTCACATCCAGGCCGTTGTTTTCGAAAAAACCTTTCTCTTTGGCAACGTAAGCACCCACAAAGGGCAGATTGGCCTGCGGTTTGAACCCGGCCATGAAGGTGAGGGGCGTTAGAAGCCTGGGTTCAGGGTAAGCCGGAACAGGGCTTGCGCAAGCGGATAGCAGCAGGAGCAGTGAAACAGGGAAAAGAAAAAGGTGGAAAAAAGTGGGCTTTTTCATGGACAGACGGGATTCCTTTGGGGGTTCAAATTAGCGCTTCCAGCGCAGAGCGCGGCTTTCAAGCCAGACTATCAGCCCGTAGGCGCTCATGCCTGAAAGAGACAGGACAAAAATGGCCGCGAACATGGGCGGCAGGTTCAGGTTGGTGTAGGACATCCACATCACCCGCCCCAATCCGCTGGATGCGCCGGCCCACTCGGCAATGACTGCCCCAACCAGCGAAAGCGGAGCCGTGACGCGCAAGGCCGCAAACAAATACGGCAGGGCCAGCCAGGCGCGCAAATGGAGCAAAATTTGCCAGCGCGTGGCGCGGTTAACGCGCATCAGGTCGAGCATGTCGCGTTCGGCGCTTTGCAAGCCAACCAGAACATTGACCAGGGTGGGAAAAAAGGTTAACAAGGCGGTGATGATCACTTTGGGCAAAATGCCGAAACCAAGCCAAATGGTGAGTAGTGGAGCAATGGCAGCCAATGGGGTCGATTTGAGCAAAATTGCCAGGGTCATCAGGCCGCGCTCAAACTGCGGATTGAGGCTCACCCAGGCCGCCACCAAAATTCCGATCAGCGATCCCAAAAACAGGCCGAGCATGGCTTGCCCCAGGGTGACCCACAAAGCGCCGAGAAAATAACCGGGGTTGGCAAAAAATGTCTGCGCAACCCGGCTGGGGGCTGGCAAGATGTAAACCGGCGTGCCGCTCAAATGAATGGACGTCTCCCAAAATAGAAAGACAAAAGCCAACAGCAAGGCGGCAAAAACGAATCCACTGGAAGAAGTTCGGGCAGAATCCACGTCAGGAAATGCCCTGCCAGCCGCGCAGAGAAAGCGGCGTAATCAAGAAAGAACGCTCAACCTGCGGCGCAAGAGTAGCGGCCAGGTTATGCCCCAGGTAGCGGCGGCTCAAACGAACCAACAGACGGTTAAGGGCTGGGTCATCGGCTTCAAATTCGGGTTGGGCCGTGCCTTTGACCGAGATACGTCGAAACGGCAGCCAGGGTTCGTCGACCGTCAACGAGATTTGCGGATTGCTCATCAGGTAATCGCCCCAACGCGAGCCGCGCCAGGCCAGCACGCGAAAGACTTTTCCGTCCCACTCATGCCAAACCGGGACGACATGCGGCGCGCCGTCGGGCCGAACGCAGGCCAAGCGCGCCGCCCAGGGCGCTTTGAGCAGGGCCGCCTGCTGAGCGTCATCGAGGGGCAGCGTTCCGGCGGCTTCGGTCCGCGCTTCAGATTGCCAGGGCGAGTAATTGGGCGCGCCAATCCGGTACGATAAACGGGCCGAAATTTCGC
This sequence comes from Anaerolineales bacterium, assembly GCA_034411635.1. GTDB lineage: Bacteria > Chloroflexota > Anaerolineae > Anaerolineales > Villigracilaceae > UBA8950. The sequence continues at coordinate 5,260 of DAOUML010000265.1, forward strand.
GCAAGAGCGGCAGAATATCGCTTAAGAGCGAATCGTCCCAACGAAAAGCGGGAACGCTCAAGAGCAGGGCGGCATTCGGCAGAATTCCATCGCGGCAAACCGGAAAGGCGATTTCCAGCGCGTCGCCACGTGCTGCCAGGGAGAAACCCTGCGCCCGAATCTCTGGCGCGAGCGGCGCATGAAAAATTCTGCCGGCGGCGCTTGACGCGGGCAAACGCTGACCGATTTCAAGCACGCTGCGAACCTGGCGCGGACTCTCCACCTGGGCCAACACCAATACATCATCGCTCGCAGTTGGCACCGTCAGGGCCAGGGTTTCCTCCAGCCCAAGTTCACCGGCTTCCTGATAAAATGCAGATTGCAAATTGGCGTCCAGCGCCGGGCCGGGGCCGCCCTTCCAGGCCAGCAAACGCGGGCCAGCGCGATAACGTCCGCGTTTTTCGGCCTGCTCCACATAGCCGAGCGTTTTCAGGGTGTTCAAAAAAACAAACAGCGAACTGCGCGAAACATCCACTTCAAGCAACAGTTCAGAGGCCGTCACCCCTTGCGGATGGCAGAGCAGCATTTCGAGTATCTGGGTGGTGCGTTGCACGGCTGGGGCCAGGGAAGAGTCACTCATTTTATCGTCCGTATTTCTGGATATACGTCTATTTTGCTGGACTAAGAAGAAATTGTCAAGAGGAATTTCACTACAAAAACACGCTTTTCTTAAAGTCGGCCTTTCTCCCTCATCCCCAACCCTTCTCCCGGTGGGAGAAGGGAGCATTTCTCCCCCTCCCACCGGGACACGTGCCATTATGCCCAGCATAGGTACGAAGTGGTAGAGGCCGGGGCTAGGGGCCATTGGGCGACTTATAAGAAAGTCCTGCCATGGTTTACGCCTGGGCATTACCAGTAAATTAGACTTCAATTCTGTAACTGCCTACCGTAGCGCGACTTTCAAGTCGCGTTTGGAGTAAGACAGTTGAGAATTTGCTTTCAGGCGACATAAATGTCGCCCTACGAATATCAGTTCGTAAGCAGTTACTTTGAAACGGGATTTAAGCCAGTATCCAGGATTGGCCGGGGCGCAAGACAACGACCCCTGCCCGGGTTTCGGTTTGCACCTGAGCGGCCCACGCATCCGGGTTTTGGTCAATTAATCCCCAT
>DAOUML010000266.1:0-3785 GCA_034411635.1 Anaerolineales bacterium
CTTGCAAAAGTCATCAATGGCAGCCTATAAGTGTCCTTCGACTGCGCTTTTTTGCATAAAGCATTGCCGTCCTGAGCGGAGGGCGAAGCGTATTGTGCGTAGCCCGTAGTCGAAGGACGCTCCGCTCAGGACTTATGCAAGAAGTCTAACATCTGCAATTGCGCGCGCTCTGGCTGGTAGAACGGCATTTTGGTTGCAATGCCCAGCCGGGCGCATTCCTGCTTAAAAATTCCCGCCAGTTTTGCCGCGCGCGGACTTTCAGCCCAATAACGATTGCCATACCGCCGCTGGTACTGCTCGCGCAGGTTGGGAAAAAGCCGGTCGAGTTTGGCATAAAAATAGGCGCGCTGGCGATCACGCATGGTCAGCCCAAAGCCGGGCAGGATGTACTTGGCCCCGGCCTCGCCCGCCATCTGAACCAGAGCGCGGATATTCTCGTCGCTGTCCTCGATAAAAGGTAGAATCGGCATCATCGTCACCCCGCTTGTGAGGCCATTTTCTGTCAGGGTCTTCATCGCCGCAAAACGCCGCGAACTGACCGGCGCGCCAGGTTCCAGTTTTTTGGACAGGGAATCGTCTGCGCTGGTGATGGTAAAACTGACTGCCGCATAAACCTGGCTGATTTCTTTCAGGATATCCAGGTCGCGCAGTACCAGGTCGCTTTTGGTGATGATGTGTACCGGGAATTTTGCCGCAGCGATAATCTGGAGCGCGCCACGCGTCAGGTTGCGTTCTGCTTCGATGGGCATATACGGGTCATTCATCGACCCCGTCCCGATGGTGCCCTTGACCCGCTTGCGGCGAATCTCGTCTGACAACTTCTCCAGCGCATTGACCTTGACCTGTATCTCGGAGAAATCTTCAATCTGGTAGCACTCACTGCGCGAATCGCAGTAAATGCACTGATGCTGGCAACCGCGATACAGGTTCATGTTGTACTTCAGCCCGAACCAGGGATCGGGCTGTTTGACAGTCGCCAGCAGTGTTTTTGCAAAAATTTCAGTCGGCATGGTCATGCGCTGCCGGATGCCGGGTAAGCCATCCAGCCAAAATAACTCAGGGGTAGTTTCATGCGGGTATTGTACTCGCTTTGGCTTTATCGTATTCCTATTCCGCGACCTAAAAAACAAACAGAACAAGCGCCTTGTTACCAGGCAGATACGGGCCAAGAGTATAATCAGGGCTATTCAGGAGGCCGCGCATGGACGCCAAAATTCACCTCGCTCTTCGTTTTCATGGCAATTTTTATCACTCTTACCGGGGCGATACTCCCGACGAACTCGGCTTCGGCAAAGATATTCGTATCATTCGCCACATCCTGGCAACGTTAGACGATCTGAATGCGCGCGGTATTCCGGTTTGCGGCACGTGGGATTTCGAGAATTATTTTTCACTGCAAGAAATCATGCCCGCTCATTGCCCCGATATTATCGCGGCAATGCAGCGCCGGGCGCGCGAGGGGCGCGATGAAATGCAGTTGATGTCGTACAACAACGGCCTGGTCAGCGCCCACACGGCCAGCGAGTTCGAGGCCGCCGTGCGACGCGCAATCAGCAACCCGCAAGGCTCAGGGTTGCGCGACCTGTTTGGGGCAGCCTTTCGCAACATGGTTAGGCCGCAAGAGATGGTCTATACCCCCATTCACTTGAAAATGTATCCGGCCTGCGGCATTGATTCCATCAGCCTGTTCTACTCGGCCCTGCCCTTCAATGGATTCAGCAATTTCATGCCCCCGCTCCCGTTTGCCAAACGCTACAATCCGCTCACGCTTACCTACCCCGGCCTCGCTGAGACGATGACCCTGTTGCCCTGCTACAACATCGGCGACCTGTTCGACCATCTCACCCTGCGGCGTTGGGTTAAGCAAATGCGCCGCCAGCAATTGGCATTGGAAAGCCCGCAAGATTTACTGCTGGTGCTGGATATGGACGCCGACGATGAGTTCTGGGCCGGGTACGATATTCCGCTCCTGAAAGGACGTTTCTCGACGGCCAGCGGATTGAAAGGCCTCGTCGAGAACGTCGCTGACCTCGACTATATCCACTTTACCACGCCGGGGCGCTATCTCGACTCTCACCCGCCGCTGGGCGCAATCACCATCGGCCAGGATACCGCCGATGGCAGTTTCGACGGCCTTTCGAGTTGGGCTGAAAAATGCTCGAACCATCAACTGTGGACGGGGCTGGAGCGCGCCCGCCTGCTCGAACTGCAAACCCTGCGCCTGGGCGGCGAGACCCTGCCCGCTCCGGCCCGGGCCTTGCTCTCCGAATCGTTCGAGGCGCGGCTAAAATTGCTCTCCACCACCCACTTTGGCATGTCGGCCCCGGTGATGAACCTGACCAGGGAAGGAATCGCCCGCGATCTGACGCGCCGCGCCGTCGAGAGCGCAGCCGGGGCGTTCGGGCAGGTCTTTGCGCCCGCGCCGGCGGCAACCTTCAGCCTACTCGATTATGCGCGCGGCGTCTCGACGGCGGTTATCCAGTACCAGGCTCGTCCATCCACGGCGCTGATGCGCCTGCCGTTGCGCGAATCGGCCCCGGAGCGTTTTTCGGTGCAGGATTCAGCCGGGAATCCGGTGGCAAGCGCAATTGTCCAGCGCGAGTTGGTGTTTGTAGACCGTTTCGGGCCAGCAGAAAGGCGCGATTACACCATCCAGGTCGGGCAGGCAGCGCATCCGCCGCAAAACCCGGTTAACGTAACCGAAAACGGTCTGCGGAATGAGTTCCTGACCCTGTCCTTTGATTCGGAGGGGCATCTCACCGGCCTGCAAGCCGATGGGCAAGAGTTCGCAGCCGGGCCATTGCTCACCAGCGCAGTCACCTATGCCGGGCGGCAGTACCAGGTCGAAGCCTGGGAGACGGTCGAATCGTTGGCGGCGGGCGTTGTCGGGGCGAAGCGGCAGCGAGGCGAACTGACGCTTGCGGGTGGACATCCCGCCTGCTATGAACGCGAAATCCTGCTGGCGGCGGGTTTGCCATACATTTACATCACCATGCGCGTCCAATATCCGCATACGGCGCATTTTGGTTTTGACAAAGGCAAAGCCAAACGCCTGGGACGAACCTGGGATACCCGCTGGCACGAAGTGATGCCTTGCCAGGTTAGCCCGGCGCTGGCGGGGTTGCGGGTCTGGAAGCACAATTACTGCGACCATATCAGCACATACAGCCTGGATTACGGCGAATTCTCTAAAAATACCGAATTGGACAGCGCCAATAATCACATCACGCATGGCTGGGTGGCGGTTTCAGATGGCAAGCACGGCCTGCTGGCGGCCCAAACCGCCGATTTTTCAAGCGGCATGGCCTTCTGTCCATTGCGTACCCGGCGCAAAGCGCATGTTTCGCGGATTTTTCTCAACCCGTTCGGTAGTTATTCTGGAAGCCAATACCAATACCCAACCGCCGATACCGGATTGGGAAAATTTCTCACCATCAGCACCTCGGCATCTGACCATGTTAAACCATACGCCCCTTCGTATAATGGGCAGGTTCAGGAATTTCGGCTTTTACTCGCGCCCTATGCCGGTGATGCGCCGCCGGAATCGATTTGTTACGATGCTGAAGCATTTGCCTATCCCTATCTGCTCTTGAATGATGAAACCGTGCTTGCCCCGCCCCGGCACCGGGCCTGGAGCGGCGAAGGATTGGGTAGTTACGAATTTGTTCACATCTCATGAACGATTCCATTAGACTTCTTGCATAAGTCCTGAGCGGAGCGTGTTTCGACAGGCTCAACAACCATCCTTCGACTACGGGCTTCGCAAAATACGCTTCGCCCTCCGC
>DAOUML010000267.1:0-10757 GCA_034411635.1 Anaerolineales bacterium
GCGCGCTGCTGACCACCTTCCCCGGCGATACCACCATGGCGACGGTTGACCAGGTGCGCGCCTTCGCCAAAGGCGGCTCGGCCAGAATCCAAAGGTAGGGCGAGAAAACATAGTTGCCGGGCGCGATTGCGTTAGTTTTTTTATACGGAAAACGCGCAGATGGCGCAGGAATCTCCTGATTTTGCTCGAAAGTCAGGAGATTCCTGCTTTGTCTAATCGCTGTGAACCTGGCTGGTCCAAAGGATGGCCTGGTTTTTGCCGTTTTCTTTGGCCTGGTAAAGGGCCTGGTCGGCGCGAATTAAAATATCTTCGTAGTGTTTGTCTGTTTCGGTAAGTTCGGCAACCCCCGCTGAAAAACTGATCGAAAACTCACTCCTGGCAGCCTTGATGCTGATTTTTTGAATGGAGTGGAGCCATTGCCTGGTTCTGTGCAACGCGATTTCGCCCGCAGTGTCGTAGAGTAGAACGAGAAATTCATCGCCTCCAAAGCGGAATATCGTATCATCCTCGCGCGACATGCGTTTGAGCACGTTGGCAAGCGTTCTAATGGCCTGGTCGCCGCCGGTGATGTGTCCGTAGGCGTCGTTGATGTTTTTCAAGCGATCCAGATCAATGATTACCGCGCTGAGGGGTTTTGCGCCGCGCCGCGAGCGGGCAATCTCTTTGGGCATGATCTCTTCGAGGTAATGCCGGTTATACAGGCCGGTTAGCGAATCGCGCAGGGCTTGCTGGCGCAAAGCGTTTTGCAGGCTTTGAATTTCTTGCAATTGGGTTTGAAGTTGCTCATTGGCGGCCTGCATTTCGGCCTCGTGTTGCTTGCGCAACCTGATATCGCGGACAACGCTTTGAATGTGCATCGGCTGACCGGTTTCATCGCGCACCATTTCAAGGTTGATTTCCACCGGCAAAAGTTGCCCATCTTTTTTACGGAACCAGCGTTCATAGGGCGCAATCATCTCCCCGGTTTTCAAACGATTCAAGACCTCGATGCTCTTTTCACGCTCTCCTGAAGTTTCATTAACAGACAGGCCTTCCATCTCTTCTGTCGTGTAGCCAAGAAGGTCAGCCGCGCGCTGGTTGGTGTGCAAGTGCCGGCCTTCGAGGTCCAGGATAAAAACAGCGTCGTGGGTTTGGTTGAAGAGTGAGCGATAACGTCTTTCGCTTTTTCGTAAGGCTTCTTCAATTTGTCTGCGCCGGGTAACATCACGCGCGGCGGCATAGATATATTTGCCAAACGTTTTGGAACGCCATTCAATCCAACGGTACGACCCGTCTTTACAACGGAATCGATTTTCAAAGTTTGTGATGCTTTTCTGGGCTTCCAACTGTGAAACGATCTCCAGGGTAGCCGTCCGGTCGTCGGGGTGAACAAAGTCGAGGAATTTTTTGTCTTGTAGTTCGTCCAGCGAATAGCCGAGCGTGTTTTCCCATTCAAGATTCAGACGCCGAAAAAATCCATTGGTATCGGCAATACACAGCAGGTCGAGGCTGGTTGAAAAGAAGCGATCCAGTTCCTGATTTTTTTCTTTCAGGGCCTGCTCTGTTTGTTTGCGCTCGCCAAGTTCGCGCCACGTTTGGGTTAGCCCGTATCTGCTGTGGGCGATTGAGAGATTCGCCAGCCAGATAATGGTCGTGATCAGAATCACGGCAATCACAAGGTCGGTTGCATCGGCGGTGTGCGAGTCGTGAATAACAAACCAGCCCGCTATTTCCCCAATCGTAAGCCAGCCAATGCCTGCCAGGGCCATCACGCTTGAGAAAATCAGGCCTTGTTTTTGAGCGGTGAGGCTTGCGAACATGATGATTATTGGAAAGAGCATCACAATGTAATCATGCAGTCCCCCGCCAACGGTTGCAAGGCTAACCGCCAGGATGGTGTAAAGGCCTGTCAAAAAGAAACTGCTCAGGGATAGTTTCTTTTTGAGTATCAGGCCTAAAGGCGCTAAATGTAACAGATACCCAGTAATGATGATGCTTGTCAGCGCTGAATTTTTCCATATCAGAAAGTTGATGATCAGGGCGAGAAACGCGAATACCAAGAAGAATACAATCATATTGACCTGAATGCGCGCCAGGCGGCGTTCATCTTCTTTCTCAAAAAATTTAAGGGTCAATAATTGGGACATACTCACCAATGAGAGAATCCTCCTTTGTTTTTTTGTTTTTGCTGCCGTTCCTGCTTGTCCTTGCGCGCCGCCCGCAAGGACAAAAATGCTGAAGCCGTTGCGTGCTGGTAATTTGTCATTTAAATTTTTATCGTTTTTCTGATTCCGCGTCCAATTGCGCAAAACTTATGCTAAGGATCAATCACCCCAATTATATTTGATGTAATGTGCTTGAAAAGTTGCGGATTGAAAACAAACTGACTGATTCTGCGGCGCAAGGGGTAAAGGTTGAGCATTCTTACAGTTCGATCATTCTTTTGATGCGTTCTGTTGGGCCAATCACGATCAGGATGTCGTTTTCTTCAACCACCTGATCGGCGTCAGGCGATAGGGTTACCGAGGCATCATGCCGTAAGGCGACCACATTCGCGCCAAAGCGATTGCGCAAACGTAGTTGCCGCAAGGTTTTTCCGGCGATTGTATCTGGAACGCGGAATTCGAGTACATTGTATCCATCGCCCAGAGAAATTTGTTCGAGCAGGTTGGGGACGGCCAGTTCAAGGGCCAGCCGCCGCCCCGCGTCGGCTTCGGGCATAATGACCCGGCTGGCTCCAATTCTGAGCAGAATATCTTTTTGTCGCTGGGTGAGCGCTTTACAAATGACATGCCGAACGCCCAAGGCCTTGAGCGCAGTGGTGGCAATTAAATTGCTTTCGAAATCAGAATCGATTGCCACAACGACCGTATCGAAGGAGGTAATATCCAACGCCTCGAGCGATTCTTGACGGGTGGCATCGATCACTGCCGCCTGCGCGCAAAATTCGCTGATGGCCTGCGTTTTTCTGGGGTCTTTGTCGAGGGCCAGCACGCTGTAGCCTTTTTCGCTTAAATAGCGCGCAACCGAACGACCAAAATTCCCCAGGCCGATAATGGCGATTTCTTTGTGTTGGGGGCGTTTTGCCCGTGATAATCGAAACATAATTGACCTCATTTCTTGCCTGGCGTTTGATGCGCGTTTGAGCGCGGGCAGGTTTCGATGAATTCGACCTAACGACTCGACCACCAGCGGTCAAAAGTGACAGAACGGGGTTGCGTTTTGGGCGTTGCGCGCCAGTAGTATTATACACAGGACTTTCTTAAAGCCAGTTTTTAGGTAACTTCTTCCGAACTGCTATTCGGAGGGCGATACATCGTCTCTGAATGGGGTGTATGTCGCCGAAAAATAAAATCTCAACGGTCTTGCTATAAACGCAACTTGAAAGTCGCGCTACGGTAAGAATTTACTGAAAATGTTTTTTCTCGGCGTAGCGCGATATTAATGTTGGGGTACATATAGCGAACTGCCCGAACAGGAATGTTCGGGCAGTTGTCGTTTGTTTGCCTGGCGGGGGCCTGCTGAAACGCTTTGTCAGGCTTTCTCAATGGGGAACTGTACTTCGGTAACAGTATCAGGGTCGGTTTGGCTGCCGTTGCGGGCCGGGGTCAGGTAGATTTCACGTTCTGGCCCGGTGATGCGGTAGCCATTGGTTTCGATCCATTGCACAGTTGCTTCGATGGTTTGATGCAGGGTTTGGTAGGGGCCGCGATGGATGGCGCAGGCCATTTGCGTTGCGGGCAGGTTGCGCACGCGCACGCGCCTGGTTTCGCTCAGTCCTGGGGCAACCGGTTCGCAAACTTCGGCGTCGACATCGCTTTCGCGGTGTTCGTCATCATGGTACATGGTGAAGCAAGGGCCGTTTGGACGAACGCGCTGGAGGGCAAGGTGTCCTTCCAATTCGTGCCACAGGTGGCCCTGCTGGCTGTAGGTTGGGATGGTATCGCGCACCGAGGCGATGGTGAGCGGTTCAACGGTCTTGATGACAACTTCGACTTGACTCATGGGATTCTCCTTTTCAAGCAATTGCAGGCGGGCTTCAACACGCGCCAGCCGCGCCATTTCATCCTCCAGCCGGGCCTGAATCTCGCTGCGACGGGCTTTTAACATGCCGCGCAGTTGTTCGGCAGACAGGTCTTCATCGAGCAGACGGCCGATCTGCTCGAGGGCGAATCCCATCTCTTTGAGCGCCAGAATGCGGTGCAAGCGGGCCAACTGACCGAAGGTGTAATAACGATAGCCGGTGAAGTCATCCACCCGGGCAGGATGCAGCAAACCGGCTTCATCGTAGTAACGCAGGGTCTTGATTGAGACCATGCTAAGGCGAGAGAACTGACCAATCCGGATCATGTTTTATGTTCTCCATTCATGCGCTGGTTATACATCCTCCAGTGGGGGGAGAGTCAAGGGTTGAGCAAGGTTGTTTTAACGAGCCCCGGTCAGGAGCGGGGCGCGCCCTCCTGACCGGGACGGAGATCATGCCAATATGCGTGGCTGTTCAGGATTGCTTATCGAAAAAGTCCATGACGATTTCGCGCAGGTCTTCTTCGCCGTTGGTGATATTGGCAAGGATGCTGATGCTGATTTGTTGCCCGACGAAATAGCGAGAATCGAACCCCACCCCGGCATCGCCGCCGACGATGGAAAATAGACTGTCATCGAGGCGTTTATACAGCCCGCAGCCGTAGCCGCTTTTCTCGTCGAAACGCTGGTGGGTTTGCAGGAAGATGGCGGTCAGTTCGGGGGAGAGAATGCGGTTCGAGAAAAGATTCCGCCAGCACGAGCGCAGGTCGGCGGCGGTGGTGAAGAGGCCGCCATCGCCGCCGCCGCGAATCGGCAGGTTGTAGAGGTTGGTCGTCTGACGGTCTTCGAGATAGCCCAGGGCGGTGTTGGCGGGCAGGTTGTTGAGGGCGTAAAAGCCGGTTTGGGGCATATTGGCTGGCTCGAAAACCTGTTCGCGCATGAAATCGCGGAAAAGTTGACCGCTGATTTTTTCGATTAACATGCCCAGAAAGACATAGCCGCCATTCGAGTACGAAAACCGTTCGCCCGGCTCGAATTTGGCGGTCTGGCCCTCGAACAAGGGCCAGTAATCGCTGGGGGTTTCGAGGCGATACCAGGGAATCGAGACAAAGAAATGGTCGAAATCCTGTTCGATTTCTTCGTCGAAGTAATCGTAGATGCCGGAGGTGTGCGTCAACAAGTGCCGGAGGGTGGCGCGCGGGTCGATAAACCCAACGTATTCAGGGGAAAGTTCGCGAACCTGGGTCTCCAGGCGAAGCCGGCCCTGATCAATCAGGCGGCCAATGCCCAGGGCGGTGAAAAATTTCGTGCCGGAGGCAATGCCGAAGCGCGTGGCGGGCGAATTGGGAATCTGGTTCGGTATATCGCGATAGCCAAAGGATCGCTCATAGAGCGGCGAATCTGCCTGGTAAATGGAGACGAGGCCCGAAAAGTCGGTTTCACGGGCGGCCCGTTCGATTTGGTCAATGAGCGTTTGCATGGTTGGTCATCTTTCTGATTTTTTAAGTTTATCCGGCGCGTTTCATGGGCTGGGGTTTCAGGTAAGTGAGTGAGCGCCAAAGCCACTCGGCGGGGCCGTACTTGAAGCGCTTCATCCACCAGTGGCTGATGGGAATCTGGAGCAGGTAGAGGACGAGGGTCAGGCCGATTCCGGCTGCCGCGCCAACCTGTCCGAACAGGCCCAGGCCGTAGCCGTAGAAAATGGTCGTGCAGACGATGGACTGGGTCAGGTAATTGCTGAGGGCCATCTGCCCGACCGGGGCCAATATGCTCAGGCGTTTTCCCGCAGCCGGCGAAGCCGCCAACAGGCTAAAGGCCGAAACATAAGCCAGCGAAAGCATGGGGGCTCCGGTTAATTGCGCGGCCTGGAGCAAAAGATTTTCCCACGAGATATCCAGCAGCGTAAGCGAACCGACGTGGGTGGCATAATAGAAGTTGGCGGGCAGGCCAATCAGCAACCCTGCCAGCAGAAGTTTGGTAAAGAAGGGGCGGTTGGCTTCCAGGTTTTGGAAGAGTTGCCGCTTGCCAAAATACACGCCAATCAGGAACATGCCCAAAATAGAGAAGGCCATCATGGAAGAGTAATTTAGCACCATGGTTGTGTAATCGTAGATGCGTTGCTCTGTGATTTCGGCAAAAGTGCCTGCGGTGTAAACGCGATAAGCGCGTTCGAGGTCTTTCACGAAACCGGCTTCCACGTCGGCGAAGGCCAGTTCGATTTGTTCGGCGCCTTCGGGAACTGAGCGTCCCAGTTCAACCAGCCCGGTGACAGCCGTGGTGAAAAGAATCGGCAGGGCAATCAGGATGACTGCCCAAATGAGCAGGGTGCGCGGTTTGGCGTTGCGGAAGAGAATCAGCAGGAAGCCAATTACGGCATACAGAATCAGGATGTCGCCAATCCAAATCAGGAGAGCGTGAACCAGGCCGATGCCGAGCAGAACGAGCAAGCGCCGCAGGTAGAGCGGGACGAATCGCCCGCCGCGGGCTTCGATGCGGCTCATTAGCAGGGTGAGGCCCAGGCCGAAGAGCATTGAAAAGAGGGTGTAGAATTTGCCTTCGCCCAGGAATTTAATCAGCCAGGTGGCGGCTTTGTCGTACCAGGGCATGCCGGGGTCTAGCGGAAAGACAGCGTATTGAAACGGGTGGATGAAAAAGGTCATGTTAACGAGCAGGATGCCGAACAGGGCAAAACCGCGCAGGATGTCCACAATTTGGACGCGCTCGGCTTGCTGAACGGGGGCAACAGGGGTGGAAGTGGTCATGCTATTCTCCTATTCTTGAAAACGGTGGCAAATTTCCAGCGCGAGGTTGAAGCCAAGCAAAACAGCATTCAGGGCCGTAAACCTACGCGCGGAAACAGATTGGCGATCAAAGGCTAATCATGATTTTATACGCGCAATGGAAGAATAGGTAGCAAAAAACAGGCTGTCAGGATTTCGATGGGGTGATTCACGGGCAACGACTTTTGGACGCGGATTATCCCCTTCGGGGGTTACACGGGTTTCACGGATTGACGCGGATTCTTTTTTAAAAATCCGTGTCAATCCGTGTACCGTTTTTGGGTTTTAAACGACGCCGCGGGATTTCAATTTCTTCACCATCGCGTCCACCACGTGGATGCCCTTGGTGCCGCGGCCAAAGGTGGCGTCGAGGCCGGTTTCGGCGGCCATATCACGCGTGACTTGCGTGCCACCAGCGATGAGAATCAACTTCTCGCGGATGCCTTTTTCCTGGCACAGTTCGGCCAGCTTGCGCATTTGGGCGCGGTGCACGTCATTGTGGCTGATGATGGTTGAAATCAGGATGGCCTGCGCGCCAGTTTCGATGGCGGCGTCTATCAGTTTGCCGAGCGGGACGGAGGTGCCGAGATAATGGTACTTCACGCCGTACTTTTCGATGCCGCCGTGCTTGATGTCCAGAATTTCGCGCATTCCGACGCTATGTTCATCTTCGCCCACCGTTCCGGCGACCACTTTCAGGCCGACCTGTTTGATGGCTTCGCGAATCTCCTCTTCGGGGAGCATGATTTCCTTGGGCGGGATTTTCAACTCGGCTTTTTTGATGTCGAACTTGACCTTGCCCTTGACCTCGACAAAACAGCCTTCGGCCTGTTGCAGGGTCATCATGTTGATCACTTGCGGGTCGTCCAGGCCCATTTTGCGGGCTATTTCGAGGGCCGCTTCGTGGGCAACTTCTTCGGGTTCGGTGACGACGAACTGCATGAGTACCACGCCATCGCCAGCCCATTCGGCTTCGGGGCGAATCAGGCCGCCGGTGCGGTAGGGCAGAGTCTTTTCGAGGCGGGCATTGGCCGAATCGGCGGGGTCGAGTTCGTCGATGTAGACGATTTTCTCCGGTTTGCACAGGGTACAGCCGTCGATTGGGTCGCAGGGTTTGGTCAGGCCAGCGGGCAGGTGGTTGTGGCCGAAATGGTCACAGACCGGGGCCATGTAATCGGGGTCGCGCGCGATGAGCGTATCCGCGCCGACGCCGCCCTTGCCGTCGCGGGCGATTCCGTCGCCGTTGCGTTCGGGGTATTTGGCCGAATCGACGAAAAAGCCTTTTTCCACCGCCGCGAAGTATCCGCCAACTTCGAGCATTTCTTCCAGGAAGGCCACGGCGCGTTCTTTGATGTCGCGTACCATTTCACCGAGTGGACCGTCGTGGTTGAGGGTCAGCAGTTCTTTGATTCCATCCAGCGCGGCCCAGGTCTGTTTGACGGTTTGCACGCCGCGGATGTTGTTGTAATGCCAGGGGACGTTGCGGCCTTCGTCGGGGGTGATGGTGCTTTGGATGTCGGCGCTGGTCAACATCGAGATGAGCGTATCGACCGTATGGGTGCGGATGGCTTCCTCGATGTCGGCTTCGATGTAGCGCGTGTTCTGCTGGGCGCGCATTTTGTATTCGGAGAAAAAGTCGCGCAGGGCGATGGCGTAGGGCAGGTCGTACCATAGTTTGGGGGCTGGCGGCGCGTTCGGCGGGACGGTGGACAGGCCAATCAGGTCTTTGTCCATCCCGGCGGCGACGGAGAAGGCGCAGTTCAGTCCGTGCTGAACCATCAGTTCGGGCATTACCAGCCAACCGGCTTTGGCGGTGGCGTTGGCGTTGTGCGCGCCGTCAATCTGGAAAATCTGCGCCCCGGCCATGACCTTCTTGGCCTCGGCGGCATCCACAAACGAGCGGTACATGTTGACATTGCGATAGAGTACGTTGTACTGCGGGTCCTGGTGCGCGCCGTTGATGCCTTCCTCGGCGAACAACACGGCCACTTCCGGCCCGGCCACGCCAGAGACGTAACTATGGAAGTTAATCGGGCGGCCTACTTCGTCTTCAATCATGTCGCAGGCCTTGCGGCTGGCGCGGATTTGCTTGCGGGTAATCGGCACGCCGCCAACGCCTTCGGGGGTGCCTTCCATCAGGCCGTCAATGTGGCTCTGGCCGGTGGTGCGGATGACCATCAGGTGGTCGGCGCCGTGCCAGGCGGCCATGCGCATGCGGCGGATGTCGTCCTCGAATCGCCCGGAGGCGATTTCGGTGGTCACAACGCAGGAGGGTTGCGGGTCAATATTGTCAAAGTATTTGGAAGCGGGCAGGCCGATGCCATTTTTGAGCGGCTGGGACATATCGTGGTAATGGAATGGGCCCATGTCAACGCCTTCGGCGGGGGTTTCGCGCCAGGTCCAGCCCTTGCGGCGCGGACGGTAATGCTCCAAATCGCGCATGATTTCTTCGATATCGAGTTTTCTGTTGGGTTCGAGTTGTTGGGTCATTGTGCTTTCCTTATCTAACATGGGTGCAACTCTGAAAGCGTTGCGTGCTGGTTAATTTGTCATTTCGACGAGCGACAGCGAGGAGAAATCTGCACACTAACGGGCAAGATTTCTCGCTATCGCTCGAAATGACAGGCTGGGTTGCGTTTTGGGAGTTGCACCCGCGCGACTTTCAAGTCGCGTTTGGAGCAAGGCATTTGAGAATTTGCTTTCAGGCGACATAAACCCCCATTCGGGGACGATGTGTCGCCGTACGAATATCAGTTCGTAGGCAGTTACCCTTTTTGTTTCATTGCCTTTTTTCAGTAGAGTCATGGATGAATTGCAACAAATGGCGATTAAAAGCCTCGGCCTGGTCGATGGCGGCGGCGTGGCCGGCGTTGGGGAGGATGACCTGGCGGGCGTTGGGGATGGATTGGGCCAGCAGGGTTTGGGCGGCAGGCGGAACAGTGAAATCGTTTGCGCCGGTGATGACGAGGGTGGGGGCGGCGATTTGGGGCAGTCGTTTGCGCGAATCGAAGAGGCCGAGGGCGCGCATGGCGGCGCGATAGGCGCGCGGGTCGGCGCTGGCGATTTGTTCTTCGGCCATGCGGCGCAGTTCGGCTTGTTCGGGGTGAGGGAAGACGCGTTTGGCGACGATTTTGGCTTGAACTTCGAGGCCGAGGGTGTGAACAACGAGCACGCGTTGCAGAAAGTAGAACCACTGCGAGAGATTTTTGGGGCGCAAAACGCTAAAGGTGCTGACCAAAACCAGTTTGCGGACGTGCCGGGGATAATCGAGGGCGAATTGCTGGGCAACCACGCCGCCCATTGAGAGGCCAACCAGGTGGACGGGGGCGGCATTCAGCCGGGTAACGAGGTCGGCTAAAAGAGCGGCGAGGCGTTGGAAGTTCCAGCCCTGGCCGTCGTAGGCTGAGTCGCCGAAGCCGGGCAGGTCGGGGGCTATCGGGCGGAATCCGGATTCGATAAGGGCGTCCAGTTGCAGGGTCCAGGAGGAGGCGTTGGCGCCCAGTCCGTGCAGGAGGAGGACGCCGGGGCTGTTTGAGTCGCCAGGGTCGAGGAAGCGCATGGATTTGCCCTTAAAAGAGTAGGACAAGATGTTCTCTTGTCCTATCAGGGTTATTTGGGTTCGGTGTTGCCTTTTTCATCGGTGGGCGTTTCTTCGTCTTTTTTATCGCCGCCGAGGTTATCGCGGAAGGCTTTGAGGCCTGCGCCAAGTTCGCCAAAGATTTTGCCAAACCTGCCCGGGCCAAAGAGCAGGATGATGATTACAAGGATGATGAGTAGTTCCCAAACGCCAAGTCCAAACATTTTTTACTCCTTGAGAAGTGATTGACCTGATTATACCCTGTGCGGGGGAAAACCGCCTGCTTTACCGAATGAAGGCAGCAATTCCAAATCTAAAATCCACTTGTCAGCCAGCCGCCTTACTGACCGTACCCGGCGGGATAAATCCCTGCCTCAGTTCATGAAAGTCGGCTAAAA
>DAOUML010000268.1:0-2705 GCA_034411635.1 Anaerolineales bacterium
TGATATTCGTAGGGCGACATTTATGTCGCCTGAAAGCAAATTCTCAAATGCCTTACTCCAAACGCGACTTGAAAGTCGCGCTACGGTAGGCAGTTACGATGCAAGTCGCGGTATTGTGCTTAAAGCGCAGCCGCCACCAGGGGGAGGACCCGGTGGCGGCATTCGCCAAAGGAGGAGACATTGGAGCGTTTGCTCTATCTCTTGGTTGGTATGATACCTGTTTGTGCCTGGTTCGTCTACTTCTATATGTCACTTTTTGTTAGTGACGTATTTCACAGAAAAAACCGTGACATTGTCATTTCAAGTGTTTGTTCAGGTCGTCTAAGAGACCGGGGGTGAGTTTGGGTTTGGTTTTTGGCTTTTGTTGAACGTACCCTGCAACGCGGGCGCTGTCCAGTTCAATGCCGAGGCGCATCCAGTCATCAACGATCAGAACAAAGTGGGGGGTGTTGTCGTAGAAAAAATAAGGCGAGAGAAACAGTCGCAGCCAAAAGCGCGAGAGCGGCGAATTTTTGAGGTGAATAATGTTGGCTGTTCGTCCAAGCATTGGGCCGAGCATTTCCCGTTGGTTGGATGAGAGTTTTTTGGGTGGATAGAGGGCGGAAAATTCAGAAGAAGTTACCTTGTGAATCCGTTTGTAGGAAATTTTGAGCCGCAGGAAGGGGGTGATAATTCTGAAATGATCGCCGAATAATTGTAAATAGGCAAAATTACGAATGGTGAGCAGAAAGAGGCTAAAGCCGATGGCAAAAATGCCCAGAATTAATAAAAAAGTTGCGGCAAAAGTGGGCAGGGTAATGAGGGGATTTTTGGATAAATCGCCGTAGTACCAGGCCGCGAACCATTCTGCCCCCCACAGCAGTCCGATGAATAAGACCAGAACCAGCCCAATGCCGAAGATGGGCGGCCACCACCGTCCGAGTAGGTGACGGTAGAGAAGCAGGGGGTATTTTCGTCCGCCGCGTGGCATGTCAGTTTTCCTCGTTTCCGAAGCGGGTTAATGATGGGGTTTCGGGTGGGGTTTCGCCGCTGATTTGGGCGCTCAAACGGGCAATGGCATCTGAGAGATGTCCGCCGCGCAGGCTGAAGGTGATGTCGCCGCGCGTTTTTTCGATGATGCTGCGGGCGATGTCGGTTTGGCGGCGCAGGCCGTTGGTGATGGCGTCTGGGTAGTCCATTGTCACCAGCACGGCGTAGATGTCGTCCATTTGGTTTAGCAGGCGCTCGGCCTGGTCGGAGTAGCCGTGGCGCAGAATGTCGAGGCAGCGACGGCGCAGTTCGCCAACGACTTCGGCCAGTCCGTTCAGGTAGGTGGCGTGTTCGGCTTGAAGTTCTTCCGGGCCGGGCAGGTCTTCACCGCGAATTAGAGCGCAGGTGACGTTGGCCTCCACAAATTCTTTGAGGGCGTCCTGGGTGTATCCGGCGTAATACAAGTCGGGGTAATTGCGAACGCTTTCGCGCAGCGAATCGGCCAGTTTGGCGGCTTCGGTCAGTTGTTCGCGCATGGCGTCTTGTTCGCCGCGGTGGACGGCCCGGATGGCTTGCGAGCAGTGGCGGGTAAGCATGCGGGCTTGCGCCAGGGCCTGGTCGCGGGCGGCGGTGCGGGCGTCGAAGGTCTGGCGGATTTGTTCCGAAATTTGTTCCAGGTTTCGCATGGATTTCCTTGTGGGTCAGGCTTTGTCCTCGCCCGATGGCGGGGAGTCGGGGGGTTGGTTGAGTGGTTTGAAGAGTTGATCGGCCAGGGAGGAGGATGCGGTTGGCATTTTTATCTCGCCAAAGGCGATTTCGTAGCGGGCCAGGTTTTCGCCCAGGGCCTTGTAAAGCAGTTTGGCGCTGAGTGGCGACATAAGAATGCGCGAACCGATTTTGGCGCGTGTTTCGCCGGGCAGCAGGTGGGCAAAATCGAGCACCATATCGGCTGGCGAGTGGGCAATGCGCACCAGGTTGGCGTACACGGCTTGTAGTTCGGCAGGTACTTCGAGTGATGTGGTTGGGCGCGGAAGATTTTTGTTTAGTTCTGTCATCGGGTTTTTCCATAAAAACGACAACCTGCCTTACGGCAAGTTGTCGTTTTGACTGTGATTAGAATGGGATGTCTTCTTCGGGCGCGCCGACAAAGCCTCCGCCCATGTCTCCGCCGCCCATGTGACTGACTTCGTCGCGGCTGGAGAGGAAGCGCACGGTGTTTGCGGTCACCTCGAAGGAGGCGCGCGGAGACCCATCCTGACCAGACCACACGCGCGGGCCGCCGGTGGCCGGGTCGGCGCTCATGCGGCCTTCTACCAGCACTTTTGAGCCTTTTTTGACGTATTGATTACAGATTTCGGCTTGTTTGCCCCAGGTGGTAATCCGAAACCAGATGGTTTCTTTGACGGTTTCGCCGCTATTGCTGGTGTACTGGCGGTTGGTGGCGACCGAGAAAGAAGTGACGGGTTGGCCGGAGGGGGTATAGCGCATTTCAGGGTCGCGACCTACGTTTCCGGCAATGATAATGGTGTGATACATTTGCTCTCCTTTTGTCTACAGGGACCGTAAAATTTTCTATATTTTACACCATTGAGCATCATTGAAGGGCATCAAATGAAATCTCTGATAAATCCGGTTCGCCCCAGATTTGTGGGAAACCTTACAGACAAAACGCTTGCAGATTGGCTCAATTTTTGTACACGGATAACACGGATTGACGGATCAACACGGATAAAAAC
>DAOUML010000269.1:0-13689 GCA_034411635.1 Anaerolineales bacterium
CTCACCCTAACCCTCTCCCAAAGGGCGAGGGGACTGGAGCGAAAATACAGGTTTCTTACCAAAAACGGCAAATTTTTTGTAATTCGTCTCCCCTCTCCCATCGGGAGAGGGGCAGGGGGTGAGGGTCGTAGGCAGTTACGCTGGAAAGGACTTGTTGACCGATAATGCCCAATTGGAACAGGTATTCCGGCCACCATCAGGATGACTTCTGATGCGGCGCGCGCCAGGCGTTGGTTGGCCCAGCCGAGTGCGTCGCGGGCGTCCCAGCGGGTAGGGCGGGACGACCAGCCACTGCCCGCCAAGTTGCCTTTGCGCGGCAATCCCGGCTGTGGACGGGGCGGTAATCTCCTTCTTGACGTTATCTTTGCTCTCGTATAAAATGATATTGAAAATCTTTTTCATTAAAGAGCGTGAATTTTGGTCAATTGCCAGAATTGCAGCATTTGGCCTGGGAAGTGGTGCGGTGAGCAGTATCCAGTGACCAACAAGACGGTCGAGTAGCCCGCGTTGGTCGAGATTGTCGAGACCAGGGCATATCGAGACCATTTACCACTCACTATTTTCTAATCTCTAATCCCCAAGGAGCAAAACATGGCAAGCAAGAAAAAAGATGTTCGTTTATTGGTTCGCATGAAAAGCACCGAAAGCGACCACGTTTACTACACCGAAAAGAACCGCCGCAACAATCCGGCGCGGATGGAACTGCGCAAGTATGACCCTATCCTGCGCCGTCACGCGATGTACAAGGAGAGCAAATAATGGCCCGCAAACTCAACCACAAAACCCGACGCGCCATCGCGCCCAAGCCCGGCTTCGGCAAAAGGGTCAGTTTTTCACAGCGCCACACTTCGCGCCAGTTCAAGCCCAACCTGCAATGGGTCACGGTCGAAGTGGATGGCAAACCCCTGCGCCTGCAACTCTCCGCGCGCCAGATTCGCACCCTGGGCAAAGAAAAACCATCAAAAAAACTATGGGCGCAATTACGCCAACTGGCAGATTGACAAATGACAGCCTCCCTAATCAAAAATCGCAAATCTAAAATCACCAATCCGAAATCCCCCATTCCCGTCAGCGTCCTTGTCGGTTTCCTCGGCGCGGGCAAAACCACCCTGCTGAACCATCTCCTTTCGGCCAATCACGGACGCAAAATCGCCATCATCGTCAACGAATTTGGCGAAATCAACATCGATTCAAAACTCGTCCGCCACACGACCGAAAAGGTGATTCAGATGTCGAACGGTTGCATCTGCTGCACCCTGCGCGAAGATTTACTGACCGAACTCACCGCCCTCAGCCAGACCCCTGGCCTGGAATATATCCTGATCGAATCGACCGGCATCGGCGAACCGATGCCCATCGCCCAGACCTTCTACATGGGCGACCTGGAAGACTTCGTCCGGCTCGATAGCATTATCACGGTCGTGGACGCGGTCAACTTCTGGGACATCTACACCAGCGAAGGCGAACGTCTCGACGCCGACGGGGAAATTGTCACCGAACCGCTTGCCCCGCTGCTGGTGCACCAACTCGAATTCACCAACATCGTCCTGCTCAACAAAATTGACCTGGCCGACCCGGACGATGTCACCAATCTGGAGGCATTTATCCGCCAGTTGAACCCGGATGCGCGCCTGTATCGCACCGTGCACGGACTGGTTGCCCCGTCCCTGTTGATTGATACCGGTTTGTACAACTACGAACGCGGCGCGGAAGCCGAAAACTGGGATTTGGAATGGAACCAACCCTCCAGCGAGGTGGATGAGTACGGTTTCAGCAGTTTTGCCTTCCGCAGTGAAACGCCCCTCGATTGGGAGGCTTTTGATCGCTTCCTGGGCAACCCCATCTATGACCGGGTTATCCGCTCGAAGGGGATTGTCTTTTTTGCCGACCACAACCCGGTCATCATCAGCCAGGCCGGTGGCTTGTGTGAGCTCGAGGAACTTGAGCCGCTTGGTGACAGCGCACCCGATGACGACGAAACGACTGAACTGGTTTTCATCGGCCAGGGGCTGCCCAAAGCCGAGATTTTATCTGCGCTGGAAAACTGCCGGGCGCTAGTAATTCGATAAAACCATGTTAAGTCGCTGCACAAAAGATGCCAACTCATCATCCAGAAACCTGTCCAGATCGCTGGTTTGCGAATCGAAGAAACGCTGCCAAAGCATTTCGAGCATAGTCACCAGCCGGTCTTCGACCATTCCGGCCAGCGGGCTGCTGGGAATTGAAACGCTGCCGCGAATGGCCGCTTCCAGCATGGCGTGATATTGTGGGTCGATATACGTTGGCGGAATCTCAATCGGCAAAGGAGTTGTACAAGGAGCGCGCGGTCACTTTGCCAGACCAGTTTTCTGGTAGCGGACAGGTGACGGTAACGCTCGCGCCGGCGGGCAGGTCGATGTAGTTGTCGCTGAAAACGGCATCGGTATTTTCGAGGGAGAGTTCCACAAAGCGGGCCAAAGTCTGGGCGGAGACATCCACATAGAGCGTATTGCTCTGGGCGCGGGTTGTTACGCTTAAACCGGGATTGCGCAGTTCGAGATGTTTGTTGGCGACGAAAGGAGTCACGCTGCCGGCAGTCAGTTCCGCGCCCTGCCATAGTTCGGCGATGAAAACGACGTTTTTCTGGTTTTCGGGCGTCACCTGGGCCGAGAAATCATACGACCCGACCAGGGTATCTGCGAGCGCCAATGCGCGGATGAATTGCTGGCCTTTTTGCAAAATTTGCCCTGCGAGCGTCTCCAAACGCCAGCGGATGGTGACATCGACCGGCATCACCAGGTCGCTGGTGACGTGGATTTTCATCGTTTTTCCGTTGTCGGCAACCGAGAGCAGCAGCGGGGCGTAGAAGCGTTTGGCGGCGTAGTGGAGCGCCTTCCAGCGTCGAAAATAATCGAGGCTGGCCCACGAGGCCACCGGCCAGCAGTCGTTGAGTTGCCAGATGAGCGTGCCGCTGACCCGCTGCCGGTTGCGCCGCCAGTGTTCGACGCCATAACGGATTCCTTCCGCCTGCAAGATCAGGCTCAGGTATACCAGCGCGTCGAAGTCTTTGGGCATTCGGAAGGTATCGGTCATTTGGGCGATCATCAGGCCGTTGCCGGAGCCGCTGCGCTGATGATGTTCCATGATGTAGGAGGTCATGTTCCAGTCGGCGGGGTCGGCGTAGGTGGCGATGGTTTTGAGCGGCGGCAGGGCCTGGAAGCCGAATTCGCTCATAAAACGTGGGAACTGTTTGCGGTAGTCGCTGAACGGTTTGCGCCCGTGCCAGACATCCCAATAATGACAGTCGCCCTGTATCTGGTCATTTGCGCCGTGGAAGGGGGTATTGGCCGAAGCCGAGCTGGGCCAGTAGGGGCTATCGGGGTCTTCCATTTTGAGCAGTTCGGGCAGCATCTGGTGGAACATGCGGTCGTAGCCGTCTTTCAGGCGTTGGTTGAGCGGGTCATCGGGCTTGTTCCAGCCCCAATCGCACCAGCCCTGCTCCATTTCGTTGTTGCCGCACCACAGCGCCAGGCTGGCGCGATGGCGCAGGCGGCGGATGTTTTCGATTGCTTCAATGCGCACGTTTTCGAAAAAGTCGGTATCTGCCGGGTAGATTCCGCAGGCGAACATGAAATCCTGCCAGACCAGAATGCCGTATTGATCGCACAGGTCGTAGAACATTTCTTCGGGGTAATAGCCGCCGCCCCAAACGCGCAGCATGTTCATGTTGGCATCGGTGGCAGATTTGATGAGCATTTCGAGATATTCGCGGGTAATGCGGGTGGGCAGCGAATCGGCGGGAATCCAGTTTGCGCCTTTGGCGAACAGGCGCACGCCGTTGATGTAGAAGGTGAATTCCTTGCCCCAGGCATCGGGTTGCTGGCGCAGTTCGATAACGCGCAGGCCGATTTTGTAAGCGCGGCGATCCAGAATGGTTTTGCCGTCTTTCAGGGTTACTTCGATAGCATACAAAGGTTGCGAGCCGTACCCGGCAGGCCACCACAGTTCAGGATTTTCAATTTTTACCTGTAGATTTGCGCTTTGG
This sequence comes from Anaerolineales bacterium, assembly GCA_034411635.1. Classification (GTDB taxonomy): domain Bacteria; phylum Chloroflexota; class Anaerolineae; order Anaerolineales; family Villigracilaceae; genus UBA8950. Next base: position 4,025 of record DAOUML010000269.1, read on the forward strand.
TCGGTACTGTCATCGAACCAGAACAGGCTCTCTTCAACCGACTGCCGGCTGCCGTCTGGGTGGACAATTGCCAGGCTGGCGGTTAGTTCCGCGCCGGGGATGGTCACGGCTGTCACATCTGTTGAGATGGTCACGCTGCCATCGTCTTCGAACTGCTGGCGAATGTGGACATCTTCGAGCCGGGTTGAGAAGCCCTCCAGTCGAATATCTTTCCAGATGCCGATGGGCGGCAGTTTGGGGCCCCAGTCCCAGCCCCAGTGACAGGGCGCTTTGCGCAGGTGCGGCCCACCGGGAATGTCGCCGCCGCCCTGCAAGGGCAGTTGTGCCTGTTTGCCGGTGATAAAGCGCACCGGCGAGCCAAACACGATGCGAATTTCGTTTTCGCCTGCTTTGAGCAGGCCTTTCACGTCCCATTCCCATTGGCGGAACATGTTATCGGCATGGCCGAGATATTCGCCGTTGAGGTAGGCGTCGGCAATCGTATCGAGGCCGTCGCAAACCAGAGATAGGTTGGGGTGGTTCAGCAAAGCAGAATCGGCGGTGAAAACGCGGCGGTATTCCCAATCGCTTTCAGCCACCCACATTACTTTCAATTCATTATCGGCCACAAATGGGTCGGGGATTTTGCCGAGAGCGAGCAAATCGGTATGCGCGCCGCCAGGCACGGTTGCCGGCAGCCAGTCTTCAGCGTCGAGTTGTCGAAATTGCCATTTGCCATTTAATGTTTGTTGTTGCATTGAGTTTATCCTTGGTTGAAAGTTAAAATATTTTGGGTTTGTGCAGGCGAAGTTTATTTCACTTTGTGAACTTGCGCCAATAGCCCGGCCACAACTTCTTCGGCGGGCGCGGTGAGCATATTCTGCTGGAACATCAGCACGCTAAACATTGGCATCTCGTTGAACATTTCCATGATGTCCATGCCGATTGCGGCTTCGTTGCCGGAGCGATCTTGACCGCTCAATCTTGCGCGCGCTGGTTTCTATTGGGGCAATCGTAGATTGAATATCGGTGGTCATGGTTATTCTCTTTTGTGTAGATTTTTTTACACGGTGGAGAGATCCCATTCTTCGTAAATCTTGGGAACATCGCTGATTAAGCGTTTGGTGTAGGGTTGGGTTGGGTTGAGGATGACCTGGTCGGCGGTGCCGCTTTCGACAAATTTTCCGCTTTCCATAATATAGACTTTGTCAGAGACATAGTAGGCCAGGCCAATATCATGAGTGATGAAAATAACGGTCATGCCAATTTCGTTGCGCAGTTGCATGAGCATATCCAGAATGGTGGCGCGTGAGCAGGCATCAATCATTGAGGTGGGTTCATCGGCCAACAGGATTTTTGGCTTTAGCAAGAAAATACGCGCAATCATCAATCGCTGCATTTGCCCACCTGAAAGTTCAAACGGGTATTTGTTGGTCAGTTCCTCGTACTTCAGGTTGACAAAACTACAGGCTTCAGCCATCAACTCGACTTTGCGGGCGCGTGGCAGGCTGCGGCCACCGCGCATGTGAATACAATCCAACAATACTGAGTCGATTTTGTTGAAAATATTGTAGGATGAGAACGGATCCTGGAAGATTGCCTGAATATTTTTCCAGTATTCCTGTTTTTTGCGATAAGAGCGGATATCGCGCTTTTGGCCCTGAAAGTACACTTCGCCTTCGGTTTCGTTAATTAAGCCGAGCAGTAGTTTTGCCAGGGTGGTTTTGCCGCTGCCAGATTCACCTACAATGGAGACCACTTCGCCTTCGTAAAGGGTCAGGTCTACACGGTCAACAGCGACAGTTTTTGTGCGGCCAAAGCCGAATACTTTGGTTAGCCTGGTTGCCTTCATGCAAACTTTTTTCTCAGTCATTTTGATAAGCCTCCCTCAATTCTTTTTCTGACAGAATGCAGCGGTAGGTACGGCCTTGAGCGACTTCGCGCAGGGGGACGGAAATCGCTCTACATTCTGGCCGCGCGAATTTGCAACGTTCGGCAAAACGACAGCCGGAAGGCGGGTTTTTCAGGTTGGGCGGCACGCCCGGAATGGCGGTTAGTTTTACATCCCGCAGGCCTTTTTCTGGTACGATGATGGAACCCATCAGCCCTTTGGCATAAGGATGCAGGGGATCGAAAACGGTTTCTTGGGCAGAGCCTTTTTCGGCAATTTGCCCGGCATACATGACCATGATGTCGTCGGTGACGTTGTAAAGCAAAGGCAACTCGTGGGTAATGAAGATCATGGCTTTGATGATGCCGTTTTCCATCAGGCCGCGCAGCATTTTAATAACCATTTTTTGGGAAGTAACATCAAGCGCCGAGGAGGGTTCGTCGGCAATCAGCACTTTTGGGCCAAGAATAACCGCAACCGCGATTACGGTGCGCTGCTTCATGCCGCCTGAAAGTTCCACCGCGTATTTCTGTAAAACTTCAGCCGGAAGCCCCAGCGTTTCAAAGCGCTCCCGGGCCATTTCAAAAATCTCTTTTTTGCTTTTACCAGGATCATGCGCGCGAACAACATCCTCAATAAAGTGGATGATTTTTTGGGTGGGGTTGAGCGCGTTCATCGCGGCCTGTGGAATGTAGGCAATTTCGCGGCCCAGGATTGATTTACGCACGTCGTCTGGGTTCATTCCCGATATATTTTTGCCATCGATGATGATGTCTCCGCTGGTATAGTGCAGCGGTGGGAAGTAATAGCCCATCAGACTTAGTGCCAGGGTTGATTTTCCGCAACCCGATTCGCCTGCAATCCCCAACGACTTGCCTTCTTCCACTTTGAGGGAGACATGGTCGACTGCATAGATATCTTCTCCAAAACGGGTAATGTATTTTGTAGTGAGTTCTCTAACTTCCAGTATGACTCTTGACATTTCAATCACCTAGTCCCTTAGTGCCGGGTTGAAGATTTGGTCGAGGCCGGTGTTCATCAGGTTCATCGAGAAGGTAATCAGCGCGATGGTGATAAGCACGGGGAAGTAAGCCCACCAACTGCCCTGAACATGGGCCTGGTAAATCATCGCCCATCTCATCATCAACCCCAGAGTTGGCACATCGGTTGTTTTAGGGCCAAGCCCCAAAATCGATAATCCCGCCTCTGCCAGGATGCCTGATGAGATTTGCAGGATGAGCGCCATGATGACATAGGATGCGATATAGGGGAGGATATCGGCGATGATAATATGCGGAATGGAATGGCCGGAGAGTTTGGATAGGTTGACATGATCGCGGTTACGCAGGGATACCACCTGCGCCCGAACTGCCCTGGTGGTCCAAACCCAGGACGTAAACCCAATCACCATTGCAACGGTGAACGCGCCGCGTTGTTCCTGGCCCATGCTATAAGAGATGAGAATCAATAACACGAAACTGGGGATGACCGTAAAAAGGTTGGTGAAGAACATAATCACATCATCTACCAGGCCGCCCATGTAACCCGCAAACAAACCGAGACTCAGGCCAATCAGCGTGGCAATTAATCCGGCTACAAATCCAATTTGCAATGAAACGCGGGTGGCGGCAATGAGTTGCGTGAGCATATCGCGGCCAAAATTGTCGGTTCCCAAAACCAGAACGCGCATATTCGCAACCTGGGCCACATTCACATAATCGTTTTGCTTCACGCTTCCAATTTCTTCCAGCGCGCCTGTATCGACGTTTTTGGCGGCAATGATGGCATCATCCACCGACAGCAAGCCTTTGAGCGAATTATTGAGCCGAACAAAATAATTTCGCCTGGCATTTGTCATGCCGGCAATATTCTTCTTTGGGTCAAAGTTGCTTTCCCAGAGCGCCAGTAAACTGGCGGTATCTTCAAGGTCAATTTCACTTTCAGGGATTCCGGCAGCCAGTAACCATTCTTGCATGGCGAGGCGGTCATCAGTGCTTAACTTGCTGGCAACCCGCCTGAAATCAGCGTTTGGCAGGTTGAGAATGTATTTTGTGGGGGCATTCACGCTATCATAGGCATTGACGTAAATACCCGGCGGAAAAAAAGTTCCCTGACCGATAATTGCCAGCGGCGCATCCGGGATAATGAGCGGGTAAACCATTACAATCAGCAAAAGGGCTGCAAAAATAGAAAAACCAAACACAAATTTTCCAGAGCGAAAAACTTGCCGGAGGCTATGTTTCATGACAGTCTCTCTCCTTAATCCGCCTGGGCCGCTTTAATGCGCGGGTCAATCATCCCATACAGGATTTCAATGATGAAATTGGCAGTTAGAACCATGATGGTGATGATTAATGTGGCGGCTGAAATCAGCGGGTAATCCTGCCCCATCACGCCGTTCAGGAGCGTGTACCCCAGCCCTGGATAGTTAAAAATAATCTCGGCCACCAATGCGCCACCCACCATCGTACCAATTGATAAGGCCAGGCCGGTAATCTGCGGCAGCATGGCATTTCGAAAAACATAGCCGATAATTTTCTGGTCTTTGATGCCCATGAAGCGGCTGAATTTCACATAATCGGCATTGAGTTCATAGATGGACATGGAACGCATACCAATGGCTTGTCCGCCGATTGCAATTAACACAATCGACCAGAACGGTAGTTGGTAATGGACGAACACAGACCAGATAAAATTCCAGGTAAAACTGGGAATCAAGTCGAACCCATAGCCCCCGGAGGTAGGAAACCACTTCAGACCAACCCCAAAAATGGCAAGCAGGATAACCGCCATGCCAAAGGGCGGAAAGTTGCTAACGAAAATGCTGACAGGCATCAAAACTTTGTCGAAGCCGCCCTTAAGATAAGCGGCCAGTGCCCCCAGGGTGTTTCCAATCAGCCATCCGACGATAATCGCCGGGAATTGGAGCGCGATGGTCCAACCAATAGAGGCCTTCAGAACATCTGCCACCGGGCGCGGATATTGACTAAATGAAAAGCCAAAATCACCACGCACCGCGTTTTTTACATAGATAAAAAATTGTTCGTGCATGGGTTTGTTCGTGCCGAACAATTCCGCGTATTGCTGGTAAATTGCCTGCACGCCAGTTGCATCGCTCATGCCCTGCGCAAGCCTTGAAACAATCGCCGCCACGGGGTCTCCTGGCATCAGGCGCGGCAAGGTGAAATTCAATAAAAAGGCAAGCACAAAAGTAATTGCAAACCAGCCCAGTTTGTTGAGAAAATACTTCCAATAACCTTTCAACCAACACCTCCTGCCTAAAGAGTGGTGCTTTGTTCTTCTTGCGCGTGGCGTTGCGGAGGAACCACGCGCAAGGAGCGACAACAAATAGCCATATCCCCAAAATTGCGGGATATGGCTATTATGGATAAAACAGATTACTCGACCAGTGTCAGGTTATACAGGCCTGCAATGCTCCAGCCGTCGGTCAGGTTGAGCGGCGGGACGGGCGGGTTGGTGCCGTCGCCGTCATAGGGGTAGTTAGTCCAGACGCTTTCGCTGACCGCATGGAAAGACTGCGGGCGGTACATGAGGGTGAAGGAGGGAACATCGGTCAGGTAAATTTTGACCAATTGGGTGTACATTTCTTTCAGTTGGGCATTATCAGATTCGCCGGGGATGGCTTTGATGAGGGCGTCAACTTCAGCATTGGTATACTGGCCCCAGTTGCCGTTCCAGTTGCTCGACATGCCAACGAATTCGGAACTGAGCATGTTGCGGATGCGGCCCCACGGCATGGTTGGGCCAGCGCCAGCGCTCCACATCATGAAAATGTCGTAGCCTTCAGGTAATGGGGCGTCTGACTTGGTCACAACGGTCTGGTAAACCGACCATTCGGGGTAGTTGGTTGTGATTTCGATGCCAATTTCCTTGCCAGCAGCGGCCACAACTTCAATGGCTGCCTGCCAGTCAGACCAACCGTTCGGGCAGGTGGCTACATAACTGAGTTTCTTCCCGTTATATTCGCGCCAACCATCATTATCCGAGTCGACAATACCGGCGTCATCAAGCAGTTTCTTGGCGCCTTCGTAATCTTTACCAGCCCACTGCAAATCTTTAACCGCGTCATGATCATACATGGCCTGTTCGCCGGGGGTCGGATTCATGAGTGAGCGCGGAACCTGGCTAAAGGTTGCGGATTGGTTGGTCATGGCGTTGGCAACGATGGTGTCGTAATCAACGGCCATGGCAATCGCCTTGCGGACAGCCACCTGGTCGAGACCAGGGGAAGTCAGGTTGAAGAAGGCAGTCGGCAGACTGGCGCCGATACCATAAGGAGCCTCGGGCAGATAGGTCGAAATCGGCAGGCCGTCTTTGAGCCACAAATCCTGGATGTTGGCATTGAACTGTTGGCTGACATCCACTTCACCTGCCTTGAGGGCGGTGAAACCAGCGGCGTTATCTTTGAAGATGGTGTGCGCCAGGTATTTCGGAGCGGGCAGTTTGCCAAACATGGATGCATCCTGTCCCCAGTAATTGTCATCACGAACGAGAATAACTTTGGTTTCGTCCGCATAAAAGGCATGATAGGGGCCGGAATAGACAACATCTTCAGCGGCATCAGCAGTGAAAGCGGCGGCATCTCCACCAGCACGCGCTTCAAGGGTTTCGGTCCAGGCTTTCTGGACAACGTAGTTGGTGCTCAGGTAGGCGGCAACAATCAGGGGATTGACAGCCTTGCCGCTCTTATCCAGTTTGGCCTTGATTACAACCGTTTGGGGGGTCAATCGCTTCTATGTTTTCGATGTATTCTTTGTTACCAGAACCGGTGGGGGTTTCGTATTTGACATGGGTAGCCCAGGTATAGGCAACATCTTCTGCTGTGACTGGTGTGCCATCGCTCCACTTGGCGGCAGATTTAATTTTGAAGGTAATCTCGGTCATATCAGCATTCCACGACCAGGGGCCATCCGCCAGCAGGGGGTACTGTTGACCATCAAGCATGTTGTACAGGTACGGGGTTTCGAACATGGTCACGCGGGCGCTATCTTGCTGCCCAATTGCCATGGCATTGTTACAATTGGAAGAATAGGGATTCCAACAAACAACCGGGCCCCACTGTTGCCCATTGAAATACAGAGTTTCATTGCGAGGCAACGGATCGCCTGGCTTGAGTTCTACTACCGGAGCAGGCTCCTCGGCGGCAGGTGCTTCGGTAGCGGCTGGCGCAGCCGGCTCTTCGGCGGCAGGTGCTTCGGGGGCAGCGGGTTGTGCCGGGGCTTCGGTAGCAGGCGCGCTGCCGCAAGCGGCCAAAATCATCGACGCGACAACAAGTAACATTGCTACAGCGTACAGTTTCTTCATGGTAATTGTTCTCCATTTATTAGAAATAGTTTGGAAACATTTGAAGCAAAGACGAGATATGTTATATTAAAAGTGGAATCCTGCGCATTTTCCGGTGGGCGGGTTCCACACTCTTGGGCGTCTGGGTTGAGAGACTCAGGCGCCTTTTTGCCTGAACACTTGGTTGAAGCAACATGTATATTTCTGCGATAGAACCTCCTTCAAGATATGAAACAGATATGGGAAGTATGTTGATAGACCCGTCCCGGTTACAAATTGCGCTTTTTATAAGAGCATGAATGCGCAATTTGTGACCACGGGCAGTATACAAAATGGCTGTTCGGAATAACTTCTTTAGAAAGCCATAGTATCTCTGTCTGAGATTGGTTAGCGTTGAGAAACAGAATCGCGCTCAATTAGGGTGGGGCGCAGTGTAAGTGTCATTTGGGCGGCATTGGGGTTTTCTAGCCGGAAAGATAACATCTGAACGGCGGCGCTGCCCATCGAAACTGTATCCACTTTCATGGTGGTAAGAGGCGGGGTCGAATTCTGAGCCATGAAAATATCGTCGTATCCGACGATGGATAAATCGGCAGGAATCCGTTTTCCAAAATCCTGAGCGGCGCGAATACTATTCAATGCAACAAGATCATTAATGCAAAATAAAGCGGAAACTTGAGGATAATCTTTAAGCAGTTGTAATACTTCAGAGTAACCTTTGGAATTATTAATGTTGAAATCGGCCGTATACGTTTCTGAGATTTCGTTTTCTTTCATTGCTCGGTAATAGCCATTGCGACGGTCACGCAGGCTGGGATAACAGTTGGATGATCCGCCTACAAGCCCGATTTGCTTGTGCCCTTTGCGGATAAGATATTCAACTGCCTGATACGATGCTAGAAAATTGTCTGAAATAACTGTGTCGTAATCTTCGTTTGTAGCGTAGGCGTCAACAAGAACAATAGGTGGGGTAGTGCGCTCCGTAATTGAAAAGATCGCTTTATCTACAAATGCTCCTACCATTAAGATGCCATCTACACTGTTATTGTAAAAAAGAGCGGGGGTTTCCATAGGATGATTTTGTTCATCTACCGGAAGCGTGGCAAACATCAGATTTATTCCACTGCGTCGGCAAGCCTCTTCAATTCCCAAAATAACGCGGGAGTAAAAAGGGTTATCGTATGGCCCAAAGTCGTGGTCTGCTTTTACAACCATGCCCAAGGTTTTGAGCCTGCTGGGTTTTGTATTTGCTGAATTTTGGCGATGCGCATACCCCATTGATGCGGCAATTTCTATAACTTGCGCGCGAGTTTTTGGAGAAATGCCGGGTTTGTTATTGAGTACCATAGAAACTGTCGAGAGCGAAAAGCCACTTTTCTCTGCAATACTGGTTATTGTCACTTTATTATTCATGAGTAGTGATACCTGCGACTCTTTGTTAAAAGATTTATTAAAGTTTTAGTAAAATTATAGCACTTTTTCAATAAGTATCAAGCCCCAGTTTTAGCAGGGGCGGAGGCGGGCCGGGCGGTTCGACCACTTTTGCTTCAGTCGCTCCGACTCACCAAGACCTGGCCTATGCCACACTCTCATCGGCGCAAATGCTTGACCTTTACCTGCCGACGACTGGTTCCGGGCCTTTCCCGTTGGTAATTATGGTGCATGGCGGCGGCTTTATGTTCGGTGACAAGGCCGATGGCGGTGGTGAATTTGAAACCGCAGAAAACCTGGCGATGGTGATTGCGTTTTTGGATACATACCTGAAATAATCTTCTACCGTATGAGGAGAAACGCTTTGAACTCCAATTCGCCACCTTTTTGCGCGCGCCGAACAGCCTGACCCACAATGAAAGCGGTTCAGTGCTGTAGAGATTGGCTTCGTATTTCGCTCTTTTGCGGCGAAAGGTCTTTATTCTTCCTCGTCTTTATCCTGCTCTTCTCCCTCGTCTTCATCCTGCACTTCGTCGTCGGCCTTGCGCAGGGGCCATTTGAGTTGAAACTCGACTTCTTCGCTGTCGTCTGAGCGTTCGTGCTCGATGCTGATGCTGGCGCTGGCGGGGACGTAAATCCGCTCGCCGGCAACCTGAATTGAGAAGGCCTCGCCCGCTTCGAGCGCATCGGCCAACCGCCTGAGTTTGGCAACAAAATCTTTAACCGAATAAACCTTCTCTACGTCGCGTTCTTCTTTCTTTGTCATTACTAATCTCCATTTTTCTTTCGATATTGTGGGTATTGGTAAAACAACGTAACTGGCTACAAATTGCTATCCGTAGGGCGGCAAGTTCTCAACTGCCTTACTCCAAACATGACTTTAAAGTCGCGCTACGGCTTCTCTACCGGACATAAAAAATGGACTCGGATAAACGCCGAATACGCGGATTCTTTTGGTTCTCCCCAGATTTGTGGGAAACCTTACAGACAAAACGCTTGCAGATTGGCTCAATTTTTGTACACGGATAACACGGATTGACGGATCAACACGGATAAAAAC
>DAOUML010000270.1:0-14023 GCA_034411635.1 Anaerolineales bacterium
GGTGCATGAACTGGAGATGGACAAGCGGGATTTGGGCATCAAGACCTTTGCCGCCGAGTGCGGCATCACCACCGCCGAAATCCACAGCGGCAGGATCCCCGCCGAAAAGTGGAACAAGATGTTGCAGGTGCTGGAGCAGTTCGAGTACCCGAACTCCAAGATGGTGATCAACGACACGCCGGGCATCACCACCTCCCAACTGCGTGCCAACATTGCCCGCCTCTCGCGCCAGATGAACATCGGACTGCTGGTGGTGGATTACGTCAACCTGCTCGCCGATCGCGATACCAGGGATGAGAACGAAAACACCGCCCTGAAACTGCGGCGGCTGCGGGATATTGCGCGGGAGTTCAATGTCGCCCTGCTGACCATCCAGTCCATGACCAAGGAAGGCATGGACGAAAGCACCCCCAAGCTGAACTCAATGCGCGGGCCGGCGGATTTGCAGTTCGACGCCGACACCGTCTTCTTCCTGGTACAGGATAAAAAGATGCGCAAGGTTGTGCATCTTACCCCCGCCAAACTACGGCACGGCAACGGTGAGCGTACCCCGTTTGACCTGCTCTGGGACCCGGTATTGCCGAGGTTCAACAGTGTAGCCCATGCCGGAACCGCAGGTTCCGGTGCAAGGTTGCTATGAAGCCGTGGTATCAGACTCTGTACTGCGAATACTGCAACCTGGAAACCCGCCACCGCGGGGTGCGGATTGGGTTGTGGGAGATTTACACCTGCCTGCTGTGCCGGAAGCGCAAGATGTACAAGGTCGGGTAATTGAGAACATGCGGATTACAATTGGCCGGGATCTCTGGTTAATTCATTGGGAGACAGGAAACATGAAAATCAAAGCATGGATTGTGTATTTGCTATTGGCGATTATGCTGGCAGGCTGCGCGCCTGCCAGCACACCTGTGCCGGCCACGCCCACAGACGAGGTAATCGTCCCGGCAACGCCGACCAGCCAGCCCACCATTTTACCAACACTGGTTCCCGGCGACTACCCGGGTCCGCTAGGTGAGCGGGTCGTTTTTACCTACTATTTCTACTGGTATGACCATGTCACCGGGGAACACATGGACCAGCAGACCCATCGGCCCGTCCCTGAGCCGGCAATCACCTGGCGCGGGACAGAATGGCATCGCCGCCAGGTCGATGATATGCTCGAGGCCGGGATTGATGTCATCCTGCCGGTCTTTTGGAGCAATGAAGGGACAGCCTGGTGGGCAAGACCTGGGCTGGAAAACCTGGTGCTGGCTTTGGAAGAAGTGCGCCTATCCGGAAAAACGCCGCCATCCATCGCCATGATGTACGATACCAATGCCCACCTGTACGAAAAGGTTGACTTTCTGACGATTGCTGGCCGTCAGATTATGTATGCGGATATCCGCTACTTTTTCACAGCCGTGCCGCGCGAATATTGGGCGCTGACCGAGGAGGGCCGCCCAATGATCTGGTTCTGGGCGGCCTATCCATTGGGCGAGTACGATGAAAACCTTTTTGTCGATATCGCCAACTGGTTCGAAGCAGACTTCGGGGTGCGGCCATTCATCGTGGCAGACTCGGACTGGGTCTGGCGCGGCATTCCAGCAGCCTATGATGCGACGTCCATCTGGATCGCGGCAGGCTCCGGCTCAACCGCGCAGGTGACGACTGTCAGTCCGGGGGTGGACGACCGGATTGTCGAACACTACACCAGCCACTCGGTTGTTGACCGCGAGGACGGGAACGTCTACCGCAATGGCTGGATGAAGGCCATGTTATGCGGGACACCCTGGGTGGCCGTTGAAAGCTGGAATGAGTATCATGAAGCCACTGAGGTGGCAGAGACCGTCGAGTTGGGCAGGCAGTATATCGAGTTGACCGGTGAATATTCCGACTATTTCAAACGAGGGATACTGCCGCCGCAGGGATTGATTTCAGATTACAAGGAAGCCGGACAGGTTTCAGCAAAGTTGGGTGAACAAAATCTTGAGGCTGGTCTGGCGATGGAGATTCAGGAGGAAGGCGAAGGCGCAACCCGGCACGACCAGTGGGCCGACGAAGCGGGCCGGGTGACACTGCCAGAAGCCCCTTACATGTATTTCAACGTCGATGACGGTTATTATTTCAACATCCCAACGGCAGTGGAAGTTACCATCCGATATTTTGACCAGGGCCAGGGCACAATTTACATTGAGTACGACACAGCGGCTTGTGCATCGGATTGGAAGGCTGAAAGCATGTACAAGCAGGTCCCGATTGTGACATTGACCAATACCGGCACCTGGCGTACCGCGAGCATCACCCTTACGGATGCTACCTTTGCCGGGCACCAAAACGGGTTCAATGATTTTCGAGTGGCGAACTATGAAGCCCCTCTGATCCTGAATGAAGTGTCGATTTCCAAACTGCCTTGACCGATCACGGTGGTTTTGAGTCTCGTGTTTGAAAGGATGGGCCAGCCAGCCCATCTTTTTTGTTGTCAGCCCGTAAATGACAGAGCATCTGCTCCCCTCCTTCGCTTGCGATACAGTAGCGCAAAAAGAGGAGATTTGTGATGACCATTCTGACCTTTATCGGCGCGCTGGCTTTGAGCGTGCTGACCTTTGAACTTCTGACCGGTATCCAGAAGGCTTTTGCCGTCTTTGGCAGGGGCCGCCTATCAAGTCTGGGCGATTCCCCTGCCGCAACGGGACGCTCGACCTGGGAGGCGCTACTGGTAGCAGTCCTGCCGGGCCGCTTCGATCCACAAACCGCTAAAAACAACGCGAATGTCATCTCGCTTCTGCGGCGCGCCGGCTACCCCTACGACACGCCGGGTGAGTTCTATGCCGCCGCCATGCGCGACTTCATGGTGTTCATCGCGGTGGGCGGGCTGCTGGCCGGCGCCCTGGCGGCGATGGACATGGCAATCGCCGCGCCGCTCATCGCCCTGGTCTTTGGCTTTCTCGGTCTGCGCCGCCCGTATGTGCGCATCAAATCCCTGGCAAAGAAACGCGCCGAATCGATGCGCAGCAACATGCTGATCGGGCTGTCTGTTCTGTCTGCCCTGCTTTCCTCCGGGGTGGGTGTGCAGGAGGCCTTGCGCCGGGCGGCATCCGTGGGTGGGCCGTTCTGCAACCTGCTGGGGCTCTTGGTGGCCAGGATGGAAGTCGAGGACTTCGGTAAGGCCATTGAAGTCACCCGCGCCCACCTGCCGGATGCGAGCGATGTTGAAGTAAACTTGTTTCTGCGCGACGTGCATGATTTCTTCGCCAACAATCGCCCGATTCTGTCCAGCGTTCTGGGTCTGCAGGAGTCAGTTCATCGCTCGGTGGTGGAATTGACCGAAACAAAGGCGGCGCTGGTGCGCCAGCGGGCCGGCCTGTTCGGGGTGCTGGCGGTGGTGGGGTTGATCCTGGCGATTATTGCGCCGTTTATGGGTGGGGGTTTGATTTAGTAATTTCGCTCCAGCGCCAATCAAAGCGCCGCCTATGTTGTAACAGGCGGCGCTTTGATTGGGAGCAAATAACATACTGGAAAGTATGATACTTTTGAGTATATTCGTCCCAAGCCACTCCAGGCAGGATTTGCATCATTGCTGGACTTATTCAAATCAAAATAAAACAAATTACTGACAAGCCTGCAAAATTGCGAATGCCAGGCATTCGCAATTAACGTCAAGGCTGACTCGGTTGGAGCAGTTCAAACTCCACCAGGTCGAGTAAGGCATTCCGATCTTCGCCCGTGGCAGGCGAATATTCGTCGTTGATGAAGCTCAAGCGCAGGTTGAGCCTTCCGGCTGGTAAATCCACCTCCAAACTGTGCAGTTCCCAGCCGCCGCCCTTCAATTCAATCTGGCCCACCACCCGGCCATTGATTAAAATTTGAATGATGGGGTAAACGCCATTCAAGGCTGTGCCACGCCCTAGCAAACCAAGTCGATAGGTGCCGGCTTGAACCACCTCGATCTCGCCCTGAACATACCCATTCGTGTTCATTTGGACATAATCCTGGTATGTTTCGAAAAGAGGGAAGTTTCGCATCGGGTTCAGGGATTCGACCTCCACAATCTCCGGCGCACGGCCTCCCGCATAGGTTGCCCCCAGGCCAGTGAGTAAGCCAGCAAAGTAGCGCTGCCCGCGCAAGCTGTTTGGCCCTTCATCGCTCCAGGTTATGGTGGATAGGGTCAGTTGCCCCTTACCAACCGGCAGATTAACCAAGGCCGCGGGATCGGTCAGGGATTCCACGCCGACGACTTCATCCGCCGGTTGGATCAAGTAGGCAGACACAATCAGGTTGCGGTCCTCCGGCGGGGCATATTCATCATTGGTAAAAATAACTTTCAAGCGATGAACGCCGGCCTGGCCGTTGAATGTCAGGCGATAGGGGCGGTTTGCCTGGCTCTGGATTGCCAGCGTACCTATCGTCTGGTCATCCAGCATAATCTGCGCCAGGGGATAAATATCCTTGGCCGGCGTCCCATTTGCGAGGAGGATGAGTTCATAAAGACCGCTTTGGGGCAGTTCTACTTCCCAGGTGACACTTCCCTCGGTCGCCAAAAGTATCTCGCTCCCCTGTACCTCAACAACTTCCCCCTCGAGGGTAGCGCCTCTCATGGCCGGGATGGCTCCCTGAGTCGCGTTAGCATTCAATTCCGAGAGGAATATAGCGCTGGCATTGGGGGCAACAGAGGATTCGCTGTGGAAATTCTTGCCAGCAGTTTCGATCCAGTACAAATCTTCACGTGTCAGAAAGTTCAGAAGTGGCGCATTTCCCTCCGCCCGGAAGGCGGTCCCACTCCAGGGTTCAACCTGCACCTGTGCGTCAATGTCGCTCAAGAACGGATTGGCATTGCTCTCCGGGCGATCCCACAAGACCCTGCCGCCCGCTTCGAGATAAGCGCGCACTTTCTCCAGTGGAATATCCTGAGCGCTGCCTCGTATCATGAGCAAGCGTACGGCGGGGTATGCGAGGGCATCCCAACTTTCAAGCGCTTCCCCTTCTAACTTGATTGTCGAGAAATTTTGGGCAGGCGGATAATAGAGTATCTTCCCGGTGGGTGATTGATAAGCAATCAGGTAGTCAATTATCCGTTCAAATAACACTTGCGCCATCGGCTCGTTTTGCAGCTTCGATGCGACCAGTAACTGGCTAATCACCCAGACACCTGCTCCTTCGCGAACTTCCAACAGAGGAGCATGAGAGATGCCAGCCTGATTTCCAGTTACAACCAGGGAGTGCATCCCGGCCAGCCTTGGGCGGACCGTTTCATTATTTGAAACCAGGTAATCTCCCCGCCACCAGCGCAAGTCGGCATGGGTCAAGCCGCTCATGATTGGATGGTTTGGCGCCTGTATGAAAGCCAGGGTGGATTGTTGTACGCTTAATTTAACCGGCAGGGAGCCCGGAAGTGTGTCCAAATCCTGCTCCAAAACCAGCACCCGGCCCCCCGCCTGAACCTGCTCATGCAGCCAGCCGCTCAGATTGTCTTCCGCACCAATTTGCGGGATTTCAGAGATTGCGTCTGGCCGGGACAGGGCGCGCGGCGCCACCACCAAAACATCCTTCCGGTTCCAATCCTGCAAGTCATTCAGCAAGGTAACGGTCACGCCAGACTGGGTCAAACTCGAGGCCAGGGTTTGATATGGATCATACACTGCCAGGTTGGAACCGATCGATGCCAGACCTCGCGGGTATACATCCACGGGTAAATCATCGCGGAATTCATCCAAGCCGGCCGCTGACAGACTCAAGCGCAAGGTGTATGAACTATGTTCTGAGACAGAAGGCAGCAGCAGTTCGATTTCTCGCTCCAGTTTAGCGCCAGACGCCATTGCAATCGTTTCCGAACCCTCGCCCAGCAACTGCTCACCATCCAGCAATTGCCAGCGGAATAACACTTCCGGCAAGTCCTGCATGGTGTCATTAAAGAGCAATATCGTGCGCGAAACGCTCTCGCCCCCGAAAAAACGCGAGTCATACTCGTGCAGGTAGGCTGCCAGGGGGCGGTACATGTCGCGTACAGCCCGCCAGAGGGCATTGCTCTCGCCCAAAGGCCTGATTTCGTCCATCGTCCAGGGTGATTGCCCGCTGACGCCAAAATAGCGATAGGCCAGGATCTGCATCCGCCATGCAAAGGCTTTGGCCTGGTAGGCATAGTTATGATAGTCGATATAGGCTTCATCTCCCAATAGGACCGTATGCGTTGATGGATCGCTGGACGGCACCCAGAGATATTCGCCAATATAGAGCGGTTTGCGCTTGTCCCACAGAAAGGGCTGGTTATCCCAGAAAAAACCACCCCCGCTAAAGATTTCGCGCGGCTTGTCCAGCCAGTACCCGTCTTGCGGCCACAGACGATACTCAGGATATTCATTGGGATAGTGTAGGCCGATTACATCTGCTATGCCGCCCGGGTCACCATCCGATTCAAAGGTGATCGGTCGGGTTGGATCCAACTGCTTAACCAGTAGTCCAAGATCAGCCAGGTTTTTCTCTGCTGCCGGCGTCTGATCATTGATGCGCTCGCCGGTCAGCTCGTTTTCCAGACTCCACATTATGACCGATGGATGATTGCGCAGGTTGTGTACCATCGCCGTCAGGTGGTTGGCATAATTTTTCCAGAAGCGGGGATCGTTGATCCGATAAGAAATATCATCATTCCAGATCGCACCTTCAGGAATCATCAGCATCCCAACTTCGTCAGCGGTTTCGTACCATATTTCCTGCCAGGGCTGGGTGTGGGTGCGGAAAGCAATCACGTTGGCGGCGCGAGTTTCTTGCAAGACAGACACGACCTGCTCATGCGTCCAATTTTGATCATCCGGCCACCAGGAGGAAGCCAGCAGGTGAATCTTGTTACCGTTCAGGTAGAAATCTCCACCTTTGACTTGGAACTCGCGCCAACCAATGCGCTCCCGTATCGCATCGAGATTGGGATCGACGAAACCAATTTCAAGCACGTACAAGTTTGGGGTATAGGGTGTCCAAGGTTTCAGGGATGGGTTGTCCAGCGTGAGGCGGAAAGTCTGGGTTTGACCAGCGTCCAATGTGACCGAAACATCCGGTAACGCTGTAACCGGTTCTCCCTGCAATGTCCATTGACCGCTGTCGTCCCGCCTGGCTCCGTACCAGGGAAAAATTCTCCCTGTCAACGAACCAGAAAAGGATTCTGGCTCGTGATTGATAACAGTCACATCCACCACAAGTTGTTGATTGCTCAGGGACGGCTGGATAAATGACGAAACGATATGGACAGAAGGCACGACCTTCAGAGTCACGCTATCCCAGATGCCATAGTACGTGAAAAATCCGCCAATTGGGGAGAGAATACGATCCGCCGGGGTCACACGCAAAGCTTCCCAGTCTCCGCCATATGGCTCGAGCTCAAAATCCTTACTTGAAAAAACACCTGTCCAGTCATGGACACCGACTTGCAGCAGGTTGGTGTCTGCCCATTTCACGGCCTCTGTGATATCAACCTCGAAGGCATCATAGCCATTAAAATTTCCTCCAACCTGCTTTCCATTGACCAGGATTCGGCTGTTGTATTTGACGCCGTTAAAGTGCAGGATCAACCGCTGGCCCTGCCAACCAGCAGGAACCTCGAAGTTCCGTTGGAACCAGGCCTGCTCATAGTTGTACCCAACCAAGATACCTGGAACCTGGAATGGCTCCCAACCGGAAGTTGGGATGACATCATCCAAAGAGGTTGTCCGGACCGCCTGCCATTCACCATTCAGGGAAATCAAGCGACGGCTGCCCCAGGGTTCAGCGACTGGCAGCGGCGTGGCCGTGGGCATCGGCGAAAGCGGCATAACTGTTGCAACAGCTGTTTCTGGGCTGTCAGTTAGGGATGGTGTGACCGCAGACTCTTCGGTGGGCGAATGGGTACAACCAATCAGGATGGAATACAGAAAAACCACCCAAAACATCAGCATGCTGGATGGCGCAGTGTTCGGCAGTTTCATATTGTTTTCTCCCATCTTTTTTGATGCTTAAGCCGTTGGAATTTCATGTCGAAATAAAGCAGGTGCTCTTAAAGATATTCATTGCGCTGAGTCCCCGTCAGGTTTCCGCTTCTTCCTCGGGTTGGATAAAACCCATCTTCACAAAATCCGGAGCAATAAGTACCTTGTGGTGACCTGCCCACAACACGGACAGGGAGAGGGATCCAGAAGTCACGCCATTTTGGTTTGAAATTTTCCTGCCAGTGGGTGTAAAGTTCCGCCCGGAAGCGGTACAACCCATAACGTGGATTTTCCCAATTTATTGGTCAGCGACGCAGTGGATTCTCGCTCATGGAACATAGTATAGGATTGTTTTCCTGGATGCGCAATCCTTAATGACATTACTCCCATACCCTTTTCCACAACCTTGTATATTCCCGGCTGGCAGGCAAACTGCCAGCCGATTTCTTTTTGAAAGGAGAGACGCTCATGTTTCAAACATTTATCCGTTTTTTGCGCGAGGAGGAAGGCCAGGACTTTGCCGAATATGCCCTGATCCTGGGGGCAGTCGGCGTGGTTGCCATCGCGGTAATCGCCCGTTACCGCAACGAACTGCAAGCTGCCTTCGAAGCCGGCATTGAAGCCCTGCGAATGGCACGGGGTGGCTAATGGCTCGCAGCCGTGAAAAGGGGCAGACCCTGGCCGAATTTGCACTGAGTCTGCCCATACTGGTCCTGCTGGTGTTTGGGATGTTCTTCGCCGCCTTCTATGCCTTCCGGGCGGCTTCAGCGGATTGGGGCGTGTTCATTGCCGGGGTGGCCAGTGGCGCATACACCCATCCAGCGATCGGACAGGCACGGGAATCCGTCTTGTGGCCAGACTTGCGGGAGCGGTTGCACGCAGGCCAATCCGGCGCGCGCCGGGTGCGTTCCCAGATCTCCGTGGAAGACTCGCGCAATTGGTTGTTCGGCATTCAACTGGTCGAGGCCCAGCGCGGCGCATCCACCTTCCGCCTGTGGCGCTTCTACCCCGGCCCGCCCCCGCCAGGAGGCATCGAATGAAGCACAGAAAGTCAGAACGCGGGCAGGCCCTGGCCGAAACTGCTCTGTTTGGCATCCTGGCGGTGGTGATGGCCTTTGGGCTGCTGGCCTGGATCCCGGTTCACCGGGCGCGTACTACCGCCACTGCCGCGGCCTACGCCTGTGCGCAGTTCCTGTCCCAATCCCCGAACACAGAACGCGCGGCGGCCAATGCCCGCCAGGTGGCCTGGCAGACCCTGGATGAAACCTGGTCGGGCACTCGCAGCGTGGAATATCGGGTGCAAATCATTTCGCCTTCCGGCCCCGGTCAACCGGGACGCTGTGCCGTCTCCTACCACACCCCATCCCTTTTCAACGGGTTGCTAGGCTTGAGCGAAGATGGTTGGAATACGGCCTGGTTCATCTCCCGTTCCGAAACCTGGAAAGCAAGGTGGCGTTGATGAAAATCCACAAACGTGAACGCGGCCAATCCGTACTTTTCTTCGCCATCCTGATGCCGATCATGTCCCTGTTCCTACTGGGCATCCTGGATTACATGGTGACGAATGCACGAGTGATGGAAACCGTGGCTGCGGCGGATCTGGCCGCCCATGCCGGCGCGCAGGAGATTACGGTCCAGCCGAATGGCATCATTACCGTCACCACGCGCGGCCACGGCATCGCCGCATCCTATTTCAATGGGCAGGCCCCGGCCTATGCCCATTTATCCAATGTCTCCTGCGGGCGGCACCAGGGACGCCCGGCCTGCTTCGTGCGGGCACAAGTGCAATCCGCAGGCTATCTCCTTCCCAGCCGTCCCGTGACCGTGAATGCCATCGGGTACCTGGCGCACGGCATCACGCGCGGCGACCAATAACCACTGTACAAAGAGGCATCAACCATGAAATCGCTGTTCAACGCCATCCTGGATGGCCTGACCTTCAAAGACATTGCCGGCAAACGACAGCCGCGCACATACGTCGTTCTGACCAGTTTAATTCTGCTGCTGATCATACTGCTGGCATCCTGCGTTGCCCTGGAACGCAACGCAATGATGGAGGATGTGCAGGGCGCGCCCGAAGCGGTGCAAATTACTTCGGAACCTGTCACCACCGAAGCCCCGGCAACGAAAATAACCGAGCCTTGCCCGACCAATCCGGCAAACTGGACATTGACCGAAGTCCTACCGGGCGACAATTTCCAGCGTATCGCAGAGTCCTGCGTCTATGACGGCCTGGCGAAATCAGTGGCCTGGGCGCTGGCGGTGCGCTCTGGCTATACCCGCGAAGCAGCTACCGAGACTTTGGGCTTTTCCGCAGCCCCGTTGGAACTGGTGAATGAAGTCATAACCATCACCAATACCCAGGAGCCAGCTTCTGCATTGGTAACGTTCACACCGCCGCACCCGGACTTTGCCGAATGGCGGGTTGATTCGGATGGCGCCTCGGCGATTGCCTATGCCTTGCGCGGTTGTTTCCGTACAAGCCGGGTGATCGGCAACCAGTCCCAGCCTTGGAACGAAGATTATCCAGTGCTATGTGTCTTAAGCGAAGACTCAACCGCGAGTTTCGTCACTGTCGCCCTGGATGGGCATGTGTACACATCCGAAGCCGAACCGATGCGCACCTTCGCCCTGTTTGGTTATCGTGGAGCGGGTGAATGGCTCTGGTTGGGGACCCACCAAGAGCCGAAAGTGCCGCTGGCAAAGCTCAAGGATTTTCAAGTCGAAGCACAGGCAGTCTCGGACTTGTATGGCGCGGAACTCTGGGATGTGGCCTGGCTGGGCGATTCATTCGGGCTGGAACTCCAGCCCTTGCCGGAGAACTGGCAAAACGCTCAGAGCGACGCTGACCTGAAAATCATTTTGAACGAACTCAACAGGTATCTGGCTGAGGCGCAGCAGTGAAAAAAATTCGTTCGGGAATGTTACATCTACTGCTTTGGATATTGTTCGTTCCGACAGGCATTGCTCTCGCAAGTGAGCCTGCCTGTACTTTCAATCCAGATGGGAGCATCACCTGCACTACCAGCGGAGGCGGCTGGGATGATGATGGAGGCGGAAGCGGACCAACTGAACCAACCCCACCCCCAGCGGCTTGCACGCCAGGAGCAACCCATGACCAGATGGTTTACAGCCCTGCTGATTCTTCTTCAGGTCAGTGCACCATCTGGCTACAAATCGTGGACGATTGTACCGGGTCAATAATTTATTCAGCTTTCGGAGGGGTTGGGCCTTGCCCAGAAGTGAACGCGCCTACGGCCCCCCCGCAGCATCCCTGCGACATTCTTACGGTTACAGGCGGCGGAATCACTTGCGAGGGTGGTGACGGCTGGCATGTGATTGCCACAGTGCGCTTTCCTGAAACTTATCTGGACGTGCGTCCCTTCCCGGCCACCCTGGTACGCTGGCCGACAGCTATCCGTAATGGAGGCCAACCGAGTTCATCCGGCTCGGGGACACAGGCCTACTATGGTGCGGGCTCGTCGGGCAACCCGCATGTTGGCGACATGTCCAATATCCGCCTGACGCTGACCCTCAACCCGGCCAGCCCGATGTTTGTATCCCTGCCGCACATTGGCATACTCATCCTGCCGGAAGCCGGTTCGAACGGCACACCTCAAATCATCCAGTGGGAGGTGCCTTCCCACCCGCAGGCTGGTGGCGGACCGCTTGCCGGAACGATAACAGGAATGGACGAACTACCCGGCGACCTACCTTTGTTTGTGGGCAGCGGGCGCTCGGCAGTTCGTCTGTATTGGAATCTGAGTTACATGGTTTATGAAGCCATCGAGGAATGTGTCTCCGGGCCAAATGCCGGCGGTAACTACAACTGCGCTGGAGGCACTGGTCACAGGGTGGTCACCGGTTATGAGTGGCGCAGGCATTCGAGCGGCGGGGAGATCGCGCCGTCTGCTGTCGCCAACCTGCCCCTGTCCATCGCCGCCGACCTGAACAATGACGGTGTACTGGATGCCTATTGGAACCGCAACCTGACCCTGCGCCGCATGGATGATGGCGGCAGTGTGGACAACCCCACCTACCGCCGCTCGTGGAATTGGGGCGGGACGATTTATTGGGCCGTGCGCGAAGGTCAGGGGCAGATCGGCTGGCCGGGCGGGCAATAAGTCGGCGTCGACTTCAGTAGAAAAATTCACTTGACAGAAAACTGAACTGCGATAGAATTCTTTTGAAAGTGCGCCGGGTGCCCCCCTCACCCGGCGCGCTTTCACTTTTAAACAAACACTTGCGCCAATCAGTCAATAGCCCTACAATCGACCCAACGTTGATTCCGGAGATGATTGCTTATGCCGTCCAAACCTTCAAAAAAATTGGGAAAGTTAAGTCTCACGCTTCTGGAACACTTTGTCAAAAGCAACCTGGGTGAAGATTTTGTCAAGGAATTGCGGGGGGATTATGATTTGCGCGAACTTCTCAAGGATAGTTTGTCCAAGGTTGAACAGCGTTTTCTGAAAGAATTCCCAGATAAAGATCTGTCCAGGGCAATGTTTGTTGATTTATCCCAACAAGATCGCCCGGAATTGACGCAGGCCATCGAACAGTTCTATCAGCACCCATCCGATCCGGGTTTTCGAGAAGTTTTACAAAAAACTATACTGGGGGAATTTGCATCATTGGATGAAGAGCGGGTAGAGAAGGCCGTTGGCTTTTATTTAAAGCTGCTGATTGAAGAATTAGCCATGCTGGATGATGATTTCAGGAGCAAGGTCAGTTTTCTGATTGATTTCAGGCGGGAGACCCAGGAAAAAAGCAAAAAAGATAGAAAGAAAGTTGTTGCTCAAAAACAGCCCAAAGGATTTTTCCAAGTTCCACCGCTGCCTCCGCAGGGGGTATATGGCCGTGATGATGATTTGCAAAAGATCGCCCAAGCCTTGGCTGTGGCGGAGGCGGACACAGACGTTGCCCCGATTGCCCTGAGAGGCATGGGAGGCATCGGAAAAACGACGTTGGCCCTAGCCCTAGCCCACTCTCCTCAAATCCAGTCCATTTTTCAGGACGGTATTCTGTGGACCAGTCTGGGGCCCAAGCCAACAGCCCGCCTGTTATTGGATGGCTGGGGACGGTCGCTGGGTATTGACCTGCAGCCAGAACGCGATGAAAGCGCCTGCCAGCAGCGCCTGCGACAATTTTTGCATGATAAGAAAGTGCTGGTGATTGTCGATGATGTTTGGGACATAAAACAGGGAAGCTATTTCCAGGTTGGTGGCCCACGAAGTCGTACTGTTTTCACCACCCGCGAACTTCCGATTGCCAGCGCTCTGGCAACCCGGGAACGAACGCTCCGGGTCGAAGTGATTAAGCCGGAATTTGCGCTGGAGTTGCTTTATAAGCTGGCTCCCGAGACAGCCCGCGTTGACCGGAATATCGCCATGCGCTTGTGTGAGCGATTGGAATTCCTGCCACTGGCTTTGACTCTCGCCGGGCGCATGCTTGCCAATGAGTCTGATGTGCCGCAGCGGATGCACAGATTGCTTGGAGAACTCATTGAGCGCCGCGAGACCCGCCTGCAGCTTCTCCAGGCAGAAGGGCGTCCTGGATTGGATGAAGAAAACCCGGTTTCCATCCAGGCAATCTTGGGAATGAGTGTGGAGAGATTGGACCGGGCAGACCAGGAACGTTTTGCCACGCTCTCGGTCTTTGGAGGCGAGCCACTGACCTGGGAAATCAAGGCTGTTTCAGCCATCTGGGAATGTGAGCAAGTGGATGCTGAATCCACCATTTCACGATTTATCCAGCGCGGGTTGGTGGAACCCCACGGGAAACGTTATTGGATGCATGCCCTGCTTGCCGATTATGCGGCTGAGATGATGGCGAAGATGGATTTATGATCTGGCCCGCAGCCAGGATGTTCCATCGCCCTGTTACCCAATGAATCCCTGCGAATAAAACCAAGTGAGTACGGCAAAAGCACGATACCTTTCCTATTGGGAAAAATACATCGCTGCCAACAAAGGTAATTGGCAGGCGATCCATGCCGAATTTGAACAGATAAGCCGGGCCTGGTCCATACTTTCATCACCGGATGGTCCCCAGTCCCCCGAAGAACGGGATGCCATCCTGATCCGGTATGCCGGTGG
>DAOUML010000271.1:0-2721 GCA_034411635.1 Anaerolineales bacterium
GCCTTCCTGGAAGGGCGTCGCCAGCGGCGCAACCGTTTTGCCCCACACCACCGGGTCAACATACAGCGGGTGGTAGGCGTTGGGGTTAACCTTCATAAAGAAGTGTGGGTCAGGTTGTTGAAGGTGTCGGCCAGCAATGTCAGTTCGCGCTTGAGCGCGGCGCAGTCTTCGGCGTGGGCGGCATCCTGCGCACGAATAATGGAAGCCAGCACCGGCGTAAAACGGGCCACGATTTCAATCGGGGTGCATTGGAAGCGGCGCTCATCCTCGTTGCCGACGATAGGGATGAGCAGCCGCAGGTTTTCCATGCGCATTGGGTCGGGCAGGGCGGGGTCGATGAGCCGCCAGTTATAGATGTTCAGGTCGATAAAGGAAAGGTGCGGGGCCGGGCGGTGCAGTCGGCGGCTGACCTCGGCCCAGGGGCGCAGGACGCTTTCAGGGATGCGCTCATACGACGCGCCTTCGACGTAATGATAGGCGTGGGCGAAAATGCCCAGGATGGCGGCGGCCCGGTACAGGTCGTCGTCTGGCAGGGCGGATTCATCCCCGTTCAGGATGGGCATCTGCTCCAGGCGACGGCGCAGGCCGACCGTGCGGAATAGTTCCGGCAAGTCGGCTGCGGTCTCGTCCCAGATTTGGTGCGAGGTGGGCAGCGACAGGCGCGGCGGCTCAACGGGCATGAATCCGTGCGAGGCTGAAAGAAAGCCCAGGTTTTCATGCCCCAGGCGGCGGTTTTCGGCCTCGGCTTCCAGCAGTACGCGCCGGATTGGAATCGGACTGTTCAGCATCTTACAGCGTCCCCACGACAGCCTGGCAGATGTTGGCGCGCGAGACTGTGCCGAGCAGGCGTCCATCCTTGACGACCGGCAGCAGGCGGATTTGCCTGCTGACCAGAATGGCGGAAGCCTTGGCGACATGGTCTTCGGGCAGCAGGGTGATTGGCTCGCGGATAATCAGCGGCGCAATCGGGCGGTGCGACAGTTCGGCCCCGCGCCGCAGGAAGACCTGGTAGGCGTGATCGAGCGTGCCGCCCTCTTCCAGAATCTCGTCGATGTCGGGCAGGGCCGTGCGCAGGATGTCGCCTTCGGAGAGAACGCCGACAAATCCGCCGGAGGCATCCACTACCATCAGGTCGCTGACGCCTGAAAGTGCCACAATTTCTGCCGCCACATGCAGGTTCGAATCGGCGCGGATGCGGGCAACGTGGGTGTTCATCACACCCTTGACGTACATATAGGAAGGCTGACCGACCGCCTGCCAGTCTTCGAGCAGTTCGTCAAGATGTTCAAGATTTTTGGCCTGCCAGGGTCTGACCAGGTAATAGTGAATCCCCAACTGGTTGATGGCGTTAATGGCGGTTTCGCTGTCTCTGGTTTCGGCCAGCAGCACCCGGCGGGTGTCCGGGTACAGGCTGCCTGCCTTGCTAAAAAATTCCACACCGGGCATATCGGGCAGGGATTGGCCGACCAAGAGGAGCGCAACGCCGGCGTTTTCAGCGCGGTGCTGTTCGAGGGCGCTTAAGACCTGTCCGCCGGTATCGGCGCGCAGGACGCGGTATTTGTCGGCGTAGCGGCCGCGCAGGTCGCTTTCGATGCGTTCGCTTTCATCCGCATCGGGTTGCAAAATATAGATACATGGAGAATTCATAAAAGCACCGCCCCTTCGTCGCCGGTTTATTCCGGCAGTTTGGCAATCGCTTCGATTTCAATCAAAAGGGCCGGGTCTACCAGGGCAGAAAGCACGGTAGCGCGGGCTGGCAGCGGCTCGGAGAAGTATTCCATGTAAATCTGATTAAAGGGTTGGAAAAATTCCGATTTGGTGATGAAAACAGTGGCCTTGACCAGGTCGCTATAATCACAGCCTGCGGCGCGCAAAATCATGCCAATGTTTTCGATGGTCTGGCGGGCTTGCTCCTCGATGGTGCCGCCCAGGTATCCATCCGGCGCGCGGCCCACCTGGCCTGAGATAAACAAAAATCCCCCGCTGATGAGTCCCGGCGAGTAAGCGCCCAGCGGTTTGGGTGCGCCTTCAGGGAATACTGCGCGTTTGTCTTTTGCCATGTTTCACTCTCCTTGTCTGGTTGGTTGCGCCAAGTATACCCGACAAAACCTATCCAATTCAAATGCGAGAATATCGGATTTTTCGGATGGTTCACTACCGTGTGATATATGATGAATTATTTGCGGAACGTCTTTTTCTGCAAATTTGCCAAGAAACTCAACCTGGTCTGAAATCTCCGCCAGATAGCCTATTTACGGAAATTCTTCCAACTTTCATGAAATACTGAATATAATCAAGTTTGCCCTGATGCGATTCGCTTGATAATTGGAGGGTCTTTTGGATTTTGCGTGAGCGCGGCTATATGTTGGGGTGCCTTTTAGACAAAACTGCACAATATCGTCAAAATCACGTCCCAGATATGGGCTATCTATTACCCATATCTCAAAAGGCCGGATCGGAAATGTTTGATTTATGGTGAGCAACTCCGTGATTGCTCCAAACATGGTAGTTTGCAAGAGTCTACAGTCTTATTTATTGGCTAATCCGCACGAGTTGATGCTAATTTTTGGACATCAAATAGGTTTTCGTCGTATCTTCTCAAAAAAACGGGGAAAACGTCCCGAGGTGTCACCCCACTAAAACGTGGAGAGACAGGAACTTGACAAAAAATGGGGTTCACAGGCAAACTTATAGGACTATCACATCCTTGAGAGCCGCCCA
>DAOUML010000272.1:0-1698 GCA_034411635.1 Anaerolineales bacterium
TTGGCATCGTCAAACGCAAACACAAATCCGATAAACCCGACCCATTGGCTTTCGTTCAATCCTTGACAGTTTCATAAAAACCTTAACTTGTGACTGATGCCTTTATGATTGAACCTCGATTACTGAAACGCCTGGATACAAAAAAACGCCAACTGGATTCCCTGCGCCCCCTGCCCGCTGCAGCGATCAACCGTCTCAAGGAACAAATCCTGGTTGAGTGGATCTACAACTCCAATGCCATCGAAGGCAGCACCATTACCTTGCACGAGACCAAACTGATTTTGGAAACCGGCCTGACGATTGGCGGCAAAAGCCTGCGCGAACACTTCGAGGTCATCAATCACCGCGATGCGATTGATTATGTCGAAGTGCTGGTCAATGGGCAGGAGCCAGTCGACCCTTTCCAAGTTCGCCAGATTCATAAACTGGTATTGAGCCGCATTGATGACGATGCGGCAGGCGCTTACCGCACAACCCAGGTGCGGATTGCCGGCGCAGCACATACGCCACCCGAAGCCTGGCTGGTGCCGCAACAAATGGAGGACTGGGGAAAATGGCTGAACGACAACCCTGACCTGCACCCGGTGGAACTGGCCGCCCTGGCGCATCACCGCCTGGTCGCCATCCACCCTTTTGTGGATGGCAATGGCCGCACGGCCCGCCTGGTGATGAACCTACTGCTCATGCGTCAGGGCTATCCGCCAACCGTGATTTTGCGTACCAACCGGCAGCAATATTACCGCGTCCTGGCCGAAGCAGATGCCGGCAAACCCACCCCGCTAATTAACTTTGTTGGCCGCGCTGTGGAACGTAGCCTGACTCTCTTTCTGGAAACTTGCACCCCGCAGCCTGCCGCGCCCAAGCCAACCGAAACCTGGATTCCACTCCGCGAAGCAGCCCAGGGAACCCCCTACAGCCAGGAATATCTCAGCCTGCTGGCGCGCCTGGGACGTATCGAAGCCATCAAGCGCGGCAAAGTCTGGCACACCACCCGCCAGGCCATCCTAACCTATCAAGAATCAACGAAAAAACAACCATGAAGCTGCCCATTGAAGCCATTCAAGACAAATTGGCCCAAATCGAAACCGAAGAAAACGTCACGATTTTCTATTCCTGCGAAAGCGGCGGTGGGCTCAAGCTGCGTCATCTGTGAGATTGGCTTCATCCGGTTTTCCTCGGCCACGCGGACGGCGGCGATTCATCGTCAGGTCTGTGCGCGTGGTTTCGGGGTAAAAGGTCAGGGTTTTGGCCAGCAGGGCCTGCAATTCGGACAGAAAGGGGTAGCGCGGGTTGAAGACATACAGGCGCGTTCGTCCCACCTTGCGGCTGACGAGAATACCGCCAACTTCCAGTTTGTCAAGTTGTTTCTGGATGCCGTACAGGTCGGTTTCAAAGAACAGGGCAATCTCGCGGGCATAGCCTTCCCCGCGCGCCTGGATGAAAATGAGCGCCCTTTCCGCATTGGTTGAGCCGAGCAATGGTTCGAGCATGGGTTCACCTGAATAGACTACAAGATATGGTTATATAACCAATATATTTGGTATTATAGCCGATTTACGAACTACCGGCAAGATGGGGATATGTGTTCAGAGAATAACGATTACATTAAGTAAATTGCACGAGAAAACGAGGAATCACCGAAGCGAAACGACCGGAACTCTGAAATAATGAAGAGACGGAATAGTTCACACGCGGAGG
>DAOUML010000273.1:0-4505 GCA_034411635.1 Anaerolineales bacterium
CCGCTCTGGCTGACGAACAAGCCGACATCCTCGGCGTTAACCGTCGGCGCGTACTGCGGCCCAAACTGCGGGGCCAAAACCGGGATAACCGGCCGGCCAGCCAATTGAGCGAAGTAGACCGCCCCGGTCAGGCAGGCGTGGTAACTCGTCCCACAGCCGATGAAGTACAGGTTGCGGGCATTTTTCATCTTCTCGATGACGGTTGCCACATCCGGCGAACCATCCAGCATGTGCAGCACTTCGCGGGCGACCTGGCTCTGTTCGTGGACTTCCTTGAGCATGAAATGGGCATAGCCGCCCTTCTGCACGGCTTCCATTGTTTCGGTGACGATTTCCGGCTCACGGGCGATGGGTGAACCATCCTTGACCGAATGCAGTTCAACCCGGTCATGCCAAAAGGTGATGATCTCGCCATCGTTCAGGCGCATGATTTTTCGGGTCAGGGGCAAAATCGAGGGCAAATCTGACGAAATGCAGGTGAAGCCCTCGCCCAACCCCACCACCAGGCCGGAACCTTTTTTGAAGGCGTAGAGTTTGTCGTCGTTGATTTTGCCGATGACGAAGGAGTAGTCGCCTTCCAGGTCGCCGTAGGCGCGGCGGATGGCTTCGATGAAGTCAAAACCCTGGTTCACATAGCGCTCAACGGCATGGACACAGGATTCGCCGTCGTTCATCGAGCGCACGGTCATGCCCTCGGCCATGAATTGCTGGCGTAGTTCGACGTTATTGACCACATTGCCATTGTGCGCGCCGACCAGGTCGCCGTCTGAATCGAGATGCGGCTGGGAGTTGACCTGTGACGGTTCGCCGAAGGTGGCCCAGCGCAGTTGGGTGATGCCGCGCGTGCCGGTCATCTCGGCAAAGTTGTACTGGACGGCCACATCTTTAACGCGGCCAACATCTTTGCGCAAATCAACTTTCGCGCCGCTGATGGTCGCCGCGCCGACCGAGTCGTAGCCGCGATAGGTCAGCCGCTCGGCGGCTTCGGTCAAAATCTGGCCGAGGGGTTGTTCATCTTTCGTGACAATACCAAAAATTCCGCACATAGGTTTCCTTTCAAGGGGAGGTTGAATTAGGAAAAGTTTATCACAAGCAAAACAGACTGGTTGGCTTGTTTTTTTTCATGAAAGACGGTAACATAAAAACATGACTGAGAACATTCGGCAAGTGCTAAAAAAACTCAAAAAGGGACTCGTAAAGATGTACGGAACACGCCTGAAAGGTGTGTTCCTGTACGGGTCCTATGCGCGCGGCGATTTTGAGCAATGGTCGGACCTGGATATCCTGATCGTTCTGGACACTTTTGAGCGATCTCCCTTAGAACTCAAGCGTACCAGCCAATTGGTTAGCGATTTGTCCTTGGAGTACCTAATTACAATTAGTCCGGTCTTTCTGCGTGAACAGGAATGGAAAATGGGCGATAAGCCCCTTTTGCGAAATGTCCGAGCTGAGGGGGTAGCCATATGAAACCAGAAACTGCTCAATTATTGGCCAATGCCCAAGAAACCTTGAATGCAGCCGAACTACTTCTCAATCAAGGTTATTTGCGTGATTCAGCCAGCCGAGCCTATTATGGCTTTTTCT
This sequence comes from Anaerolineales bacterium, assembly GCA_034411635.1. Classification (GTDB taxonomy): domain Bacteria; phylum Chloroflexota; class Anaerolineae; order Anaerolineales; family Villigracilaceae; genus UBA8950. The sequence continues at coordinate 1,585 of DAOUML010000273.1, forward strand.
ATGCTGCAGAAGCATTGCTCAACGAAAAAGAGTTAAGTTTCAAAAAACACGGTGCAGTTCACAGCATGTTTGCCCAAGAGTTTGTCAAAACCGGTTTATTTGATGCCCGATTTCATCGCGGACTATTGGATGCTTTTAATCAGCGTCAGTTGGGCGATTATGATGAAATGGTTCAATTCCACCGAGAAGATATTGATGAAACAATTCAACTCGCAAGAGACTTTTTGGTTGTCGTGAAAGAAGTTTTGGAAAGTTAGCCTTTCTTCACGAAAAAAGCGCAATGGTTTTTTGCCATCGCGCTTTTTTAATTTGTGAATAACTTCGGCCTTACGACAACGGCCAGGTCGGTAAAACGTCCATATCCAACCCGCTGACGTGTCCGTGCATAAAACGGAATGCGCCCGCCGCGGCAATCATGGCGGCGTTGTCGGTGCAATAGGCAAAGGGCGGGATGTGAACCTTGAAACCGTCATTTTGCAGTTTCAGGAAGGCTTCGCGCAGCGGTTTGTTGGCTGAAACGCCACCCGCCAGCAGCAATTCGTTCACGTTATGGGCGCGGGCAGCGTTCACCGTTTTGGCAATCAGATAATCGACCACCGTTGCCTGGAAACTGGCAGCGATGTCATTGACCGGAATCGGCTGACCGGCTTTCTCCAGGTCGCGGACGGTGTACAGCACAGCGGTTTTGATTCCGCTAAAGGAAAAGTCCCAGACGCCGTCGGTTTTTGGGCGGGTGAACTGGAATGCAGTCGGGTCGCCGCTTTCGGCGGCTTTTTGAATCGAGGGGCCGCCAGGGTAAGGCAGTCGCAGCAAGCGGGCGACCTTGTCGAAGGCCTCGCCAGCCGCGTCGTCGAGGGTTGCGCCGAGGCGTTGATACTGCAAATGACCGCTCATCAGGTCGAGTTCGGTATGTCCGCCGGAGACGAGCAGGGCAATCAAGGGAAACTGCGGCGCTTCGGGCGGATTTTCCGTCCCGGCTTCGTAGAGCCAGGAGGCGTAAATATGCCCCTCGAGGTGATTGGCGCCAACCAGCGGTTTGCCGCTGCCGAGGGCCAGCCCTTTGGCGGCGTTCATCCCGACCACCAGCGCGCCGGCCAGCCCCGGCCCGCGTGTGACGGCGATGGCGTCCATGTCGGCCAGGGACAGGTTGGCCTTATCCAGCGCCTCCTGCACCACCGGCAGGATGCTCAAAACGTGCTGGCGCGAGGCCACTTCAGGAAAGACGCCGCCATAGCGGGCGTGCATGTCCATTTGCGAGGCGACCACCGACGAGAGCAAGGCGCGCCCGTCTTCGAGCACGGCGGCGGCGGTTTCGTCGCAGGATGTTTCAAGGGCGAGAATGCGGGTTACTTCTTCCACTTCTTCATTTCCAAAACAAAATCATACGGATATTCAGCCAGCCGCTCGATTTTGCCTTCGGGGTTCATCCAGTACGAATCTTCAATACGGAAGCCCATGCCCTGTTCGGGGTAGTACAGACCAGGTTCGATGGTAAATACCACGCCGGGTTTGAGCAGGTTGTCATCGGCAGCGGTCAGGCCGCTCCAGGGGCGTTCGTGGACGTTCAGGCCAAGACCATGACCCAGGCTGTGGACATAGCCTTGCAAGGGGGCTTTTTCGGTGCGCGGGGTGGCATGGCCGTCTTTCTCGAAAATTTCGCAGGTTAGGGCCTGATAATCCTTGAATTTGGCGTTCAAATCCAGGTTTTCAATAACGCGCTCGTAAGCATTCCTGACCTGATCGTAGCGTTTCTGCGCTTCGGGGGTGGCGTAGCCCAGGCTCCAGGTGCGGGTGAAATCGTAGAAATAGCCGCCTCCGTTTTCCTGCGGGTAAATGTCGAAGACGATGGTCTGACCGAGTTTGACCTGGTCGGTCGGGTTGCCCAGCGAGTGCGGCACGCCTGCGTCGCGGCCAATCGCCAGGATGTAGCCCTCGCTGGGGGTCGCGCCGCGCTCGGCCAGCCACAGGTTGATTTTTTGCTTCAAATCACCAATCGTCAGCGGCGAGCCGTCTTCTTTCAAGACAACTTCATCGGCGCGGACATCGCGCTCCTGCAAATAGGCGGCGGTCAGCCCGACGACCTCGGTGGTGATTGCCCCCATGCGGCGGATGCGGGCGACTTCGTCAGCATCCTTGGTTTCCATGGCGAGCATGAAAATGGAATTTTCACGGGTTTCGCCAACCAGTTCGACATCCGGCATGAGACGCTGAAAGTGCGTGAGCATAACAAAGTGACTGCCCAGGTCGGTAAAACCGTACAGCCCAACCCGACCCGAAACGCCCAGGTCGACGAACATGCGCTTCAGGCGCAGGGCGCTCATCAGGGCCGAGTCGCCGCCGGCTTCCTTGAGAATCTCCTGCCAGGGATATTCGCCGTACAGGCGCACGGTCAGGCCGCTTTTGGCGGCTTCGTCGCGCTCCATATCGTTGCAGAACAGGACGGCAGGTTCGCCGCGCTTTTTGATCAGCGTGGCCGCGCTAACGTGTCCGCCGCCGGTCAGGTAGGTCATGGGCGGGTTGTGTTCTGCGTTGCCAAAAACGAGCAGGGCATCGAGGTTCTTTTGGGCCATCAGGGCATCGAGGTCAGATTTCATTGAGTCTCCGGGGTGGGTTTTATCCGCAGTAATGCGGATTTTTGATGGTTTTACAAGGCAAAGACCGTTTTATGTTAATTGATCCCAAAGTGGCGATAATTTCGGAATCTCCCATTCAGGATTTGCCTGCCAGTTTTGCCATTGTTGATAAAAGGCGCGTCGTTCAGAAGTTAACAGTTTGGCCGCCTTTTCGCCTTCAGCCCAAATTTCACGGGCATTCTCATGAGATACGAACTCCTATTCGTAGGGCGACATTTATGTCGCCTGAAAGCAAATTCTCAACTGTCTTACTCCAAACGCGACTTGAAAGTCGCGCCACGGTAGGCA
>DAOUML010000274.1:0-1610 GCA_034411635.1 Anaerolineales bacterium
ATTTTCAATATGCTTGCCCCAGCACTCGCTGTTGAAAACTTTCCTGAAGCCTAGCGATTGATAGAAGGCCTGATCGGAGCCGACGTAGGCGATAGTGGCACCAAGCAGGCTGCAGCGGCGGATGCCTTCCAATACGACGGCGCGTCCCAGACCCAGGCGGCGATAGCGTGGGTCGGTGGCGACTGGTTCGACGTAGGCAAATTGGCCGCTTTCGTCGAAGAACATCCCGCAGAAGGCGGCAAACTCACTGTTGGGCGCGGCGACAGCAATTTTCAGTTCGCGACGCGCTTTGGGTGTGTCGAACATCTTGCGGCGGTCATCGAATTCTTCCTCAGTCATCGGCACATCATCGCCGTGACCGAATCCGCGCCACATGACCTGGTGGACTTTGGCCCAGTCGCATTCCTCGGCCAGGCTGGTCAGACGGAAACCTTCGGCCAGCGGGATGTTTGGGAAGGGAGCGGGGATGTCGAATCGGTAGAGCGGGCGGGTGGCGTCGGGGTCCTTCTGATAACCCCGTGATTGTACCATCGCCAGGAATTGCGGGTCGTTGTCGTTGACGTAGGCGCACAGGTACTTGCGCCCATCTTTTTGGGAGGCTCCGGGCAGGTTTTTCTCGGCGTAGTCGAGCATTTCTTCGCGCAGATGGCGGTAGGCCGGGTGGAATTGGAAAAAGGCTTCGCCGGGGCCACTTTCATAATGGACAACGGCTGCAATTTGTCCGCCATCTTCCCAAATTCCACACTTGGACAGGTGCTTGGGTTGCAGGGCCGGGTGGTAGTGCATGTATTCCCAGGCTGGTTCGAGCCAGTTGCCGTCCAGATTGCCGGGTTGGTGGTTGGCAATCAGGAAATGGCTGACGCGTTGGTAGTCTTCGGGGTGCTGGTAGTTGCGGAAGGAGATGGTCATTTTTGTTTTCCGTTTTTGATATTCTTGTCTTGATTATAAGGAAAGTTTTAGTTCCGGCTCACCCCCATAATATTCGCCTGTGGGTTCAAAGCCAAGTCCCTTGTAGAACGCTTCGGGGCTTTGCTCACCCAGATGAACGCTGGTAAATAGTTCGGTGGCACCCTGGGCGCGCAAGTGTTCGAGCAGGCGCTCGATGGCCTGGCGTCCATAGCCCTTGCCTTGAAAAGGTGCGGCAATCATCAATCGCCACAGAAAGACGCCGGGACAGTCAATACCGTCGTCGTAATCGGATCCTATGTGCAACATGATGAAGCCGACTGGTGTATCATCGGCGTATATGGCGCGCATCCAGGCGTTTTCTGAGAAGTGCGCCTGGGCAATCGAAATGGCATTATCAGCGACCATCAGCCGCTGCTGCGGGGACAGGGTTTCACTTAACTTGCAAATCTCAACCACGGTTTGGGCGCTGATACGTTTGAAATGAACGTCGGGAATTGTGCTTTCATTATCCATGTGGGTATCTCCTTGTAGAGAGTAGCATATCTGAGATCATAATTGTAGTGCCGAATATCGTTGCGCGGTAAACGAATGTCCTTGTTGAGATTCTCTACCGGACAAAAATAGTGGCTGACCTCTGGTAAGCTTGGGTTCCTACTACAGAACCAGGAGCAGACCATGAGTGACAACCACAAACGCTATCG
>DAOUML010000275.1:0-1911 GCA_034411635.1 Anaerolineales bacterium
CCGCATCACGCTCGAAGCCAACAGCCGCGAAGACTACCGCGCCAAACTCGAAGAAGAACTGCGCGCCATCCGCGAATCAGAGATGTGGCAGGCCGGGGCGGCGGTAAGGTCGTTGAGGCCAGAGAATTGGAAGAAGTAGGTTGGTAAAGGGTAATTGGTGATTGGTAATTACCACTCTTCCTGTAATTGTCATTTCGAGCGATAGCGAGAAATCTTACCCCGTGACAAAGATTTCTCACCGCTACGCGGTTCGAAATGACAGACACGGATAACGAATTACCAATCTCCAGTTACCAAATAGCAAGGAGCACTCATGAACAATTACGTCAAAATCTTCGACACCACCCTGCGCGACGGCGAACAATCGCCCGGCGCGACGATGACCTCGGCTGAAAAGTTGGAAGTAGCCCGCAACCTGGCCCGCCTGGGCGTGGATGTGATCGAGGCCGGATTCCCCGCCGCTTCACCGGACGATTTGGAAGCCGTCCGCCGGATTGCGGTTGAAGTGGGCAACCCAGGCGACGGGTCGAAAGCGCCGGTCATCTGCGGGTTGGCAAGAGCCACCAAAAATGACATCGACGCCTCGTGGGAGGCCGTCCGCCACGCCAAACATCCGCGCATCCACACCTTTTTGGCAACTTCGCCGATCCACATGAAATACAAATTGAAGATGGATCCTGAAGAAGTGGTCGACCAGGTTTACCAGATGGTCAGTTACGCCCGCTCGCTGTGCGAGGATGTCGAATTCAGCCCCGAAGACGGCGGACGCTCTGATCCCGAGTTCCTGTACGTGGTGCTGGGCGAAGCCATCCGCGCCGGGGCGACCACCCTGAACATCCCCGACACCGTTGGTTATACGACGCCCGAAGAGTTCGGCGCGCTGATCGAGGGCATTATCAAAAACACGCCGGGCATGCACGAGGGGATTACCGTCTCGGTGCATTGCCATAACGACCTGGGGCTGGCGACCGCCAACACCCTGGCCGGAATCCAGGCCGGGGCGCGCCAGGCCGAAGTGACCATCAACGGCATCGGTGAGCGGGCCGGCAATACCGCCATGGAAGAAATCGTGATGGCGCTCAAGACCCGCCCGCAGACCTACGGCTGCACCACCGGCATCGACAGCACCCAGATTACGCGCGTCAGCAAACTGGTCAGCAATTACACCGGCATGAGCGTCCAACCGAACAAGGCCATCGTCGGGGCGAACGCTTTCGCCCACGAGGCCGGCATCCACCAGGACGGCATGCTCAAGAACCACCAGACCTACGAAATCATGACCCCCGAAACGGTTGGCCTGAGCCGCTCGAAACTGGTGCTCGGCAAACACTCCGGGCGGCACGCGCTCAAAGTCCATTTGCAGGAGATGGGATACGAATTCAGCCCCGCAGACCTCGGGACGATTTTCGAGCGATTCAAAGACCTGGCCGACAAGAAAAAGACCATCACCGACGCCGACCTGGAAGCGCTGGTCGAAGACCAGGTCTACCAGGCCAACGAAGTCTACAGCCTGGACGGTTTGCAGGTCGCTTGCGGGACGATGGGCCTGCCGACCGCCACCGTGCGCCTGCGCGGGCCAGACGGCGAAATCTACGTCCAACCGGCAGTCGGCACCGGCCCGGTGGACGCGATTTACAAGGCCATCGACATGGTCGTGAAAGCCAAGAGCAAATTGCTCGAGTTCAACGTCCACGCCGTAACCGAAGGCATCGACGCGCTCGGCGAAGTGACTGTCCGCGTGCAGGCTGAAAACGGCCACACCACCACCCGCACCTCCCCACAGACCGAAGACGCCCGCCACCGCACCTTCGGCGGCTACGGCGCCGATACCGACATCATCGTCGCCAGCGCCAAGGCTTATCTTTCGGCGTTGAATAAGTTATTGCTTTCGACGTATGAGGAAAAAGCGTA
>DAOUML010000276.1:0-29947 GCA_034411635.1 Anaerolineales bacterium
GATTTCAGCCTCGAACTCTTTCGAGCCGGAATACTGAATCTTGATGCCGGTCTGTTCTTCGAAGCGTTTGACCGATTCTTCAAATTTGATGGCATCGGCATCGGTGAAGGGGCCAGACATGGTGACGGTGGTGCCTTTGAACTCACCAGCCAGCGCGCGGGCCAATTCTGAGCCAGCGGGGGCGGTAACGGGAACTTGCGATCCGGCGGGGGGAGCAACCGGTTCGGCAGGGGCTTCGGTAGCGGGGGCGGCGGCAGGGCCACAAGCCGCCAGCACCATCGCCAGGGCGGCGATTAGCAAAACGATGCGCCAAAACATAGTTTTCATCTTTTCCTCCAAACAGTTTGAAATTTACGGGTTTGAATTTTGGTACTGAAAAACTGACACGGATACATTTTTTGTCGCTTGGTCTTACAGCCTCCTTTCAAAAACACTCGCGATGCATCCCCCATCGGTATATTCAACTTTCAATTTTCAGGCAAACAACTGGTTCAGGCTGTGTTGCGTTCAATCAGTTCCAGTTGTAGTTTGAGATGCTGAACTTCTGTTTCGGGTTGTTTCAGGTGCGAGAGCAATATATCAACGGCCAGTTTTCCTGAGCGATACATGTGTTGTCTGATGGTGGTCAGGCCAACGTAATCGGCAAAATCAATATCATCGAAGCCGACAATCGCCAGGTCTTCGGGGACGCGCAGTCCCTTTTCGCGGGCAATTTTTAGCAGGCCCATGGCCTGCAAATCGGTGGCGGCAAACACTGCGCTGGGTCGGTCTGGCATTTCCAAGAGATGAAGGGCGCATTCATTCAGTTCCAGCCGGTAAGGGGCGCTGCAAATATAGGCATCCGGTATGCTGAGGCCGGCGCGCGTCAGGGCTTTGCGGAAGCCGAGAAAACGCTGGTCTTCGGGGTGAATGGAATATTCAGGCAGGCCAGAAACGCCAAGAAAGGCGATTTTTCGATGGCCTTTGGAAATTAAATAATTTCCGGCCATCAAACCGCCTTCAAAATCGTCTATTTCAATTGTATTTAGCAAAGCGTTGGGATATTCAATCAGCACGGTTTCCAGCTGATATTCGCGCAGTCGGCGGGCATCTTCGTCTGACAGGGCTACGGAGACAACAATCAGGCCGTCGAGATTGCGCACCAGCGGCAGGGTTTGAATGTAATGCTGAATTCGCTCGTTTGAATCTACCGGATAGACCACCATCTCGTAATTGGTGGGCGAAAGCGCATCGGCGATGCCGCGCAAACGCGAAACAAAAGAGGGCGCAGTGAAGAAAGGCGTAACCACCCCAATTCGCCCGGTGCTTTGCAGGGCGCGCGCGCGGGCGTCGGCTTTTGGCACAAAGCCAATTTCTTCGATGACGCTCATTACCCGCTCGCGCGTTGCCGGGTTAACTTTTTCAGGCGAATTAACTACCCGCGAAATTGTAGCAATGCTCAGGCCGCTGGCCTGGGCCACATCGTAAATCGTAGGGAAGGGGGATTTCGCAGGTTTCATTATCTATGAAAGTGCTTTCATGTAAGCACTTTCATAGTATAGCACAAAAAACATGAATGTCAACAGTTTTGGTTTAACTTTCTTCAAACCCGCTCTGGTACAACTCGAAATATCTGCCGCGCCTGGCGAGCAGTTCTTCGTGCGTGCCTTGTTCGCTGATTCTGCCGTCGTTGATGACGACGATTTTGTTGGCGTTGGTGATGGTGGACAGGCGGTGGGCGATGACAAAACTGGTGCGACCCTTCAGCAGGGTTGCCAGGGCGCGCTGGATGATTTGCTCGGTTTGGGTATCGACGCTGGAGGTGGCTTCGTCGAGAATGAGAATGCGCGGATCGGCCAGCAGGGCGCGGGCGAAGGAAATCAACTGGCGCTGCCCAACCGAGAGCAAAACGCCACCTTCCTCGACCGGTGAGTCGTATCCGTTTTTCAGGTTGATGATGAACTCGTGGGCCCCAACCGCTTTGGCGGCGGCTTCGACTTCGGCATCGGTGGCGTGGAGGCGGCCAAATTTGATGTTATCTTTGACTGTGCCGTTGAAGAGGAAGGGGTCTTGCAGAACGATGCCCATTTGTTCGCGCAGCGAGTCCTGGGTGACGGCGCGTAAGTCGACTCCGTCGATTCGTACCGCGCCTTCGATTGGGTCGTAGAAGCGTGAGAGTAGTTTGACCAGAGTGGTTTTTCCGGCGCCGGTTTCGCCGACCAGGGCAATGGTGGAGCCGGCCGGAGCGAACAGGTTGATCTCGTGTAGAACGGGGGTTGGCGCGAGCGCGCTGCGCTTTTGCCCGGTTTCAGAGTCAGGCTGATTCGTTCCGCTGGCCGCTTCGGGGTCGTCGGAGTAGTGGAAGGAAACGTTTTCGAAGCGAACATCGCCCTTAATCGGTGGCAGGGTTTGGGCGTCGGGGGCGTCTTGCACATCCACCGGCGTATCCATCAGGGCCAGGACGCGCTCACCGCCGGCCATGGCCGATTGCAGGGTGTCATAGCGGCGCGAAAGGTCGCGAATGGGGTCGAAGTAGCGGTCGATGTACAGCACGAAGGCGACCAGTACGCCAGGGCTGATGCTTTCGCCCAGCACGGCGGCTCCGCCGAAGTAGATGACGGCGGCGGTTGCCAGCCCGCGCAGAATGTCGACAATGGGCAGGAAAATGGCGGCGATTTTGGCGGCGCGGATGACGGTTTGCAGGTGGTAGCGGTTGGTGGTTTCGCTAAATTTGCTGTAGTTGCGCGCCTGACGGCTGAAGGCCTGCACCACGCGGATGCCGTTGATGTTTTCAGCCAGCACTGAGTTGACCCACGAGATGGCAGCCCGCACGCGGCGGTAGGCAAAGCGCGCGCGAGCGCGGTACATGCGCGTAGCCAATACCATGATTGGCAGGGTGATGAAGGTTAGCAGGGAGAGTTTGACATCGAGGGCCAGCATGGCGATGATGATGCCGATCAGCGAGAACAGGTCGCGGGCGATGGCCAGCACGGCCCAGATGACGAATTCGCGCAGGGTTTCAACGTCGTTGATGACGCGGGTGATGACGCGCCCGACGCTGTAGCGGCTGTAAAAGCCGAGTGAGAGTTTTTGCAGGTGGGCGAAGAGTTTTTTGCGCAGGTCGTAAATGAAAGATTGGCCCACCCAGGCCATAATTTTGACGCGCCAGTAGATGAAGCCCCAACGGATGATGGCCGCGCCCAGATAAATCAGCACGACATTGCGGAGCGTAACCACATCTTGGGCCAGAATGCCGTCATCGATGGCGACTTTGACCAGATAGGGGCCAATGACGGCTGAGGCGGTGGCGGCCAGCATGAGGAAGGTTGCGAATAGCATTTTCCATTTGTAGGGGGCAATAAACCCGAACAAGCGGCGGGCAACTTGTGGGTCGAGGGCTTTGTCGTACAGTTCCTCGGATTGGGTGACGTAGGCGGGGGGGGTGATTAGGGTCATAGGGTGTCGGGTGTTGGGTGTTGAGTTATCCAAAATCCTTTGTTCTTCTTACTTCTGGTTTTTCTTTTTCTACGTTTTCTTCTTCGGCGAATTTGTTTTCTATCAATTGCAAATCGTGAATCTCTTTATACAGCCCGCCTTCGGCCAGCAGTTGGGCGTGGGTGCCGGTTTGGACGATGCGGCCTTTGTCCATGACCACAATCAAATCGGCGCGGCGGACGGTGCTTAAACGGTGGGCGATGACGAAGGTGGTGCGGCCTTCCATGAGTTTGTCGAGGGCCTGCTGGATGAGGTGCTCGGTTTGGGTATCGACGCTGGAGAGTGAATCGTCCAAAATTAAAATGCGCGGGTCCATGAGCAGGGCGCGGGCGATGGCGACGCGCTGACGCTGTCCGCCCGAAAGGGTCACGCCGCGTTCGCCGACGATGGTTTCGTAGCCCTGCGGCATTTCGCGGATGAATTCGTCGGCCTGGGCGGCGCGGGCGGCGGCGATGATGTCTGCTTCGCTGGCGTCGGGGCGTCCGTAGGCGATGTTTTCGCGGATGCTGTCGGAGAAAAGCAGCGAGGTTTGCAGGACGAGTCCGATCTGGTCGCGCAGGCCGGTCAGGTCGTAGGCGCGCACGTCTACGCCATCTACCAGCACTGCGCCGGCGGTCACGTCGTAAAAGCGCGGGATCAGGTTGACCAGCGAGGATTTGCCCGAGCCGGTGGTGCCAATTAAGGCGATCAACTGGTTCGGTTTGATGCGCAGGTTGATATCCGTTAAAGATGCTTTTTTCTCGTCCAGATATTTGAGCGCAACCTGGCGGAACTCGACTTCGCCGCGCAGGGTGGACGGTTTGACCGCATCTGGCGGCGATTCAATTTCTGGGGCGGTATCCAGCACTTCTAGCACGCGTTTGGCCCCGGCGGAGGCTTCGCCAGCGGCGTTGACCAGCCAGGTCAGTTGCTGGGCGGGGGCGGCCAGCATTAGCACATAAGCGTTGAATGCCACCAGTTCGCCAACGCTTAACGTGCCGTTTATGACCATGTTGCCGCCAAACCACAAGATCAGAATGGTGCACATCGTGACGAGAAAGTCGGTGGTTGGCATGACTTTGGCCCAGGTGCCGATGACTTGCAGACGGGCCTGGAAGTAGCCGCGGTTGGTCTCGTCGAAGCGTTCGATTTCGTGATTTTCACGCGCAAAGGCGCGCACGACCTGCACGCCGCTCACGTTTTCTTGCAAGCGCGCCGAGAGTTCGCCGAGCATGTGGTCGACGTGGAAAAATAGGGCGGTAATGCGTTGTCCAAAGTCGAAGGTGATAAAGACCATCGGTAGAATGGGCAGGATGGCAATCAGGGTTAGTTGCCAGTTGGCGCTGAACATAATCGCCAGCGCGCCAATTAACAGGAAGATGAGTTGCACGATTTCGACAATTGAGCCGCCGATGAAGTTTTGCACGGCGCGGGTATCTTCGATGCAGCGTGAAATCAGTTGACCGGTTTTGGCGTGGTCGTGGTACGAGAAGGACAGGTGCTGGATGTGGTCGTAGAGTTTGTTGCGGATGTCGTAGCCGATGTGTCCGCCAATCCATTCGGTAATAAAGCGCTGAATGCCGACCAGGGCGGCGGTGAGCAAGCCGAGGGCCAGCAGAAGCAGGGCCGAACGCAGGATGACGTTCAGGTCAACCGGCAGAATGCCGTCATCAATCACCTGGCGGATGACGCGTGGCACATACAGGCTGACGGCGGTCAGGCCAACCAGATTGAGCAGGGCCAGGACCAGGTGGGGCAGGTAAGGTTTGAGAATGAATTTCAGGCGCAGGAGAGACATGGGATTTTGGATTGTTGATTTTAGAATGGAGAATGGGGCATGGTGAATAGTTAATAGTTAATAGTTAATGGTTAATGGTTAATGGTGAATAGTGGATGGCTGGTCAAGATAGAATTTTCGATTAACGATTTTCCATTAACCATCCTCGATTAACAACCATCCTCCAGCGTCTTATGCAACAAATCAAGGGCCTGAACGAGTTGTTTTTGTTCAGTGGCGGACAGGCTGGAGAGTTTTGAATCGAGCCAGGCATTGGTTTCGTCGAAGATGCCGTTCATCACGCGCGCGCCTTCTTCGGTGAGCGATAGGCGGATGTGGCGGCGGTCGGCGGAGTCGGTCAGGCGGCTGACCAGCCCGCGATTGACCAGACCGTCGACGGTCTTGCTGATTGCCGGGCGGCTGGTGCGGGCGTCGTCGGCGATGGCGCTGACCGAGTCGAATCCACGTCGGATGCGGCGCAGCACCTGAAACTGCTCAACCGTCAGGTTGAACTGTTCGGCAGCCGCGCCGCGAATTCTGGCCCTGGCCTGAAACCAGGCCGGGGGAATGACTTCCCAAAATTTATCGAGCAGGGGGGTGTTAGACATAGTTAACCTGTAAAATAGTTAATCAGTATAACTATTTTACAGGTTAACTGTAAAATGTCAAGTGGGCTAATCGCAGGTAACCACCAGAAAACTTACATTTTGCACCGTTGCCGGGCCATTGGCAGAGAAAAACATGAACGTGGTATTGTCGATGTACCCGGCGACCATCCCGGATGGAATGCGAACGGTGACAGGCGTGCCCGTGTCAATCATTTGCCAGGTTCTTGGCTGCGTGCCAGGTGACCAGGCTTCCGCCCTGCCGCCGAATAATTTTGCGGCATCCTGGCTTTGGGCTGGGCAACGATTGACGGAGGAGGTCGAGTTTGATGATGCGCTGGCTGGCGCGCCCTGAATGACTTTGGCGGGCTGTGATTTTAGAAACTCTGGTTTGACCATATCTGGCAATATATCTGCCACATCACGAATGGGGATGGCGGGCGTATCTTCCGCGATCTCTCCTGCGGCTCCGGCTTCGAGCCGGGCGGCAATCTGGCTTTGAAAACCGAAAATTCCGGCGAAAATAAGCGCAAAGAGGGCAAGCACCCCGCTTCCCAGCCAGAGAAGTTTTGTGCTTTGTTGTTTGGTTTCGGTTTTGATTTCTTTTTCCAGTTTTTTGAGCGATAACTCGGTTTGGCGCGGGGTAGCGCCGGCCTGAAGCAAGATATATTTGATTTTTTTTGGGGAGTTACCAATTTTATGCAGGGAGAGCGTTCGTTCCCACACTTCAATATCGGCCAGGTTTGCTTGTGGTGGGGTAATTGTTTCTTGCGCGAGGGCTCGCTTGCGGGTATCGCGTTCTTCGACCAGGGTTTTTAAGAATTGTGGCGCAACCCACTTGTAGCGCAGCCGCTCCTCGGCAAAGCCCAAATCTTCAGGAATATTTTTGAGGCGAATGTTGCCGCCACTTTGCGCAACTTCAAACGATAGTTCGCATTTTTGGCAGAGCAAAAAATCGGGCCCGCTATCGAGATGCCTGACGTACAAAGGTTTTGCGCCACAAACCGGACAATGTCCATTTTGACCCCAAAGATCAGGGATTTCTGACCGGGCCTGCGGGCTATTTTGCGTGCTATTTTCCATCCTATGCGCCTCCTGTTGCTTCAATTTTACATGATTTTGTGATGTTTGGCGCGAACAAAATAAGTGGGACAAGATGACAATCTTGTCCCACTACTTTGGGAGATGCGTACTTCGATGAAGTTATACCAGCGCGGTTAGTTCTGTGGCGGTATAAGGTTTGAGGACAACGCTGGTAATGCCATGTTTGCTAAAGCGATTGACTGCGTTAACGCTGGGCGCAGCCGAGACGACGATGGTCTTCTTTTCGAGGCCAAGTTCCTTGATTTTGGCAACAATCTCGTCTATTTGCGCGCCAAACAGCGATTCGTCCAGAAGGATCAGGTCGGCGGGTTCGACGCTTTTTTCGCGCCGCGCGGTGTGGCCGGCTGCGCTCAGGGTTTCGAGGGCGAAATTTGCCCAGCGGTCTTCGTCATCAATCAGTAGAATGTTTTTGGGGTCGCTGTTTAATAAGACGCTCTCGTGGTTGGCTGCTGGCAGCCAAATGGTGATGACCGTGCCGCGCTTGGGGGCGCTGTCGATGTTGATACTGCCATGATGCTGGTTGACAATTAACAACGTGGCCGGTAAGCCCAGGCCGGTATGATTCTCTTTGGTGCTGACAAACGCGGCCCAGGCTTTTTCTTTCATCTCAGCCAACATGCCATCGCCGTCGTCTGCAATCTCAATGGATACCTGGCGGTTGCCTGCCGGCGCAACGTGAACATAAATTCGGCCGGCATGGGCTTCGATTGAATTTTTTAGCAAATTGTAGAAGGCGCGAACCATTTGAGCGCTATCGGCTTCAATGTAAGGGGTATTTTCCTCCACCTCGATTTTGACAATCGCTTCAGGCAAGCCCAATTGCGCGGCGGCGGCGCGGGCCAGGTCTGAAGCCATCACAGGCCGGGTTTGCGGCTCACGAATGGGGCCGAGCAGGTTGTCTTTCACTTCCACAATCAGTTTTACGCTTTCTTGCAGCAAAGACAGGTCTTCCTCGTCTACATTTCCGCTGGCGGCATCGGCGCGGATGCGCTCAATGGCGGTGGTCATCGGCAGGGCCTTGTTGCCAATCCAGTGAATGGCCTGGGTGGTGGCGGCTGTCAGGGCTTCGTAGGTTTTGGCGCGCAGTAGAAATTCGTTGGCGCGTTGTAATTCTTGCAGAAGGCGGGCATTATTGATGGCAACTGCCAACTGGTCGGCCATGGTTTGCAGGGTTAGAATATCTTCATCGCTGAAGGCGCGTTCTTCGGTGCTTTGAACTGTGACTGCGCCAAGAACCTTCTCGCCAACCACCAAAGGCAGAGCCATTTCAGAGCGGGTAAGTGGCAGGTAAGGATTTTTGAAATGTTCGGCATCTTCGCCCACATCCAGCGCAATACGCGCCTGGCGGTTATTGATCGACCAGGCGATCATCGAATGGCCGTTCATTTCCAGATTGTAACCGGCGGCAACCATCGACTGACCGGCTTCGCCGTGTCCGGCGCAGAGCAGGGCATTGCTGCCATCTTCATTGAGCAGAAAAACGCCCGCATAATAAAATCCGTAGGCATCGCAAATGATATCAACTGTTTTGGGCAACAGTTCGTTCAGGTCGAGTATCGAAGTGACCTGTTTGCCAACCTGATTGGCGGCTTGAAGCAATCGGGCGCGGCGTTCAGATTTTTCGAGTTCAGTTTGGGGTTGCGGGGTCATCGCTATTGGCCTCCACCGAGAATAGATTGAATTTGTTCGAGAATATTTTGTTCGTGTCCTTTAACGTTGAAACCGCGCGCGCCGCGTTTGGCGGCTTCGCTGGCGCGAGTCGGGTCGTCGTAGGCGCTCAGGATTAATACAGGGAATTGGGGCCAGGTCTCGTTAATTTTTTCGAGCAAATCGAGGCCGGCATCTGAGGCGGGAGTGCCGCCAAAGCCTGGCATGTTCAAATCGAGCAGGGCCAGGGAAAATTGTTCGGCTTGCTCGCTTAGGGCTTGCCAGCCTTCCTCGCAGTTTGAAGCGGTTTCCACCTCGTACCCGGCGCGTATCAATGTTTTTTGCATACTGCGCGCTACGGCGGCTTCGTCGTCAACGATTAGAATTTTGGGCATGTTGCCTCCTTCTTTTATGCCCGTTACAACAATGCTGTCTCTTTTTTACATCTGGCGAGCGCAACAGTGTGACCGGGATAGGATAATTGATTTTGGATGGCTTATTATATCCCAACCTGCTTGCCAGTGAAAACAGGAAGTTCTACGCTGAAAATGGCTCCCTGGCCTGGGGTAGAGGTAACATGAATTTTCCCGCCGGCCTGGCTGATAATTTCCATGCAGGCCGAAAGACCCAACCCGGTGCCGCCCCGGTTGCCTTTGGTGGTGAAGAAGGAGACCCAGATTTTTTCCAATATTTCTGCTGGAATGCCGGGGCCGTTGTCTTGCACCTGGCTGATGATATTTTTGCGCTCATCATCCAGGCGCGCTCGCACCCAGATATGGGCATTGGCCTGACCGTTCATCGCTTCCCAGGCGTTTTTTATCAGATTGTTATACACCTGCCCCAACTGGCGCGCGTCGCTAAGAACGGGGGGCAGGCTTTCAGGTAGTTCGAGCGTCATCGCATGTTCGGGCAGGCCCATCTGGAAAACGGTCTCCCGAATTAATTGATTCAGGTCAATGACCGTTTCCTGTTTCAGCCGGGCCGGGCCAATCAAATCTTCTTTAATATCCAGAATGGTTTTGGCGCTCTGCTCGATAATTTCCAGGTCTTCGAGCATCGATTCCAGACCGAGCGGCAGGGGCTTTTTGGGCAGGCGATAGGCGGGTTGAACCTGCTCCAGCGTGTCGAAAATTTCTTGCGCGGCAGCCTGGTAAGGGTCGGTGCGTGTTTTTTCATCCGCAGGCGGCAGCAAGGCCCGAAACAAGGCTGCCATTTCGAGCAAATCTTCGCGCACCCGTTTCGCGCTGGCCGGAATGGGCGCAGATTTATTGCCCACCCAGTGAATGGCTTCCCCGGTGGCGGTTGCAATCGCTTGAAAGGTTTTGTTGCGCACAATTTCCTGGTTGGCTTCGTTCAGATCGCGCAGCAAGAGCGCGTTATTGACGGCAATGGCCGCCTGGTTGGCCAGAGTTTGGAAGGCGGCCAGGTCGTCTTCATTGAGGGGCTGTTCGGGGTTGCCGCGCACGCTCAAGACCCCAAGCAATTGACCCTTTACGCGCAGCGGCAGGGCCATTTCGTTGTTGCGAATGCTGATTTCTTCATCCCGAATTGCCGCGCTTACCAGCGCATCGCGTTCCACCGATAACCGGCTTTCGGTAAATGGAAAATTGTGGCTGACCTTTAATTCGGCCCATTCGCGGCTATTGTCCATTAAGAAAACCGCCGCGCCGGCAAACCCGTATTCTTCGCAAACCACCCTAACGCTTACGTTGAGCAACTCATCGAGGTTAAGGATGGAGGTGATAATCTGCCCCACCCGCGCCCCGGCTTCGAGCAAATGCTGGCGGCGCTGCAAAAGCAGAATCATGCGCCGATTTTGCTCGTTCAAAAACTCATTCCGCTCAACGGCCCGCGTCAACTCGCGGATCTTCCCCTCCAGCCGCTCCACCAGTTCTGAAGCAAAATCTTGCTGGTAACTGCCCATATCGACCAGCGTTTCACGCTTGCCGCCCAAAAATTCGAGCAGCGCGTCGGCCATCGTATCAATATCGGCAGATTTATCGATATACCCGGCAAAACCAGCCGCCAGGGTGCGTTCGCGCGCCTGTGGCGATTCATCCGCGCTGTAGGCTACCAGCGGCGTATTGGGCAGCAGGGTGCGTAAACGCGCTGCCACTTCTCGCCCACTCATTTCGGGCAGGTTAATATCGAGCAAAACCAGGTTGGGTTGGGTATCTACCGCCAGTTCAATTCCATCCAGCGGGTTATCGGCTTCCAGCACAATAAAATCACGCGCCAACATCCGCCGCACAAGAATACGCGATTCGAGATTATCTTCAATATAGAGTAACTTGGGTAATTTGCGCGGGTCGCTGGTCATCGAATAATTTTACCCGTCTTTAGCGGCAAGATTTGTTATTATTGCAAACTGGCTCGGCAATGGGGCATTGCAGAGGGCGTTCAGGGTTGGCGTGGTACACAATCCCTGTTTCGGGCAGCGCCACCAGCAACGCATCGTAAATTCGTTCCTGTTCATAATCACGCTTGCATCCCAAAACAAGCGCATCGCTATTATGCGGCAACCACTCGGGGGCCGGGCCGGGTAGCACCACAATCACATGCGCGGGGCGCGGCCCAATCAGCGTGAAGATGGTGCGTGGGTATTCAACCGCCTGATACGGTTTCCACGAAGGAATCCCCGCGCCCTGAGCCAAAAAACGCGGATAGAGTGCCGCGCCATTCATCAAAGCGGCGGATTCGTTGTTCTTCAGGAAACTGCGTATAGACACTTCGCTTAACCCATAATCTTCTAATTGCTCGATCAAAGCCTCTTGCGAAAGTGTTTCAAACCGTTGCGCATGGAAGGTTTGAGAAAGGGGAATTAACCCGCCAACCGCGCCCAGGCAGGCCAGCACGCCCAGGCTTTTTATGCCCCAATGAATTTTTCTCTGCGCGAGAGGGGCGGGCGGAACAAACGCCGCTCTTGCTGCTTCCCGCTTAAAAAACGCCTGCCCTGCTTCAAGCAAAACCGTTAACCCCAGCCCGAAAAAGACAATCACAATCCAATCCATCGGCACCAGATAGCGTCCGCCCGAAGTGCGCGCAAATGCGTTGGCCGCCGCATACAACAAGAAGATAATCGGCAACGCCCAACCTGCCCGCCGCGATTGATTGACCGCTGCGCCCAGGCCCAGGGCCGTCAGTCCCAGCCCCAGCCAGAGCATCAGCATTCCCTGCGTCGAAAAATCTCCCTGCCAGTGCGATTGCCAGACCGTTTCGGTATCGCGCGTAATTTCTTGCAAAGAGTGCAGTTGCAGGGTGAGCGGCAGGGTTAGCGCGGAGGTTTGCAGGTTGTTGAGAAAGTGACTCATCTGAAACGGCACGTCAAGCGGCATTTCTGGCCCGTGGGCCAGCGCCAGCAACCCCCCCTGGCCGGGCAGGGCCGGGATTTGCGGTTCGATATAACGCTCTTCGATGACATTGCGAATGCGGGTGGTGTAAAGGTTAAGAATTGAAACATTGCTGCCGCTGAAAAAGATCCATGGGCCAATGCCGGCAAAAAAGGCCAGCACGCTCAGGGCAGCGGTTGCCATTGCGCGCCGCCAGTTGGGGAGGGCAACTAAAAATACGACCAGCAGGAAAACGACCAAAACCAGCATGACATGCGGGCGCAAGAGCGAAGTCAACCCCAGGGTTCCGGCGGCCCAGGCGGCTTTGTGCCAGCGATTGGGTGGGTCTTGCAGCCATTGGACGAGAAAGAGCGCAAAGATAGCCAGCCCCAACCCGGTGGGAAAGTCGGTGAGCATGTGCTTGGCGGTGGAGGTGTTGATCAGAGTCATCGCGGCCAGGGCATTCACGCCACGCCAGGCAGCCAGGGCCGCCGCGATGAAACCCGCCGGTCGGCTGTGCAGGTCGCGGCCAATCAGGTAAATGATGGCCGGAAAGACCGCAAAGATTGCGGCTTGCGCGCTCATTAAAACGTCGTATTTTTGGCCGAAAAAGGTTTTCAGGTAAATGACAAAGGCGATATAGAGCGTTCGGTCAAAAAAATCCCCATTGTTAATGCCTTGTCCGATGAGCGCGTATTGGGCCGAGCGGTCGAAAAACTCCAGGTCGGCGAAGGGATACATCTCGTGGTTGGGTAAGAACGGCGGGGTGAAGAAGAAACTGGGTTGCAAGGGTTGGGCAGCCCACAGCCAGGCCGAAACAGCCCAAATGGCAAAGAAGGCCAGCGCATCGCCATAGCGCGGCCAGCGACAGCGCACCTGCCAGAGCAACAGACCAGCCAGAAGAATGAGATACACTTGCCAGATGAGCAACGGCACGCCCGCGCCCCACCAGTACGGCTCGTTGGCGGCCCAGAGTTTCAGCCAGTTAATCAGCAGGGCAAGCGCGAAGAACAGGCTCAGGGCTGTCAGCGCAATTCGCAGGGTTGTTTTTTTGTCTTGCCAGTAGCCGAGGCCGGTAGCAATCGAGAAGCCGGGGCGCAAGGTCAGGCCCATGAGCAAAGCCAGCGCGCTGGCGAAAGCCAACCAGCCGATAAAGGGCTGAACGCCGACGAAGTAGTAATAGTAGGTGCCGCTTTTTTCAGGCGGAAGCCAGGCCAGGGGCCAGGCAGCGAAGAATACCGCCGCCGTGAGGACAAGGACAAAGCGGTTTGGGTGGAGTGACCTGCTTTTGTGGGCATTTTTCCACAGCGCCAGGCCGCCGATCAGTGCCAGCCCGGCCAGTAGGAAGATTATGCCGCTCAGGGCTGTGCGGGCTGTCGATTGAAATGGAGCGTTGGCGGTCAGCGAAGCCAGCCCGCACAGTACCAGCGCGGGACTATTGACCAGCAAGAAAAGGGCAGGGTAGTATTTTTGAAGCGTTGGCATTAGCGTTGCTCGTAGCGCATTTCAGGATAATTGGGTTGCGGCCCGTCGAAGAGCGGGCTGGGAATCGCTTTGAATTGCTGATTAAAGAAGGCCAGGCTGTAGGTGTTAATCAGTTCTTGCACGCGCGCGCCGTTAAGCGGGCCTTTTAGCCCCAGTTGCGGGGCCAGCGGCGAGAGCGCGGGCAGGTCGCTGAAATCGAAATGGCTGGTGCCAAGCAGGGTGATGACCGGGGCAGGCTGGGGTAGTTTGGCGTAAAACTGGTTGAAAAGGCGATTGTTTTTGCTATCGATTCGATCGGCCCAGGACTGGCTGAAGAGATACAGGAAGGGCTGCTGGATACCGTTTGCGAGCGTGGATTCGGCCACCGGGGTCATAAAAGCGTCCATTGCCAGGCCGGCCTTGCAGCGCGGGTCGCTGGCGCAGAATTGGATGGCCGCGCCGCCGCCGGTGGAGTGTCCCATTGCGCCAATTCGATCCAGGTCGAGCAGGTCGGTGAAGATATTTTGGGGATCGTTCTGGTTCCATGCTTCGAGCATGCTTAGCGTGTAGCCAACATCTTCGTTCCATTGGGCTACCAGGGCGCGGGCGGCGTTGTCGTCGTCTTCGGGGCCGGGGCCGAAGAGGGCGGTTGGGTTGTTGGGGGCCAGGCTGCCATCGGGGAAAACGGTCAGGATGGCGCCGTAGGTATGCTGTACTGAGACGACGACGTAGCCATGCGAGGCCAGTTCCTGCATTTGGAAGGTGTTTTGTTCTTTGAATCCGTTCCAGCCGTGTGAGAAGAGAATCAGCGGGTAGGGGCCGTCTTCACGGGCCGGGGCATTCGGGTAAGAGGCGGTTTTGGCATAAGCCAGGTGATCTAAAAACCAGGGCGGCATGTTGATAAAACCGGCCAGGGATGGGGCGAAAGTTTCGGCAGAGTCCATCCAGGGGGCGGGTTTGGCTTCGATGGATGGCATGGCCGGGTACCAGGCCTGTACCATCAGGCGGCGGAGCGTGGGGGTTGGGGCGTAGGGGTCGCTGCGGGTTTCATCGACCAGTTCAAAGGTGGTGGTGCCAACGCTGAGGGGCCCACGGGGGTTGGGGATTTGGGGAACAGGCAGAAGGGTCGGCAGCGCGGCGGAGAGGCCGAGGAGCAGGGCCAGGCCGAGGTGCTGAATCCAGTTCATGCGTGAGGGCGTGTCTTCGTCTTGTCCCTTTTTCATCAGAAATTTGGGCAGGGTGACGAGGAAGGTGAAGATGGTGATGGTGTAGAGCGGTATCATTTGCCAGCGCCAGCCCTCGATGTTGATGTGGTTGATGAACAGGACGATGGTGAAGGTGGGCAGGATGTTGATGGCTGGCACGCGCCGGGCTTTGATGAGCGGCCAGAAGAAGTAGATGGCGAGGAAAATGGGAATCAGGATTTCGAGAAAGCGCATGGGTTAGTAGCCTCCCTGAATTTTGCTGTTGAGTAGTTTTAGGCCCAAAAATGCGCCGATGAGGAAATCTATGCCGCCGACGATGGCAAAAATGAGTATCATCAGGTTGCCTGCGCCTTTTAGAACTGCCTCGCGCGGGTTTTCAGGCGGGTAGAGAACGGTGACATTTTGCCCGATTTGGTAGGCTGGCGGGGAGGTGTAGTAGGGTGATTGAAAGTCGAACACGCGCCCGCCTTCGGTTTGAAAGCGGACGATGGGGGCATAGGAGGTGGATCCGTTTTCGCTGTCGATGCTTTCAGCAAGGCCAATGACTCTGCCTTCTGTGGTGAGTGCATTTATGGCGAATTGGCTTTCTTGAAGGTATAACCAGCCGGCGACGCCGAGAAAGGCCAGGCCGCTGGCAAGAAAAATTAAGGTGAGCAGGAGTTTTTGGTTGTTGGTCATTGAATGGATTCTTGATCTTTGAATCAGGCGAGCAGGTAGTTGAATTTTGCGCTGGCGTTATGGCGCGCCGCAGATGAACGCGCCCAGATTGTTTCTTAGTTCCGGCCATACCTGGGCGAGAAAATTGCAGGGTTCAAACCCGGTTTGTGTTAAAAGAAAAACCCCGGCGATAAACAGGATTGCAAAACTGATGCTGATGGCATTGAGCGGTACGATTGAGCGCAGGGCGTTGCGATAGCGGCTGGTATGACCGACGATGATGGTGTAGATGCTCAGGCCAAGTCCGCCGCTTGCCAGAAAGAGCAGCCCTAAAATCTGGAAGAACAGGGTTGTTTCCATGCTGTGTTTTATGGGCGTGGTTCGCTTTGCTGGCGGATGGGGGCAAATTGGGCGCGGGTCAGGCGGGCCAGGTCTGCCGGGTTCAGGCGGATGTTGAGGCCGCGTTGGCCGCCAGAGATGTGAATTTGGGCGTGATTTTGGGCGGAACTATCGATAACAACCTGAAAGCCTTTGTTGATCAGGGCCAGGGGCGAAATGCCCCCGGCTTGCAGGCCGGTCAGGGTTTCGGCTTCTCGTTCGGTGGGCAGGTGAACTTTTTTCTCGCCCAGGGCAGCGGCCAGGGCTTTCAGGTTGAGTTCTGCCGCGCCGGAGATGACGGCCAGGATGGGTTTGCCGCGCTCGCGTTTGACGACGATGGTTTTGTAGATGATTTCGAGCGGCACGCCCAGGAAGGC
Source organism: Anaerolineales bacterium (assembly GCA_034411635.1). GTDB lineage: Bacteria > Chloroflexota > Anaerolineae > Anaerolineales > Villigracilaceae > UBA8950. Next base: position 15,997 of record DAOUML010000276.1, read on the forward strand.
GGCTGTGCCTTCTGCGCCCAGTTTTTCGGCGGGGGTTTCAAAGGGGGTATAGGTTATCTTTTGCGCGTCGAGCAGGCGGGTGATGTTGTTGACGGGCATTTTGGCGTTTCCTTTGGGGGTGATTATAACCATCTTTTGTCGAATGATTTTTGAAGAATTGAGTAACTGCTTACGAACTGATATTCGTAGGGCGACACATCGTCCCCGAATGGGGGTTTATGTCGCCTGAAAGCAAGTTCTCAACTGTCTTACTCCAAACGCGACTTGAAAGTCGCGCTACGGTAGGCAGTTACGAAAAACCGAGAATGCTACTCATGAACCGAAGTTCATGAGTAGCATTCTCGGGGGACGAACGGCGTTAATGTCGCGTTACGGCCAGGGGATTTCGACGAATTGGGTGTAACCGTGCTTTTCGGCGGCGCTGATGCGTCCGCGCGAGGGTTGGGCGCAGCCGCTTTCGTCGCTGACGGTGGCGATTGTCTGGTAGGCGCCGATGGATTCCATGACGATTTCGCCACCCCGGCAAACCCACACTTGCAGAACATACGGGGTTTGCAGCGAATCGTCGCCGGCGCGCAGGATGAGCGGGTGCCAGGTGACAGTCACCTGATCGCCACTACGAGCGGCGCTGACACCCGTCAGCGGGCCGTAGTAGGGAGACATGGGCAGGTTGTAATCGTCCGGGTGGATGGGTTGGACGCTGAGGATGTTGCCGTTCAAGTCCATCAGGTCGGTTTTAACCCAGCAGGCGGTGGTGTCGCCGCGGGCGCGGGTGAGGGCCCAGGAGCCGTCGTCGTTGCGTCCGATGAGGTCCTGGGTGGCGCCCTGGATCATGCCGTACAGGTATAAATACATCGCGCCCGGCCCATATCGGCAGCTGACTTTTTCGACGTTGACTTTTCCGCGCAGGATGGCGTAGGTGGCGGTTGGGGTCTCGGTAGGCTTGACCGACGCGGTTGGGCTCGGGGTTTCGGTGGGGGTTTCGCTAGGGGTGACGGTAAATGTGGAGGTTGGGCTTGGCGTGACGGTGTCGGTTGGGGGCTGGGTCGAGGTTGGTTGCGCGGTGGCAGGTTCGGGCGTGGGGGCGAGCGCGGCGGGGGCCGGGGCGCAGGCGAAAAGCCCGAACGTGAGAATCAGCCAGAGGGTGGAGAATGTCGTTTTCACGGTTCCCGCATTAATTTATCCTGATTGGCTTTGAACCATTCGAGGGCGTCTTTGAGCGATTCTTCGAGCGGGCGCGGGTTGTAGCCGAGTTCGCGGGTGGCTTTGGCGTGGCTGATGCTGGCGTTGCTTTGCAGGACTTCGACCGAGTAGGGGGTCAGTTGCGGCGATTGGCCGCTCAGACGGTAGTAGATGGGCATGAGCAGGGTCAGGAAGTGGACGAGCGGCATGGGCAGTTCGCGCAGGGGGTAATTGCCGCCGACCAGACGCCGACCGGTTTCGACCAGTTCGCGGTTGCTGAGGTAGCCGCCGCTGAGCAGGTAACTTTCTCCCCGGCGGCCTTTTTCGGCGGCGGCAATCATGCCGGCGGCGACATCACGCACATCGACGTAGTCGTAGCCGCCGGCAAAATACTGGACTTCTTTGCCGTCCCAATAGCGCAGGATGCCGGAGCCCATTAGCGAAACGCGGAAGTCGTACGGGCCGATGACGCCGGTTGGGCAGGCCAGGACGGCGTCGAGGCCGTTTTGGGCGGCTGCTTGCACGAGCAGGCTGGCCTGGGCTTTGGAGGTGTCATACGCGCCGTAGGGGTTGTTGGGGTCGTAGGGCAGGCTTTCGTCGATGGTGACGCCGTGCGGGACGCGCTGGATGGCGTGGATGGAACTGGTGTAGATGAAGCGCCGCACCCCGGCCTTTTTTGCGGCGGCGAGCATGTTGCGCGTTCCTTCTACGTTGACGCGCTGGACCATTTCATTTTTGCCGGGCATGATGGTGATCATGGCGGCCAGGTGGTAGATGATGTCGACGTCGTTCAGGGCGGCTTCAATTGAGGCCGGGTTGAGCACGTTGCCATGCGCGATTTCGACATCCAGCCCTTCGAGCGGGGTCAGGTTGTCGTTGGGTAAGACGAAGGCGCGCACTTTTTGGCCGCGTTGCAGCAGGGTGCGAATCAGGACATTTCCGATGTGTCCGGTTGCGCCGGTGACGAGGTTCATTGGTTTCTCCTGCGGAGTTTTCGGGTAATTTTTAGGGAGTATAGCATGATTTTTTGATTTTTCGTAACTGCCTACGACCCTCACCCCCTGCCCCTCTCCCGACGGGAGAGGGGAGACGAATTACAAAAAATTTGCCGTTTTTGGTAAGAAACCTGTATTTTCGCTTCAGTCCCCTCGCCCTTTGGGAGAGGGTTAGGGTGAGGGTAGGCAGTTACGGCTAGCCAATGAATACGAATCGGCATTCCTGAAATAAACCGCGCGCAAATTATAATAATCGGCTTCGGTAAACCAAGCACAGGGGACCGCCATCAACCGAACCCGCAGTTTGTGCGCGCTCGTTGGCAACCGCAAAGCCATCAGTATGGCGGTTGGGCAGGGTGGAAAAATACTTGACTCCACGCCAACCGCTCACTATAATAATAAGTGAGTATACATTCATTTATTGTTATGGAGACTGCATGTCCCCCCGCCCCGATGCCAGCGCTGAACGTATTCCCCAAATTTTACTTGCCGCCGAGAAAGTCTTTTTACAAAAAGGGTTTGTCGCTGCCCGTGTGGAAGATATTGCCCGCGCCGCCAATTTAAGCGTTGGCAACCTTTACCGCTACTTCCCCGGCAAATTGGATATTACCCTGGCGCTCATGGAACTCTCCCTCGAACCAAGCGCCCAAATCCTTGAAAACTTAATCCATGCTCCTGGCAATGCGCGCCAGCGGCTTGAGCAAGCCTTCCTCGAAGAATTACTCAACCAGGATGAAGCCCAACAGCGCATGTATGCTGAACTGTATCATCTTGCCCGCTCCGAACCACGTGTTCACGATCTACTGGCTGGCTACAATTCTCGTTACCAGGCCAGCATTGCCGCCGTCCTTGAACAGGGCATCTCGCGCGGTGAACTGCGCCGCTGCGACCCAAACCGGGCTGCCTTCACCTTTCAGTGCCTTTTCGATGGATTCATGCAAAACCTGGCCTTCACACCTGCCGACAGTCTGGCAGATACCCTGCGACAGAACTTCGAGATTCTTTTCAACGGGTTATCTGCCTCATAAATGGAGGTTCCCATGCGCTTACAATCCCCATCGGCTTCAGCAAACTGGCGCGAAATCGTTCTTTTCACTGTTCTCGCCTGTGGCCTGAGTTGGGCCTATTTTGGCCCACTGCTTGCCGCGTTGCTGATGCAAATGTTCGTCAGCCGTGAGGGGTTGCGAGACTCGATGGGCTGGAAACGACCCTTCAAGTTTTACCTGCTCGCTCTCACTACCCCCATCCTGTTTTTCGGCATCCTGGCGCTTTTTACTCACCTGACGGGGCTGGGCCGCTTCACCTGGGCGCGGGCAGATATGCCCCTGGGCGCGTATCTCGGCCTCGAATTCTTGATTGGCGCGTTCAGCATCTCCATCTTCATCCTCGGCGATGAATACGGCTGGCGCGGCTATCTGCTGCCGCGCGCTCCCTTTTTTGTACAAAGCCAGTGCTGGCAGTGTCGTAATCGCCAGTTTATTTCATGGATACATCAACGCTTACGGCGACGGGTTGATCGCGCCCGCAGTCGTCCCGACGGGCAACTCCCTGGTCACCGGCTCGGCGGGATTGGTGATGTTGGCCTTTTTGCTCGTTCTGATTCTTGCTTACTATCGTTGGTTCAACAAGGAGGCTTAAAATGAAACATTCGCGAGTTTCTCTGGCAATTATGCTGATTATCGCCCTGGCTTTGCTCTCCAGTTGCAATTTCACAGGCGGACTGGTGGACAGGGAATGGGCAGAAGGGGACAACGATGGCGACGGCATCATCAACTACAACGACAATTGTGGCGATGTCCCCAACCCCGACCAGGCGGATAGCGACGGAGATGGCATTGGTGATGCCTGCGAAAACACCGACCCCGCCAGCGGAGCGAATTCATCAGGCGCAGAAAATGACACAGGCACCGGGGGAAATCTCGCCCAATCTGAACAGGATGAATTGCTTGATATTCCCTGTCCGCCAGGACATTTATGGGCTGCCCTGAGCCCGGAGAACAAACTGGTGATTGTTGACAGTGAAGCAACCTTCCTGACATCAGAGATTGCCCCACCCGGCAACGCCAAATTGCTCGACGCGAACAAAAATCCCATTCCGGGCGACTTTGAAGACCCTATGGAATCCTTCTTCTGGTCCTTCACCCCGACAGACATGAACCAGTTGGAGGATGGCTCAGCCAAGCCCAAAACTTTATGGATTTCGTTTGGCCCTTGCCTGGTCGAGGTGAAATTCGTGCCCAACCCTGCTCCTAAATCTCAAGACGACCTTGGCGATGTCTTCCAGCACACCGACCCCAGCAAACCCGCCGAAAACGCCGAAGCGTATGATGATATCTGGTCGGTAACGTCCTGGTACAACGGCTACCCGCTCAATGACGAAACATCTGGCTTGTTTGCCAACAATTTCAGCGGCGACAACAACCCGTACATGATGCAAAGTTTTCAAGGCTCGGGCTGGGAATCGCAATATGGCGATAACTGGCATACGCTTGAAAACGGTATGCCGGTGGGAGAACGCGTCCGCAAGTACACATTGGGGCCCACGCCCCAACAATTGGAAATTGAAAAAGTAATGGATATGCTGCTATTTTTTAGCGGCGGCAACCTGCCCACCGTTTCCGGCAATTCTCAAGCGATGCCGGTGCTGGCAAAACCCAGCCGGCCAAGCCTGGCAGCCCAGCGCGATGGATTCCAGTTTTTTGCCCCCGGCAATTGGACAGCCGAACCTGTGACGGTCAGCGGCGAGAATTTCAGCATCCAATTCAAAGGCGCGTGGTCAGGGCTTGCAGTCGATACCGCGACGGGTGAACTTGGCGTGTGGACTTCAACCGGGCGGGTCGAAATCAACGGCAACGGCAAAACCGTCACCCTGCAAGGCCCGAATGATGGCGAAACCCTGGCTCTTTCCGTCATCGCCGCTGATGGCTCACCCAGCGACCCGCAAAGCATTACCCCGCTCGAATTGGGCGAACGCTTCGGAGTCTATACCGCCGCCATGCCCGGAATGCTGACCTTTGAAGCCTGGGTTGCCGGGCCGTTTGAGCCTTTCCCGCCTGATGTCGATACCCTCGGCTGGCAGATCCTGCTCGACCTGGATGGCGACCCTGCTACGGGCAGGCCAGGCGATTTCCTGGTGGCGCAGGGTATGGGATTTGAAGTCTTCTTCCACAGCGAGGGCTTCACCATGTGCCTGGGCTACACAGCCAGCGGCGAAAGATTCGATTGCCCCGAAGACCTGTTTGCCCTGACCTATGACCCCGCCGGGCGGGTGGTGATGAGCGCCAAAATAGCCGAACTGCAAGCCGTTGCCGAGCAAGCCGGGGTGAAGTTTGACCCGGCAACCCTGCGCTGGCGATTCTCACACATCAACCATGCCATCGAAGAAAATCCGCAGGACGTTTTCCCGAACCCATAAGCGTAAACGCCAGCGATTTTATCAACAAACAAACCAAGAACAAAAACCGCGAGATTATTGGCACTGCGGACAGTGTCTGCCACGTTTCGGTTGCCAGACGTGACCTGAATCTGGAAGACGGTTATGGCGGCCTGGTCACAATTGGCAATCAGGCTCATGTCGAGAGCAGCACCATCGGGATTTTGCTGGCAAGGTCGGGCGTGACGCTAAAGGGCAGCAAAGTGTTTGTCACCGATGGGCAAGTGATTGCGTTTGGTCTTATAGCAGGAGCGGTTTTCGTCTTGTTGAATATAGCGGACAGGCATTTGAAGAAATAGGGCCTGTTTATGGAAACAAATTTCAATTTTCAATATGCTTGCCCCAGCACTCGCTGTTGAAAACTTTCCTGAAGCCTAGCGATTGATAGAAGGGCTGATCGGAGCCGACGTAGGCGATGGTGGCACCAAGCAGCCAACTGCGGCGGATGCCTTCCAATACGACGGCGCGTCCCAGACCCAGGCGGCGATAGCGCGGGTTGGTGGCGACTGGTTCGGCGTAGGCAAATTGGAGGCGATTCCGCCTGGATGGTGTTAGCGTTAAACCTACCGATCTGAAATACAGGACAGAAAATGCAAACGAAACGTTCTCAAAAAATATTTGTAAAAACAGAAGAACTTGAAGAAATATTGGATGGTTTGCGGCTTGAAATCGTTCAGCCTGTGCTGGCCTTCCTTTTGCTGGCTGGGTTTGGATTAATTTTTTTCTCGACAACATTGCCACATGTACATCAAGGTGGACTGACGGGTTTGTTGTTATTCTTTTTAGTTTTTTTGGGATGGTTTACCAGTAAACGTGGGTTGGCTCATTCCGCATGGTTGTTGAGTGTTGGTTGTTTCATCATTGTATGGATATTGGCACTCTGGACTCAAATTGCGGTTTTTCTTTTTTTGCTGATTATTCCTGTCGGATTGGCGTTTGCGCTTGGCAAAGTGTTTGGCGGCGTTATTGCTGGACTGATTTCCAGCCTAAGTTTATTCCTTTTTCCGCTGTGGTTCCCTTTTGTTGAGAGTGAGATAAAGTGGTTTGTTTTGATTGAGATTTGGATATTGTTGGGTTTAATGTGGTTGGTCATTAAACCATTTCAAGGGGTTATTGGGTGGTCTTGGTCAAATTATAAAATGAACCACGAACTCACAGAAAATATGCGATCTCAAAACCTGCATACTCAACAGGTCATTAAAGATTTGGCTGATGCCAACTTACAATTGACTCGGTTAAATGCGATGGCTCACTCGTTGCGCCTGGCAGCGGAAGAAGCGCGCCAAATCAAAGAGCGATTCGTTGCCAACGTCAGCCACGAACTTCGCACCCCGTTAAACATGATTATCGGGTTTAGTGAGATGATTTTACAGGCCCCCAAGGGCGTTTATGGCAGTCGTATTTCACCAAAATTATTATCTGATTTGGATGTTATCTTAAAAAATAGCAGACACCTTTCCAAACTGATTGATGATATTCTGGACCTCAGTCAATTTGACGCGGGTTATATGACCCTCAGTAAAACAAACGCATCGATGAAAGAGATTATTCTGGCTGCTACAAAATCAGTTCAGCCATTATTTTTTTCCAAGGGATTGGATTTAAAGGTGGATATCCCGGATGATTTGCCCGCGATTGAGTGTGATATTACTCGTATTCGTCAGGTAGTTTTGAATCTGCTCAGCAATGCCGGGCGATTTACTGAAAAAGGAGGCGTTATTGTTCGGGTATTTGCCGACCAACTCTGGATGACGGTCACTGTTACAGACACAGGGCCTGGGATTGCATCAGATATGCAGGAGTGGCTGTTCCAACCTTTTCAGCAAATGGATTCTTCTTTTAGAAATATGTATGGAGGAAGTGGCCTGGGGTTGAGTATAAGCAAACGATTTATTGAGATGCACGAAGGCAAAATTGGGTTTGAGAGTAAAGAAAATGAGGGAACAATGTTTTACTTTCAACTGCCTTTGATTTCTCATCCGATAGATGCTGAAATTTTTACGCGGTTTATTAATCCTTACACTGAATTCGAACCTAAAACCAGACCCACGCTTGCGCCTCAACCTGTAGTTCTACCCCGAATTATTGTTCTTGAAAAAGGCCATGCTTTATATCGCGTTCTTGCTCGACATATCAGCCATGTCGAAATTCAACAAGTTTCTACGGTTCAGGAGGCGGTTGAAGCATTGGATAGGGAGCCAGCCCAGGCTATATTAATCAATGATTTCTTCTCAAACGATTCGGTTTCTCATCTTGATGATATCCATTTAATCCCCGTAGGCGTGCCTGTAATCTTATGTTCAGTGCCTGGTATTGAACAGGCCACTGAGTCGATGGGGGTTAATGACTACTTGATTAAGCCCATCTCAACAAATACGCTCCTAACTGCGCTCAATCGGCTTAATCTTAAGCAACAAACCTTATTAATCGCTGATGACGAGGAAGATAATTTGAGATTGTTTCGGCGTATGTTGCTTTCATCAGGACATCAATATCGAATTTTGACAGCCAAAAATGGAGCGGAGGCTCTTAATCTCATGCGCTCCCAACAGCCAGATTGTGTCTTACTTGATCTCACAATGCCTGTCATGGATGGGTTTCAACTTCTTGCAGAAAAAGCAAATGACCCAAAACTTCGAGAAATTCCGGTTATTATCATTTCTGCGCGCGACCCTTCCGGCCAACCGATTGTCAGCAAATCGATTACCCTCACGCAAAATGGAGGGCTGTCGTTGACTCAGGTCTTGGCATGTATTGAGGCATTTAGCGCTATTGGATTAAAAAATAATGCGAATTTTGTTCTAAAAAGGCCAGAAGATCATCACGGCTCACCGGTTTTTTTAGAAAATCCATAGCCCCCAAGTCTTTTGCCATTTGCTCCTGATTTAAAATACTAAAAACTACGATAGGGATATTTTTCAGAGATGGATGGTTTTTGAAACTCCCCAAAAGTTCCCATCCATCGATTCTGGGAAGCATCACATCGAGAATGATTACCTGAGGCAGGTTTGTGAGCGCTGCTTCAACAGCCTTTTCGGGTTCGCTGACAGGAATGATTAAATAACGCGTTCCGGTGAGACATCGCGCAACAAACTGCAAGATGTCTCGGTTATCATCCACTACCATTACCTTGATAACATCTTTTACCGGTAGAGAAATGGTGGCTACAAATCCTGAACCATCCCGGCCTGTTGAGTTAATCGTTAATCTTCCCCCAGATAAATCGATCAACTGATTCAGAATGGTTATCGTTCCTTCATCCGAAAATGCGGGCGGATTGATTTCGGAGATTCCAAATCCTTCAACGATTAGCAATAATTCTGATAATTGGACTTCGGCGTTAAATTCAAGCGTTCCTTTGGGAATCGCATTTATTGCAGTATTAACAATGGTGAGTAGCGCTTGGCGAAGGGTAGTTCGTCTGGTGGTTACTGGGGGCAAACTTTCAGGCAGATTGAACTCAACCTGAATCATTTGTTTTCGGATGGCGATATCGTCTAATACGAGGATTTCATGCAGCAAATCTTGAATTTTGACAGACTCAAAAGGGATCGATTGCTGTAGCCATTTGAGTTCAGAAGAAGAATCAGGAGGTGTCGCTTCTGCTGGTAAATTATTCGTTGGTTGAGATACGAAAGGGGGTGCGTGTTGCCATTTATCCGCTACATTATGACGTTCCCACAGGTAAAGCCCAACGGTTTCAAGCGCCATTGTTTCTTCACGACGCAAATGGCGGAGACTTAGCCCAAGATCATGGGCTGCTTCAGGCTGTGAAAGCTGTTCAATATAGCGCGCATATAATAATTGGTAAATCCGCCATGATTTTTGCTGAAGATTGATTTCTCCTTTTGGTTTTACGGCTTCAATTGCCCCTTTTAAAATATTGCCAAGCGCATTCGAGATGTCTTCATTTTTGTTGAGATCGAATAGTGAAACCAATGGACTTTTGCGCAACACCGCCCATTCATAAAGGTGATTATATGCAAATCTTATTTCGCGAATAAATTCTTTTTGCATAGGGTAGATTAATCATCAAAAGGTGGTTGAGATATGCTTAATGGCATTAAAGCGTCATTAATTTGGCATAATTTCAAACAACGAACGCCGTATTTACATTATTATGAAATCAGGTATTGCGCGCTCAAGACAACGAAAGGTTTGTTGTTTCTGAAAATTGCAAATTGTTTTCAGTAAGGCGTTATTATACCGCCTAAAAATAAGATGCTTTGAACACTCTGGCCCGAATACATTTCTTTTGCTAATTCAATCAAATCTTGCAACAAAAATCAAATTTTTGGAGTATTTTCATGCACCATGAGCGCCAAAACCCCACAAATATATTACAAAAGATAGGAAAAAACGCATCTCTCAGCGTTACTGGTTGGCTGTTCTCTGGTCCGGCGGTGCTGATTCTTTTGTTGATGATGGCCTTTCCCGTTGCGTATACGCTGTATCTCAGTTTTACCAACTGGACCCCAAGTATTGTCACTTCGTATCAGTTTGTTGGTTGGCAAAACTACATCAAACTCATCTTTGAAGATGAGCGGTTCCAAAATTCAGTTGGCCGCACCCTGCTTTTTACGGGCGGTGGCGTTGCGGTTCAAACGGTATTGGGCATTGGGTTAGCCCTGATCTTCAATCGGAATTTTGTTGGGCGCGGCTTCTTTCGCACAATCTTTATGATGTCTATGGTTGCCACGCCAGTTTCGATTGCGCTGGTGTGGATGATGGTCATGGATCTCAATACCGGTGTTTTGAATTATGTTCTCGAACTAATCAATGCAAATCGCATTGCCTGGCTTTCGGACCGCTCGATTGTCCTTTATTCGCTGATTATTATCGATACCTGGCAATGGACGCCTTTTATCATGCTGATTGTATTGGCCGGGCTTTCGGCCTTGCCTACTGAGCCATACGAGGCGGCTCAAATTGATGGCGCTTCAAGTTGGCAAACATTCTGGTATCTTACCCTGCCGATGCTGCGACCAACCTTGATGGTGGCGTTGATGTTTCGTTCCATTGATGCGCTAAAAACTTTCGATATTATCTACGTTATCACGGGGGGAGGACCTGCTTTTGCCACTGAAACGCTAAATCTGTACATTTATTCGCTCGGTTTCCAGTATTTTAATATGGGCTATGCTTCTGCTGCGCTGGTGCTTTTCTTCTTCCTGGTGTTCGGCATCAGTTTAATTTTTATTCGCCTGCGTCGGGCGACTTCGGAGATGATGTGATGAATTCCTTAATTGCTACGCCAAACCCTTCTCACCAGCGGCCATGGTTTCGGCATCCTGTTATCGTGGCTCTGCGAGCGATTGCATCTTATGTGCTTCTCGTCCTTTTGTGGTTCCCATTTTTCTTTGTCTTTGCCTGGATGTTGATGGGCGCATTCAAAAATCAAATCCAAAATACTGCAATTCCTCCTTTGCTGTTTTTTACCCCAACCCTTGCGAATTTTGAAACCGTCTTCAATAACAACCCCATGTGGCAGTTCTTGCTCAATTCCGCTGTTGTTGGCGTGGGTTCAACTTTGCTTGGGCTCATCTTTGGGTTGCCTGCTGCCTATGCCATTGCCCGTTACAAGCAGCAGCGTCTGGCGACCGCGATTTTGGTGGCTCGCATTATGCCTGGTATCAGTTATCTGATACCCTGGTTCATTATGTTTTCGCAACTTAAATTGGTTGGTAGTTATTTCGCGTTGATTATGGCGCATCTTATCATTACCTTGCCAATGACCATTTGGTTGATGATCGGTTTCTTTGAAGATATTCCGCGTGAACTAGATGAAGCAGCGTTGATTGATGGCTGTAATCCATTCCAGGCTTTCATGCAAATTTCCCTCCCGCTTACCTTGCCGGGTATATCAGCGAGCGCTATTCTGAGTTTCATATATTCCTGGAACAATTTTATGTTCTCGCTTGTTCTTGCCAATCAGGAAACGCGTACCCTGCCTGTGGCTGTCTTCTCGTTCATTTCCTATACTCAGGTTGATTGGGGTGGATTGAACGCAGCCGCAACCATCATTACTTTACCTGTCCTCATCATGATACTGTTTGTTCAAAAACAAATGGTTAGAGGCTTAACGCTCGGTTCTGTGAAAGGGTAATAGAGAAAGGAGGCACATTTGATTTATTAGGTAACACGAATACCACCAGATAACACTCAGCAGTTCCAAATTTTTAAAGTACAAGGAGAAAAGACATGAAACGCTCTAGTTATTTTGTTCTGGCCCTGGTTTTGGTCGTCGGCCTGGTGTTGACTGCCTGTGGCCCCGCCGCCGCGCCTGCTACCGATACAGTCAATCCGGCTGAACCAACCACAAAACCCGTAGAGCAACCTGCTCAGGCGACAGATATTCCTGCGGCTGTCGAGCCTGAACCTTTCGATTGGCAGGCCAGAAAAGGCGATAAACTGCGTGTCGCCATGGTCTCCCAGCCGTGGACCCAGTTTCTTGAACCTTACATCCCTGAATTCAAGGAATTGACCGGAATTGATGTTACATTTGAAATCTTGCCCGAAGACCAATTCCGCCAAAAAACAACAACTGAGTTCATGGCTGGCACCAGCGATGTGGACGTGTTCCTCTCAATGGCCGCTCAGGAAGGAATTCGATACGAAAGCGCGGGTTGGTATGAAGATATCGGCGCATTGGCTGCCAATCCCCAGATTACTGACCCTGATTTTGATTTGGGCGACTTCACCACCAGCGGGCTGGGTACTGCCACGCTATCCAACGGCAAATTAATCGGTTTACCGGTTTATCTCGAATTTGGCTCGCTGATGATGAATAAGGCTCTTTTTGAAGAAGCCGGTGTTCCTTATCCTCCCCAGACGCTTGAAGATGTTGAAAAAGCGGCAGCCGCGATTACCAACAAAGACGATGGTATCTATGGCTGGTGCGCGCGTGGCAAAGGCGCGGCTGGAACATCTCAGTTTGCATCAGTCATGTATGCCTTTGGCTCTGGTTGGGTTACTTCAGACGGAAAAGCCAACCTGCTTGATCCCAAGTGGCTTGATGCGATGGCATGGTATGGCAACATGATTAACAAGTACGGGCCTCCAGGCGCATCGGCAATACACTGGCAACAGTGCCAGGATTTGGTCTTGCAGGGCAAGGTCGGTATGTGGCTTGACGCTTCCGTTTTCTTCGCAAACCTGCTCGACCCCTCCGTATCGACGATTGCCGAAAGCGCTGGCATCGCGGTTGCCCCGCAAGGCCCCGGTGGCCGAAATCCGCACGTTGCCAGTTGGCATGTTTCGATTTACAGCCAATCCAAGAATAAAGAAGCAGCCTGGTTGTTTTTGCAATGGGCGCTTGGCAAGGAAATGGTTCTCAAAGCCCAATTAGCCAACATTACGACGGTGCGCACCTCTGCCTGGGAATCCCCCGATTTTCAAAAAGTGGGGAACCAAGAACTAATCGATGCATTCACGTATGCAATGCAGAATGGAAACCCAGGCTGGAATCCTCCGGTACTGGCTGTTGGCGAAGCGCGTGATGCCATTGGCGTTGTCATCATCACTGCCCATGAAGGCGGCGATTTCAAAGCCGAAGCGGCCAAGGCCAATGCGAAACTCCAGGAATTAATTGACGCCACGCCACAACTGAAGTAGGCCGATTGGTTCATATTTAAAAATAGGGAGATGGACAGACTGCGGCTGTCCATCTCCTTAAAAATTCTAATTCACTCAGCCTAATTTTTCTTAATGGTCTCAGAAACGAAAACAAACTTTTACATCATCATGGGTGTTTCGGGTTCGGGAAAATCGTCCGTTGGGCAGGCCCTGGCAGCCAGCCTCGGTTGGGATTTTTACGATGCCGATGATTTTCATTCTCCCGAAAACATTGTCAAAATGGCGAGCGGGATCGCGCTTACAGACCATGACCGCGCCCCCTGGCTCATTACGCTCCACAACCTGATTCAAACCCGCCTCAAGGAAAATCATCCGGCAGTCCTGACTTGTTCCGCGCTCAAGGAACGCTATCGTCAAATTCTGCTGAAAGGCAATTCTGGCGTTCGTCTGGTGTATCTGAAAGGCAATTATGAACTGATTTGGGAGCGTATGCAAACCCGCAGCGGGCATTACATGAAAGCCGATATGCTTAAAAGTCAGTTTGAAGACCTTGAAGAACCAAAAAATGCCCTGGTGATTGATGCAGAACGTTCGCTCAATGAGATTGTACTGATCATTCGAAATCAACACGAGACAAATACGACCTCCCCAATAATTCAAAAAAAGTATCAAGGAGCACCTATGCAAAAAGCCAACTTCGGCGTGATGGGCCTGGGCGTGATGGGCCACATGCTCGCCCTGAACATGGAACGCAACGGATTCAAAG
>DAOUML010000277.1:0-8229 GCA_034411635.1 Anaerolineales bacterium
ACCCGCGCGGTATGCAACGAGACCGCCGAACACTGCCAGCACCTGCGCGGACACAAACCGCCCGGCGGCCTGACCGCCAAAGCCCCCTGGTACATGAAACACGAAAAAGAAGGCAAAATCCCTGGCGAGCCGCGCCCATACTTCATCCGTCCGCGCAAGGCGGAAGATTTCACCGTTGGAGCCAGCATCTTGTGGCTGCGCTTCGTCTCGGAAGAGAAAAGCCCCTGGCGCATCGCCCGTCCGCTGGCAACGAAGGAAGGCGATACCCTGCTGGCTCCGGATGTCATTGGCAATGCTTCGACGCGCTCAGCAACCGGCGGTTGGCGATACAGCGAAAGCGACATTGTCACCCGCACCCGCAGCATCCAAAACGAACAAAAACAAACCGTCCAGCAGGAACAATGGCTGCGCTGGATTCACGAGGCAACCGTCGCCGCTGTCGGCGAGACCGCCGAGGGCCAGGTTTTGCTGACTTTTGAGACCGCCCTGCCCGATGACGACCCCGGCCTGTCCTCCATTGGCCTGTTCCGCATCTGGATGTCGAACGCGCTTTTCATGGGAACCGAAGAAAACTATAATGGCTCTTTCGTCGGCTTTGTGCCGGAAGGCCAGTTACCAATGGAGAATATCAAAGCAATGCTCGATTGGAACAAAATTTTAGGCCGCGAGGAAACAAAAACAACATGACCACCCTCATCCAACAACGCGTTGAACTGGCCCGACTGGGCCAAAACCCCACCGTCATCTGCCGAATGGACTCCGGCTGGGCCGTTTTCGGCGACCATCAGGTGCTCAACGGCTACTGTCTGTTGCTGCCCGACCCGGTTGTCGGTTCGATTAACGACCTATCCATCCGCCAGCGTGAAATCTTCCTGCGCGATATGACCCTCATCGGCGACGCCCTGCTCGAAGTGACCGACGCCTGGCGCATCAACTACGAAATCCTCGGCAATGCCGACCCAGCCCTGCATGCACACATCGTCCCCCGCTATCATGCCGAACCGGAAGAATACCGCAAAGGCCCGGTCTGGTTCTATCCCTGGGATTCGGTGCCAAAGTTTGACCCAACCCGCCACGCCCCGCTAATGGAAAAACTCCGCGCGACCATCGGGCAGAAAATACAGGCGATTTACGATTCCAAATTCTAATCATTTTCATACGCCCCGCCAGGATTCTTTTGGTAAAATCCAATCAGATAGAATCTGTCTAATTGACAGACACTCACCCTAGAGAACTAGCCCTGGCCCAATCCCCAGGGAAGGAGAAAGAATTATGGCTGGCATGGACCGCTTTACACAGCGAGCGCGGCGCGTACTCAGCCTGGCTCATCAAGAAGCCGAACGCGCCCATCACAATTTAATCGGCACCGAACACCTGCTGATTGGCTTAATCGAAGAAGAAGGCGGCGTGGCCGGGCGGGTTCTGCGCGAAATGGGCCTGGAAGCCCCGCGCGTGCGCGAAATGGTCATGCGCTTAACGGGCGAAGGCCGCACCCCACCCGGGCAACGCCTCGAACTGGCCGCCGATACCCAACAAGTGCTGGAGTTGGCCGTTGAAGAGGCCCGCCGCATGGGACATCATTACATCGGCACCGAACATCTGTTACTCGGCCTGATTCTGATTGAGGGAACAGCGACAGAAGTGCTGCGCCGCCTGGGTGTAACCCCCGACGAAATCCGCCGCCAAACCCGGCGCATTTTACAGGAATCCTCCACCACGCCCCCGCCGGCCCCTGCCGGTGGGCCGGCCCGCCCGCCCCAGGGCCAAAAAGGCCAGGAAAAAGGCGCAAAAACCCCGCTGGTAGACCAACTCGCCACCGACCTGACCGCCAAAGCCGAAGAAGGCAAACTCGACCCGGTCATTGGCCGCCAGATGGAAATCGAACGTGTCATCCAGATTTTGGCCCGCCGCACCAAGAACAACCCGGCCCTGATTGGCGAACCCGGCGTCGGAAAGACGGCCATCGTCGAGGGCCTGGCCCAGCGCATTGTCGATGGCGATGTGCCTGCGCCGCTAATGAACAAGCGCGTGCTGCAATTGGATGTCGGCTCGCTGGTGGCAGGTACCATGTACCGCGGCCAATTTGAGGAGCGTCTGAAACGCATCATCGACGAACTGAAAGCCAACGGCTCAATTCTATTCATCGACGAAGTCCACATGCTGGTTGGGGCTGGCGCGGCTGGCTCCAGCGTCGATGCGGCCAATATACTCAAACCGGCCCTTTCGCGCGGCGAGTTGCAAGTCATCGGCGCGACCACGCTTGAAGAATACCGCAAGCACATCGAGTCGGATGCCGCGCTTGAACGGCGTTTCCAGTCGATTCAGGTGGATGAACCCTCCGAAGAGGAGACCATCGCCATTCTGAAGGGCATCCGCGAGGCTTACGAAGAGCACCACAAACTGGTCATTTCAGATGAAGCCCTCGAAGCGGCCACCCACCTTTCTTCCCGCTATGTGACCGAACGCTTCCTGCCCGATAAAGCCATCGATCTGATTGACGAATCTTCGTCGCGGGTGCGCATGTATAAATCTCCGGCGGCCAAGCAAGCCAAAGACCTGTATACCCAACTGCGCGAGATCCGCCAAAACCGCGTACTGGCCCAGGAAGAATCAAATCAGGAAGAGATTCGCCAGTGGCAGGAACAGGAAATCTCGATTGAAAACCAACTGGAACGAATGCGCACCATGTGGGATCGCGCCAATAGTCCGGTGGTGAGCGCTGAAGACATTGCCGAAGTGGTCTCCATGTGGACGGGCGTGCCGCTGATGCAACTGGCCCAGGAAGAATCGGAACGTCTGCTGCACATGGAAGATGAACTCAAAACCGCCATTATCGGCCAGGACGAGGCCATAGACGCGATTTCCCGCGCCGTGCGCCGCGCCAGGGCCGGGCTAAAAGACCCGCGCCGCCCGATTGGTTCGTTCATCTTCCTTGGGCCTACCGGCGTAGGAAAAACCGAACTGACCAAAGCCCTGGCCAGGTTCATGTTTGGCAGCGAAGACGCCGCCGTGCAACTCGATATGTCTGAATTTATGGAACGCCACACCGCCAGCCGGCTGGTGGGCGCGCCTCCCGGCTACATCGGCTATGAGGACGCCGGTCAACTGACCGAAGCCCTGCGCCGCCGTCCGTACTCGATTGTGGTTTTCGATGAAATCGAGAAAGCCCACCCCGAAGTCCATAACATGTTGTTGCAAATTATGGAAGAAGGCCACCTTTCAGACGCCAAAGGCCGCAAGGTCGATTTCCGCAATGCGATTATCGTGATGACCTCCAACGTTGGCGCAGACCTGATCAAGCGTCAGACCGCGCTCGGTTTCCAACTCAAACGCGATGAAGTGGCAGAGGAACAAGTCTCTTACGAAGATATGCGCAAGAAACTGAACGAATCGCTCAAGCGCGCCTTCCGGCCTGAATTTATCAACCGCGTCGATAGCACCATCATCTTCCGCGCCCTGAATCGCAGTGACATTCAACAGATCGTCGGCCTGGAATTGAACAAGGTTGCGGCGCGATTGGTCGACCACAACATCATCCTGACCGCCACGCCCGCCGCCTTGAATCTGTTCGCCGAAAAGGGGTACGACGCTGAAATGGGCGCGAGGCCGCTGCGCCGTGTCATTCAGCAGCGGGTTGAGGACAAACTGTCTGATGCGTTGCTGGCTGGAACCTTTGTGGATGGCGATAGAATCGAAGTAGATGTAGACGCCGAGGGCGAAGTGGTGCTGAAACGGGTAGAAACCCCACAGCCTGAAGCGGTGGTGTAAGGCTCTTTAAATCAATAGCCTGTCTGGGCGGCATAAGCCGCCCAGACAGGCTATTTTTGCGGGAATCTACATCACCTTGTTTATTTCCAGCAAGTCTTTGCGCTCCTGATTGGCTTTTATGATCGCATCGGCAGAGCCGAGGACGACGATTTCGCCTTTTTTGGCGACCTGTTCAAGCACCTCGGCAAAGTTTTTGAAATCGGCCACGCTTGCGCTAAGCACTTCAGCCCGAATTTTCTGGCGGATTTCGTCGGTGTAGTTGGTGAGGTGGCGCACCATGCTGGCCCAGCCTTTGGCATCGGGCAGCATGTAGGCGTCGATGTCGCCGATGGTGCCGATGATGGTTTTGGTCAGTTCGCTTTCGCTCAAGTCGAGGTTGCGCAGGAAGGTTGGGGTGGCGTCGTAGTTATCGAGGCTGGCGAGCAGGTTGGGGTCGCGATAGGAGAGATAGGCAAAGGTGCCGGAGGTCATGTCAAAGGTGCTGAATCCGCCGTAGGCGCCGCCCTGTACGCGGATTTTGTCCCATAGCCAGGTGGTGCCGAGGTAGTTACGGATGACATGCACCGAGCCGTGCGGCTGGTAGCCCAATGCGTAGAGATTCGCGCCTTTGCCAACGTAGTTGACCTGAGCGGGGATGGTGAGGCCTTCGTTTGCCAGTTTTTCGGTTTTCCGGTATTCCGGTTGCGCGGTTGAACCAGGCAACGGGATAACCGGCAAACTGGATAACAGGTTATCAAGCATCGGGTGGAAGGTTCCGTAGGAGGCTGAATCGAGGGTGACGTTAACCACCATCGAAGCGCGATTCAGCAAGAGTTTGCGAGCGGCTTCCAATTTCCCTAAAACAGAATCCCAGTCCTTTTCGATTTCTTCGGCCAATCGGCGCAGAAAGAACAGGTTTTCAAGGCCGCCGATTTGCTCGCTGACCCAATCGGCTTCGCTGAAACGGGCGGCGAGGCGGCTTTTAACGACAGCGTGACCGCCAGGGATGAGACCGGCTTCTGCCCCGGCTTTATCTTCGAGTACGATTTGTTTGAAGCGCTCGCGGTTGTCGAGTTTGGCGGTGAGGAGGATATCTTTGAGGATATTAAGCAGCTCGGTGGCTTTTTCGGTGGTGGCTTTGCCGCGCAGGAAGAAGTACAGGGCTGAATTTTGGCTATCGCGAATGGCGGAGAGCAATAGGCCAGCGCGAATTCCGCCCGTATTTTTGCCGATGCGTTGGGTAAGCGCGACGTAATCTTGCGTTTCGGTGCCCATTTGCAGCAAGAGGCGGCCCATCAGCCCGATGAAGGGCAGTAAATCAGCAGGAATGGCGCGCAAATCGAAGCCCAGATCAAGATAGACGATGCCGTTGGTGGGCAGGTCGTGGGTGATGAGTTGCGCGCCGTGTAACTCGCCAACTTCGATGGGAATGGTTTTAATGTTAGGATCGAGGTCGGAGAGAGTCAGGGCCGGGATGGTTGCCAGGGCTTCGGGAGTATCGGGCGTTTCCTGATGTTTTTTCAGTTCGGCGACATCGACGGTCAGTTTTTCGATTTGGGCCGGGGTAAGGGCGGCTTTGACGCGGGCCAGGCGTTCAGTTTCGGCGGCTTCCTTGCGCTGGCCTTCTTCGGGGTCGGGGATGAGGTGAACGGTGGTGCGATGGGGGTTATGAATGAGATGTTGTTCGATAAGATTCTCAAAATATCGACCGGCTGCGTGTTGCGTTTTTACGTTTTGGAGCGGGGCTTCAAAGGCCAGGCCGCTGATTGGGTCGGCATCGTAGAGCCAGGGGCGCAGGGCATTGAGCATTAAAAACAGGCCGCGCGGGAATTGGCCGGTGTTTTGTTCGCGCAGACGGAATTCGATGGTGTTCAGCGAGGCGGCTACCGTTTCAGGGTCGAGGCCGTTTTGGGCCAGTTCAGCCAAAGTAGACTGGATGACATTCTCGACCTGCTCCAGGTTTTCGCGCTGGACACCTTTCATGCCGGCGGTGAAGTAGCCCTGCCGCAGTTCATCCTGATAGCCGCCAACCACATCTTCGCCCAGGCCGCTATCGAGCAAGGCTTTTTTGAGCGGGGAAGCCGGGGTTGCCAGCAAGATATGCCCCAAAATTGAGAGTCCGAATACGGTTTCAGGGTCAATCGATTCAGGCATTAACCAGTTCATCGTCAGAAACGATTTGGCGTCGTCTGAATCGCCGCTGTCATAGGGGGCAACCATGCGCTTGGGCGCTGTCCACACGGGTTGGAGGGGCAGCGCGGAATTGACTTCCTTCGGCGCGAAGGCGTCCAGCCATTCATCGAGCAGGCGCAGGCGTTCTTCTTCCGGGTCGTCGCCGTAGAAATAGATATAGGAATTGGACGGGTGATAGTAGGTTTGGTGGAAATTCTTGAATTCTTCGTAAGTCAGGTTGGGGATGACGGCCGGGTCGCCGCCAGAGTTGAGACCGTAGGGCGTATCGGGATAGAGCGATTGCTGGGAGAGTTCGCCGAGCAGGTCATCGGGCGAGGACAGCGCGCCCTTCATTTCGTTAAAGACCACGCCCTTGAAAACCAGCGGCGCTTCGGGGCTTTCGAGTTCGTAATGCCAACCTTCCTGCTGAAGCGTGCGCTCCGGGATAAGCGGGTACAGCACGGCGTCGAGGTAGACATCAATCAGATTATAAAAATCCTTCAGGTTGGTGGTGGCAACCGGATAGCAAGTTTTATCGGGGTAGGTAAAGGCATTCAGGAAGGTATTAAGCGAACTCTTGGCAAGTTCAATAAACGGTTCTTTAACCGGGTATTTGCGCGAACCGCATAAAACCGAGTGTTCCATAATATGGGCAATACCGTTGGAACTTTGCGGCGGGGTGCGGAAGGTGATGCCGAAAACTTTGTTCTCGTCATTGTTGAGAACAGAAAGCAGGCGCGCGCCGGTCTTATCGTGGCGGTAGAGTTTGGCGATTGAGGCGATTTCGGGAATGGTTTCTTCGTTCAGGAGGGTGAAGGTCATGGGAGGCTCCGGGATGGTTAGTGGAGAATGGTTAATAGAGAATGGAGAATGGAGAATGGAGGAGAATGGCTACTAGACACTGGCTAACGAGCGCAGGACTTCATCCAGCGTCTCAACCGACACCGGCTTGGTCAGGAAAGCGCGCGCGCCTTCGCGCAGGGCTTGCTGGCGGGTTTCGGGCTGGTCATCCGATGAAACAACAATGACCGGTATTTTTGCCAGGCGCGGCTCGCGGCTGATAAATTTCAGCACTTCAAAACCGCTTACGCCCGGCATGTTAATATCGAGAAAAACCAGATCGGGGGTTTCCTGGCGCAAAATCGTAATGCCAGCGCTCGAACCATACACAGCCCGGGCCGGATAGCCCAAAGCCTTAAGAATACGTACCAGCGTATCAGCCGTAGCGCGCGAATCGTCAATCACCAGCACATTTTTCATACTTCTGCCTCCAGGAAAATTTTACCCATCACAGACGTATCATACCCCGGCAGGGCGCGAACAGCATTCTGAAATGCTTGCGATTGCATTAAACCAAAGAGCGGCGCGAGCAAATCGCTTTCTGCATGAATTTCAGGAATAACCAAATCATAACGCTCGTGAAAGAGCGGCACAAAATCCAACTCCAGCGCCTGGGCCGCTGCCGGAATGCCCAGACCGCAATCAGCGCGCCCACTGGCAACCGCCGCCGCCACGCCCAGGTGGGTATATTCTTCTTCAGCATAACCGCGCACAGCCTCAGAGGCAAGGCCTAATTTATCCAGATGATAATCGAGCAAGACTCTCGTCCCTGCGCCGCGCTGGCGATTAATGAAGGCGACCTCGTCCCGAACCAAATCCTGCAAGGAACGGACTCCCTTTGGGTTGCCTCGCCGTACCATCAGCCCCTGCTCCCGCCTGACCAATCCCACCAACCGCACCGGCACGCCGGGCAAATACTGGCGAATGTATTTCAGGTTGTACTCGCCGGTTTCCGGGTCGAGCAGGTGCGAACCGGCCAAGTGAGCCTCGCCTCGCTTGAGCGCCACCAACCCACCCTGCGAGCCGACATTGGCCGAAACCAGCCGCCGCTCGGAATCAGACAGGAACTGCGCCATCAAATCAAGGATGACATCATGCGAACCGATGCAGAAAATGGTACGGTCGATCTCTGGCCTGGAACGAAACAGACGCGCCTGAACCTGCTCGCCCGCTTCGACGCCCTGCACGCCACTCGGAACCAGCACCAACGCATCAGCGCGCACCAATGAGGTGATTACGCCCGCCCCGCGCGCAATTGGCGCGGCCAGCACCTTCTCACCCACACGCCCAATGGCTACCCGCATAAAATCGTCGTCGCCGGGCGGGGAGGTCACTTTGCGGGTCATGGTCACTGTTTCGATGGGCAACTCCGCCGGGCGGCGGCCCAGCCAGCGGGCGATAATCTCTTCGGCAAAAATATCCACCGTCAGCGCGGCGGAGACAGGGTAGCCGGGGACGCCAATGATGGGG
>DAOUML010000278.1:0-7646 GCA_034411635.1 Anaerolineales bacterium
CGTTTAGGAGTAAGACAGTGAGAATTTGCTTTTAGGCGACATAAACCCCCATTCGGGGACGATGTGTCGCCCTACGAATATCAGTTCGTAGGCAGTTACTAAAATAGTCTGAAACAAACCAGAGAATCAAATCATAAGGAAGTTTTTATGAAGCAACTCCAAAAATTGAGCAGCCGTGAACAAGAAGTTGTCAAGTTCTTATTGGAAGGCAAAAGTAACAAGATGATTGCCAGGGCTATGCATATTTCCGAACGCACGGTTGAATTTCACTTGAAAAACATCTATGCCAAGTATAATGTTGGTTCTCGCATGGAATTGGTCTTAAAACTGGGGGATTCCACAGTTGCAGACGAAGCACAAACCGTTGAGAATAGGGACTGGCTCAATTTAAGGAATTGGGCTGCCTTCTTGAAAGAAGGCTTCGCCAAAATCAACGAGGAGTTAAAAATGACAAAAGAAATCAATTCCAGTGTTCACAACCAGGCAGGTATACTAAGTTTCTTTGAATCAATTCGCGTCTGTTTCGTGAAATATGCTGAATTTAATGGACGTGCGTCGCGCTCAGAATTCTGGTGGTTTATGCTGTTCGTGTTGCTCGTGCTGGCTGCGCTGTCCTACCTGAATGAAACCATCAGCGCGATTTTCCTGCTCGGCACGCTGCTACCCATCCTGGCGGCAGGGACGCGGCGGCTGCGCGACAGTGGCAAAAGCGGATGGTGGCAATTGTTCCTGCTGGTTCCGGTAGGCGGTTTCGTTGTGCTAGGGATTTTGTGGGCGTTACCGCCAGCCGATTGATAGCCAGGCAATAGGCCATGTTCAAAACAGGTTCGCAAAATGAGTTTGCGGGCCTGTTTTTTTTGTATAAAATTTGCGTTTTGCAATAAAACGTATTGCCAAAAGGCCCGATTTGTTGTATCCTATTGACAGGCGCAAGGCGAGGTTTGAGTTTTGGATAAGGCCGACATTTGGAAAGAAATACTCGATGAAAAAAAGGATATTGTGGCTCATACTGTTTGCTTTTCTATTATTGGGTTGTTCCCCAATGGATAAAAGCAACCTTGCTGCCTCTGTTGTTGTCCCAACTCCCCTTTTTACAATAACCCCTTATCCGTCTAATACGTTAACGCCTTACCCATCTTTTGTCGTGAGTCTTCGTCCAACCGCCCTGCTGCAAACACCAACACCTACCTTTGACGCAACATCGATGATACCGCCGGAAACATGGGCCAAAATAGCAACATTAGATGCCATTAGTACCGAAAGGCCAGAATTAACCTACGATAAGATTTGCCTCTTGATGCCGACCGTCGATGGTTGTTCTGTACTATCTCCAAACGGACAATGGGCGGTATTTCGGGGACATCAAAAAGGCTCGGGAGGCTTGAGCATTATCAATATGCTCAATAAAAAAAGATGGGACATTTCATATTACGATATTACAGGGAATTCTTGGGATGATACCGCAGTAGACGTTGAACACTGGTCTCGTGATGGACGCTATTTGTATGTTTCACCCCGTCCGGTTGGGGATGGCGGTGAAGGATGGTTTTGGCGAGACTATATTCAATTGGTTCGTTTGAATTTAGATAATGGGACGTGGATTGATACCAAAATGGGTTCAGCACATTCATTCTCGCCAAAGGATAGGTACATTGTTTTTCGGCGCGGACAAAATGTTGTTATTTTTGAGTTTCAAACAGGCAATGAATATATATTTAAGGTGCCCGAAGAATATACTGCTTTTGGACGCTTTACATGGTCTTCAGATAGCAAATACATTATTTTTGTTTCCACAGAAGTAGATGAACTCTTATCGGATACTTTATCAAAGGAGCCTAGCGGTTTTACACTGTACTTGTTGGATGTAGATAACAGGGAGATGACAACAATTATAGAAAAGAACGAGATGTATTTGTATCCTGTAGAATGGTTAACGCCGGATATTGTTTTATTGAAAAGCCTTTATAAAAAACAGCCAGATGGGGCTTTAGAACCTAATAGCGAGCAATATACAATAGATTTGCAAACAATCGCTATTTCTAAATACGAGCACCCATAAAATTAGAATTTGGAATGTCTTTACAGAACTTGATTTACTCGACCAACCGCTCGTCCACCTTGCTCCGCCGGGGAATACCACTACGGGCACAGGTAAATCCCCCGGCTATCATTACGAAGCCGCCTTTGGCGGCTTGAAGCCCGCAAAACGGGCTTCGTATGAATAGCCCGGACATTCATGTCCGGGCGGCGTTGTTGGGTACACCCTGTCGTAAGCAGGACCGCCCCTGCATCCACCCAAAAACACTTACAATTCTCTAATACAAATCGCACAAAATCTACATCAGTGGGGGATAAAATAGGATACATCTTATCCTGCTTTACCCAAGGAACCTTATGACCGGACTTCGACGCATGTTTGTTTACCTGGCGCGCTACTGGGCGCCCGCGCTGGGGGCATTTTTAAGCCTGCTGGTGGTTAATGCCGGCAATCTGGTTAGCCCGCGCCTGCTCGGACAGTTAATTGATGACGGGATTGTCCCGTTGCAAATGGCAATTGTCTGGCAGGTGGCGCTCTGGCTGGTGCTGATTGCCATCGCGCGCGGCGTGTTCAACTTTCTGCAAGGCTACCTGGCAGAAATGGCCTCACAGGGCGTGGCCTTTGAATTGCGCAATGCCATTTTTGCCAAATTGCAAACGCTATCCTTTTCGTATCACGACCGCTCCCAAACCGGCAAACTGATGACGCGCATGACCTCCGACGTGGAACTGGTGCGCGGATTTATTGGCAATGGCCTGATTCAACTGGTTTCGGCCATCATTCTACTGATTGGCACGCTCGTCATCCTGTTCAGCATGAACTGGGGGCTTACGCTCATCCTGCTGGTCATGTTTCCGGCCATTGGCTACATTTTTGTCCTCTTTGTCAAAAATGTGATGCCGATGTCAAAGGAAGTGCAGCAAAAACTGGGCGCGCTCAACACCGTCTTGCAGGAAAACCTGGCCGGTATGCGCATCGTCAAAGCCTTTGCCCGCGAAGAATACGAATCGCAACGCTTCTACGGGCGCAATCTCGACCTGCTGGATTCGAACATCAAACTCATTCGCCTGTTTGCCACTTTTTTCCCGCTCATTTTTCTCATCTCGAACCTGGGCGTGGTGGCGGTGCTGGCCTTTGGCGGGTGGCAGGCCATTTTGGGCAACCTGACCCTCGGACAGTTGGTGGCCTTCATCGGTTATCTGAACTATCTGCTTATGCCGGTTTTTATGCTCGGGATGTTGGGGGCCATGCTTTCGCGCGCCGAAGCCTCGTCGCAGCGCGTCTTTGAAGTGCTGGATGCCGAATCGGAAGTGCGCGACAGGCCCGGGGCCCTGGAACTGCCCTCGGTGCGGGGCAAGGTCGCGTTCGAGAACGTCTCCTTCCGCTACATCGGCGCGGAATCGGATGTGGTCAACGAACTGACCTTCAACGCCGAACCCGGCCAAACCATCGCCATCCTCGGCCAGACCGGAGCGGGCAAATCCTCAATCATCAACCTGATTCCGCGCTTTTACGATGTGACTGGCGGGGCGGTCAAAATTGACGGCCATGACGTGCGCGAAGTGACTCTCGACTCGCTGCGCAAACAAATCGGCATTGTCTTGCAGGAGACGACCCTCTTCAGCGGCACCATTCGCGAGAACATCGCCTATGGCAGGCCCGCCGCCACGCTGGAGGAAGTCACCGCGGCGGCGAAGGCGGCCCAGGCCCACGATTTCATCCTCGAACAGCCCGATGGCTACGAAACCATCGTCGGCGAGCGCGGCATCGGCCTTTCAGGCGGACAAAAACAGCGCATTGCCATCGCCCGCGCCCTGCTGCTCAACCCGCGCATTCTCATCATGGACGATTCAACCTCCGCTGTCGATGCCGAGACCGAGTACAAAATCCAGCAGGCGCTGGACGAGTTGATGCAGGGCCGCACCTCGTTTGTCATCGCCCAGCGCATCAGCACCGTCCGTAATGCCGATAAAATCCTGGTGCTGGAGCAGGGCAAACTGGCCGCTGAAGGCACGCACCAGGAATTGATGCAAACCAGCGAACTATACGTTGAAATTCTCGAAACCCAATTCGACGACCACGCCGAGATTGTGGCAGCGGTTGAAGAAGGATAGTCATCTATCACGTCCTGAGCAGAGCCGCGCCCCTGAGTGTAACGAAGGGTTGCGCGGCGTAGTCGAAGGGCGTTTCCAACCAAAAACGCCCTTCGACTACGGCCCTTCGTTATCACTCAGGGCCTCCGCTCAGGACTTGTACAACAATAATTAGGAGCATTACCCATGATGCACGGTGGCATGATGCGGCAAATTGCCGAAAAAGAAGAAGAAAAAGCCCAAAATACCGGCCTGGTGGCCTGGCGTTTAATTCGGCTACTCAAACCTTACTGGAACATGGTTGCGCTTTCGTTGGGGCTGGTGGTCATCAGCGCGGCCATGCAAGGCATCGGCCCCTACCTGATTGGCCTGGCGATAGACCGCTTCATCACCGGCGGCGACCTGCCCGGCCTGTTGTGGACCTCCGCCGCCCTGGCCGCGACATTCGTGATCGGCATGGTTGCCACCCGCTACCAGATTTTCAGCATGTCGCTCGCCACCCAAAAACTGCTGGCCGATCTGCGCCGCTCGGTTTTTGAGAAAGTTCAAGCCCTCGATTTGAAATACGTCGAATCGAAACAAGCCGGCGACCTGATGAGCCGCCTGGTGAACGACATCGAAGCCATCAACTCATTCATCAGCCAATCGCTGATTCAAATGATTGGCGCGTTATTTGCCTTGGTGGGCATCATGATTGCCATGTTCCTGCTCGATTGGCGGCTGGCGCTGGCCTCGCTCGCGGTCGTCCCGCTCATGTTTCTGATGACCAAAGTCTTCTCCAGCCTGGCGCGGGCCGCCTTCCGCAAAACCCGCACCACCATTGGCGATGTCTCGGCAGAGATGGAAGAACAAGTCAGCGGCGTAAAAGTGGCCCAGGCCTTTAACCGCACCGAAGTCAACGTGCGCCAGTTCTCCGAGCGCAACGCCGCCAACCGCAACGCCAACGTCTCGGCCAACGCCGTCACCTCGGCCTTTGGCCCGGCGCTCGAAGTGCTCGCCACCATCTCCACCGCGCTGGTGGCAGCACTGGGCGGTTATCTTGCCATCCTGAGTCTCGTCACGGTTGGCACGGTGGTGGCTTTCATCCAATATGTGCAGAACTTCTTTCGCCCGATAGCCACCGTCTCGCAAATGTGGACGCTCGCACAATCGGCCTTTGCCGCCGCTGAACGCGTTTTCGAACTAATCGACACCGCCCCAACTATCGCCGACGCGCCCAACGCCCAAACCTTGCCCCGTATCGAAGGCCGAATCCAGTTTGACGGCGTATCCTTCGGCTACGACGACAAACGCCTGGTACTGAAAGACATCAGCCTGGAGGCCGCCCCCGGCCAAACCATTGCCCTGGTCGGCCCAACCGGCGCAGGCAAGACCACCGCCATCGGGTTGCTTACCCGCTTCTACGAAGTCTCCTCCGGCGCAATCCGCGTCGACGGGCATGACCTGCGCGAAATCACCCAAAACTCTCTGCGCGCGCAGATGGGCATGGTGACGCAAGACCCCTTCCTGTTTTCTGGAACCATTATGGACAACATCCGCTACGGGCGGCTGAATGCTTCAGATGAAGAAGTCGTCGCGGCGGCGCAGGCGGCCAACGCTCACGGCTTCATCGAACGCCTGCCCAACGGCTACCAGACCGAGGTCGGTGAGCGCGGCGCGATGCTCTCGCAGGGCCAGCGTCAACTCATCGCCATCGCCCGCGCCGTCCTGGCCGATCCGCGCATCCTTATCCTCGACGAGGCCACCGCCAGCATCGACACGCGCACCGAGAAACTGATTCAATCGGCGTTGAACGTTTTGCTGAAGGGGCGCACCTCGTTTGTCATCGCTCACCGCCTGTCCACCGTGCGCAACGCCGATCAGGTGTTGGTGATTGACGACGGTCAAATTGTCGAACGCGGAAAACACGCCGACCTGCTGGCCCAAAATGGCCTGTATGCCGAACTGTATAACCGCCAGTTTTACACCCCGCCCGAAACCCAGGCCAGCGCGGCTTAAGTTTTTAGCGATTGCATTATCAGTTTGCCGTTTGATGTATAATTTCATCAGGAAATAAACCAGCATGGACGAATCTGCTTTTGAATGGCACGAAGAAAAAGCACAAGCAAACCTGAAAAAGCATGGAGTTGGTTTCGAGGAAGCCGCAACAATCTTCAATGACCCAATGATACTTGCCATGCCTGATGTGACTCATTCTGAACAGGAACTTCGCTATATTGCAATCGGTATGTCGGCAAATGCGCGTTTACTTGTAGTAGTTTTCACCGAACGGAATGATAAAACTCGCCTGATTAGTTGCCGTAAAGCAACCCAAACAGAGATAAAAACGTATGAAACCGTCAAATAACGACCCAAAAGATGATGAAATGCTCCCGGAATATGATTTTTCCACGGGAGAACGGGGTAAATTTTATAAACCGCTGGATAAAGGCTATTCAACCCAGGTCCACCAGGCGGATGGAACAACCATCGTCAACCACTATTCCCTAACCCAGGGAACAGTGCTTCTGGAGCCGGATGTACGCGCAGTTTTCCCTGATTCCCAGTCTGTGAATAAAGCCCTGCGCTCTTTGATTGACTTGATGGCGCAACTACCTGAAAACAAGCCCTATATCCGTCATCCAGAACATCCACATCAAGTATCGGACGAGAAATAACAAAAACGCCTTGCAGCGATTTCCGCAAGGCGTTTTTGTTTACCCAATTACCCAATCGTCAACAAGATAATCCCCCCGATGGTCATCAACATTCCCAGAACGGTCTTCCAGGTCAGCGGCTCGCCGCCAAGCAGCAGACCCATCAGCGCGCCAAAGAGCGGGGAAGTGAACGCAATCGGCATGACCTTGGTTAGCGGCGCGCCTTTGAGCGCGGCATAGAAGCACAACATCCCGACCGCCCCGGCCACCACGCCGCCGCCCAAAATCATCATCGTCAGCGCCTTGGGGCCGGCTTGCGGCAGGGTTTTCCACTGCGGAAAACTGACTGTGCCCAGGATGACAAAGGCCACTGCCGTGCGAATGGTGATTCCCAGTTCCGGTGAAAGCCCGCCCAGGTGCAACCCCTTCTTCTCGAAATAGCCGACCACGCCCCAGGCGATGGCGGTCAGCAAAGCCAGCAATTGCGGATGTAGATTCATGGTAGTTTCTCCTTTGGGCGAATTGTACTGTTTTTCTGTAACTACCCGCGAACAGATATTCGCAGGCCGACACATCGCCCCCGAATGGGGGTTGATGTCGCCTGAAAGCAAATTCTCAAATACCTTACTCCTAAACGCGACTTGAAAGTCGCGCTACGGTAGGCAGTTACAAAAAGCCTTCCTTCACGGGAGGTTTTTTGTTTCTGTCTACCGTTCAGGGGATGATATTCGACATCAGTTTTTTTGCCAGACAGGGAAACCCTTAGGGTCTCCATTTTTAAAGTAGATACAAAATTTATGACATTTGTCGCTCGAGAAAATTATTTTTATCTAGGTTAATTTTTCAAATTAGTGTATACTAATACAAATCAGTAAAAAC
>DAOUML010000279.1:0-16295 GCA_034411635.1 Anaerolineales bacterium
TGGGCGTGGACGGATTCCGCCTCGACGCCCTCGGCACCATCTACGAAGACCCCGCCCTGACCCCGCACGAGGTCCCGTTAAACCTGGCTGGCCTGCGCCGAATGTCTGAAACCGCCCAAACCGACGAAGAAAAAGCCCTGGTCGAAAAATACTGGTTCGATATGTTCAAGCACCAGTGGGGCGGCCCCGGCCTGCACGACCTGATGAAAGAACTGCGCACCGTCCTCGACGAATACGACGGCGACCGAATGCTGGTCGGCGAAGATGACAACATCGACTACATGGGGGACGGCGACGACGAACTGCACCTGGTTTTCAACTTCCCACTCATGCGCACCGAGAAAATCACCCCGGCCCACATCCGCAAAAACCAGAAAGAACGCCTGGCCCGCCTCGATAAACTCCCCACCCGCGGATGGGGCTGCAACACCCTCGGCAACCACGACACCTCGCGCCTGTACACCCGCTACGGCGACGGTTTGCACGACGCCGAACTGGCGCGCGTCAACGCCGCCCTCGTCCTCACCCTGCGCGGCACGCCCTTCTTCTACAACGGCGAAGAAATCGGCATGACCGACTACATCATCACCGACCCAAGCAAACTGCGCGATACGATGGCCTCCTGGTATTACCAGCAGATTGTCGATGAACTCAAGGTCGATCCCGCTGAAGCCGCCCAACGCGCCGGAGAAATGACCCGCGACAAAAACCGCACCCCACTCCAATGGACAAACAGCGCCAATGGCGGATTCAGCCCCGCCAACGTGCAAACCTGGCTGCCGGTCAACCCCAATTATGCCGAGGGTATCAATGTCAAGGAACAGCACGACAACCCCGATTCGCTGCTCACCTATTACAAAAAACTGATCCGAATCCGCAAGCAGACCCCGGCCCTGGTGACGGGCGAATACAAACCCCTGCACGAAAAAGCGGAGGACTACTTCGCCTTCCTGCGCTTTACCGAAGAACAAAGCGTGCTGGTCGTGTTGAACTACTCGCCCAACCACCACGAACTTAAATTCAGCATCCCTGGCAAAAAGAATGCCAAAATCCTGTTCTCATCTGCCGGGCGCAGCAAAAAGGACGAGCCGCTCTCCAAAATCAGCCTGGGCGCGTTTGAAGTGCTGATTACAGAATTAATGTAAAAACACGAAACATTCCCTGGCCTCCTGAACAAAAAACACTTCTCGCCCAAGCGGAAGTGTTTTTTGTTCTTGGAAAAGTGTCCAAAAAAATGTACACTAAAGTTATTCATTCAGGAGGTTTCTTATGCGAACTCGTCTTGTGTTGATCACCCTATTGTGCGGCGTTTTGGGGGCGCAAATTCTGCAATTTATCTTCAAGGAAATCTGGCCTGGCTATGTGATGAGCAGATTTGCCAACCCTGAAGTTGACCCGGCTCTGGCCGGGCCAGGATACGGCCTGGCGGCCATTCTGGGCATACTGGGCGCGTATATCGCCGTCCGCCTGGAGTGGCCGGCCGGAAAATTGGATGCCGTGCGACTTGGCGCGCTCAGCGGGCTGCTGTATGGTTGTACGGCCTATCTGTTTTCCAACGCTTCGGCGGCAGCCAGTATGATGGGGCAAAGGGAGATTTTGCGCGCCCATTACACAAGAATCGTCTTGAAATCACAAGGCTTGCAAATTATGGCCGAAAGCATTCTCGAAACCGCCATCTGGATGGTTGGAATGTTGTCTTTTTTTATCCTGACAGGCATTTTTTTAGGTACTCTGGGCGGAATATTGGCCAGCCTGGAGGAAAAGCCAGGCTGGGGCAAACCGCCAGCCTGGAAAGGCGCGCGCCTGAGCCGGGCAGTTAATTCCATGCTGACATTCTCCTGCATCGTCGCCTTCATCACATTGTTTAGCGCGTATTCCCCAATTGAAGATTCCGTAGAAAAGACGATTGGCAGATATAAGTATTTCAGCGAAATTCTTGATGCCAGCGTCATCATTCTGGTTCCCGGCGCAACCCAATTGCTCTGGCTTGGCATTTGCGCATATCTCAAAACAGGCTGGCTGATCGAAGATTGGCGCATAGACCGCCAACGCCTGCGCGCCATCTTCTCGCTGCTTCTCTTTATTCTGATGCTCATTCCAATCTATTTTTTCGTCCCGACCAAAATAAGTTATATCGCCTATGCAGTCATTGCAACCATGGCCTTGTCTGCCGCGCTGGTTAAATTAATCCGCCGCGCCAAAACCAATCCCGTCTATTCACTGCCCAAAAAGTTCAATTTTGTCGACATGCTGGCCGCCGCCATCGTGGCGGGCATCTTAATCAGCGGCCTTAATTTGGCAAGCATCATTTCGTATGCGATAAGCCTCGCAGTTATCACAGCACAAAGCGCCGGATACCTGACCCTATCCAGCGGAGTGACCTACCGAATTATCAGTTTGGTAAACGAAAATTTTGAATCGCTGCAAACAGTAACCCTGGCGGTGATCGCCGGATTTAGCCTTACGGCATTCATCCTTATCTTCCTCGCAAATCTGGTAGGGTTATTGCGCCAAAAGCCGCGCGCCATTCAAGAAGACTATGCCATCTAAACCACCTTTAATCAGACTGAAATTGTGATCTTTGTCATCTTTCACCGTCCCAAGCGATATGCTACACTGAATAATGAAAACATGTGATATATTACGGTTTTCTCGTGACTTTTATCACAATACATTTTTTAACACAACGTGTTAAAACTTGAGCAGAACTTGCTTCAACCCAAAAAACGTTTAAGATAGCGCGCGAAGCGCCTACTGATGAATACAAAAAACTATCCGCCCGCAACCAGTCACAGCGCGCCAGGATAGCCGATGAAAGGATTTCTCTTTAGTGTATGGAACTCGATAAGATTATCAACCTGGTAGATGGAACCCTGCTTACCCCGCAAGTAGACCTGCAACATCAGATTCGCGGCGGCATTGGAGCCGACCTGATGAGCGATGTGCTGGCCGCCAGCCAACCCGATGCCATTTTGCTCACCGGCCTGACCAACCCGCAAGTGGTGCGCACCGCTCAAATGGCCGATATTCGCGCAATTGTTTTTGTGCGCGATAAAAAGCCACAAGCCGCCACGCTGGAAATTGCCATTCAGGAAAATATCCCGCTGATTACCAGCCCCTTTGGCATGTTTGAACTATGCGGACGCCTGCACCTGGCCGGACTGCCCAGTTTTGAATCCAATGTCTCCGAATAGCGCCCCAAAAACCGAACAAGCCATTTACGGACGCCGCGGGCGACCGATCACCGACCAGGATGCGCACGACATCAGCCGGGTGGAGGAACTTTCGTATGACCTGAAAGTTCACGAAGTCATGTCCACCCAATTGCGCACCGCCCCGCCAGAAATGCCGCTTTCTGAAGTGCTCGAAATCATGCGCCTTAATCGCATTTCAGGGGTGCCAATTGTCGAAAACGATACGATGGTTGGGATTGTCAGCCTTGAAGATGTGGTTCACGCCCTATACAAAGGCAGCCTCGACATCCCCGTAAAAAACTGCATGACCCGCGAGGTTGTCACGCTAGCCAACTACGAATCGGTTGTCAAAGCCATCGAAACCTTTAGCGCAACCCGCCTGGGCCGCCTGCCAGTAGTAGACGAAAACAACAAACTGGTGGGCATGATCACCAAAGGCGATATCACCCGCGGTATTCTGGTTGCCCTACAAAAAGATTATCAAGAAGAAGAAGTGCGCCGCTATCGCGCCAGCCATCTGTTTCAAGACATTATCTCAGACCGCACCACGCTCGTTTTGCGCTACAACATTCAGGCCCGCGATTTTACGCACGGCGGCAACGCCTCCAGCCACATCAAACGCGCCCTCACCCGCCTGGGCGCCGACCCGCAAATCACCCGCCGCTGCGGAATCGCCATCTACGAAGCCGAGATGAATCTCATCATTCACACCACCAACGGCGGCATCCTCAAACTCGAAGTCGAACCGCACCGCATCACCATGTCCACCGTCGACGACGGCCCCGGCATTCCAGATATTGCCCAGGCCCTCACCCCAGGCTACTCCACCGCCACCGAACAGGTGCGCGAAATGGGCTTCGGCGCGGGCATGGGGCTGGTCAACATGAAACGCTGCGTCGATACAATGGAACTTGAATCAACAGTTGGCAAAGGCTCGCGGCTTACTATGCGAATCATCATCCCCAACCAAACCCTGACCGGAATACGAGAAGGACAAAGTAAATGAACCTGAAAAAAATCATCGACAGCCTGGAACTCACCGTGCTAACCGAACCGCGCGATTTCTCGCAAATCGAAGTAAGCGGCGGCTACACATCCGACCTGCTCTCATGCGTCATGGCCGGAGCGCAATCCAACTACCTGTGGATGACCCTGCAAGCCCACCTCAACATTGTGGCCGTGGCCGCCCTGCTCGAAGTAGCCGCCGTCATCATCACCGAAGACGCTCAACCCGACCAGGCCACCATCGACAAAGCCAACCAGCAAAGCGTCATCCTGCTCTCAACCCCGCAAAAAAACTTTGAAATCGACGGAAAACTGTGGGAGATGGGAATTCACCGGGCTTAGCCGGCCATGCAAACTTTTCGCGCCGACCTGCACGTCCACACGGTGCTTTCGCCGTGCGCCGAAATCGAGATGATTCCGCCGCTCATTGTGCAGGAGGCCATCGAACGCGGTATTGACCTGATAGCCATCACCGACCACAACGCCAGCGCCAACGTAAGCGCCGTACAAAAAGCGGCCCAGGGCAGCGGGCTGGTCGTCCTGCCGGGTATGGAAGTGCAATCGCGCGAAGAAGTTCACATCCTTTGCCTTTTTGAAACCCTGCAACAACTCAGCGACTGGCAAACCCAGGTAGATGCCGCCCTGCCAAACCTGACCAACCGCCCCGATTTTTTCGGCGAACAATTGGTGGTGGATGAACAAGGCGAATTCATTCGCACCGAACCACGCCTGTTGCTCACCTCCACCCGCTTCAGCATCGACGAAATTTACCAGCGTGTCAACGCTCTGGGGGGGCTCGTCATCCCGGCCCACGTCGAGCGCACAAAAAACGGACTCTTCCCACTACTCGGCCTGGTCTCCCCCAACTGGCCGGTCGAGGCCTTTGAAATTTCCCGCCACACCACCCCCGAAAAAGCCCGCATCCAATTCCCGGCCCTGGCCCAATATCCACTCATCCAGAGCGGCGATGTGCACATGCTCGAATCGTTCATTGGCAGCACCCGCTTCAACCTGCAAACCCGCAGCCTGGCCGAAATCCGTCTGGCGCTGCGCGGCAGCGACGGCCGCTCGGTAAACATACAAACATCACAAGAACACTGACAAGTTACCCATCGGTAACATGACATTCATTCATTGACGTATTGAACGCACAATGCTAAACTAATTGTGAGATTTCTCACAATTTGCATCAAAGGTGTCCAAATTATGACTCGACTTCTAAAAAATATAGCCACAAACGACCCCTTGAATATTGCTGAACAAAAAGCGATTATCGAGAAGGCCATTGCCGATAACAAAGACCGCCAGGGCGCGGTCATGCTCGTCCTGAACGAAGTGCAGGGCAAAATCGGTCACGTATCCCCAGCCATGCAAGCCTATATTGCCCGAAAATTAAATGTGCCACTCGGACAAGTACACGGCGTGGTGACATTCTATTCATTCTTCAAAACCGAGCCGCGCGGCAAATACACCATCAAATTCTGCCTCGGCACAGCCTGCTATGTGGCCGGCGTCCCCCAACTGGTCGAAAAAGCCAAACAAATGCTCGGCATCGACATTAACCAGACCACGCCCGATGGCCTGATTACCCTCGAAGAATGCCGCTGCGTAGGCGCATGCAGCCAGGCTCCGGTCATCGTGGTAGATGAAGAAATCGAAGGCCGGGTAAAACCCAACAAATTGCCGCAATTGGTCAAAAAACTTCAGGCCCGCGAACAAAAAGTAGCCGAGAAAGTCTAAATGCGCGAAATCGCCCTGCACCTGCTCGATATTGCCGAAAACAGCGTCGCCGCCCAGGCGAACAACATCACAATCACGGTGCATGAAGACCTGAAAAATGACCGCCTGTGGGCATGTATCGAAGACGATGGGCGCGGCATGGACGCCGAAACCCTCCAGCGCGTGCTAGACCCGTTCTACACCACCCGCACCACCCGCAAAGTCGGCCTGGGCATCCCGCTTCTGAAATTGGCTGCCGAACAAAGCGCCGGCGAACTCAATCTCACCTCGCAACCCGGCAAAGGCACGCGACTGGAAGTAACCTTCCAACACAGCCATATCGACCGAATGCCGCTCGGCGACCTGGCCGCCACCTTTCTCACCCTGCTCATAGCCGACCCGCAAATTCACTGGGTCTTCAACTACCAATTGACCCAGGCCAATGGACAACGCGATCAATTCGCCTTTGATGATAGCGAACTGAAAACAGAACTCGGCGACCTGCCCATTACCGAACCTGAAATCCTGGGTTTTGTGCGCGCAATGCTGGCAGAAGGCATTGACGCAATTAAAACCTGAAACCGGAGTCCAAAGTCTCCAGACTTTGGAAAACCATCTCAAATATTAGCGCAAAATCTGGAGATTTTGCGCTCCAAAATATAAGGAGAGAACTATGCCTGCTATCAAATCCCTTGATGAGCTCAAACGCATTCGCGAAGAAGCCCTAAAGAAAAAAGAAATGAAAACTGCGCCTGGCAACGCTCAAGTCATTGTTGCGATGGGCACTTGCGGTATCGCCGCCGGCGCGCGCGACACCATGAAAAGCGTCTTGAACTATATTGAAGAAAACAAGGTCAGCGGCGTCAGCGTCACCCAAACCGGCTGCATTGGCCTGTGCGAACACGAACCGATTGTCGAAGTTGTCATCGGCGACCAGCCCAAAGTCTACTATCGAAAAGTTAATGCCGAAGTTGCCGAAAAAATTATGAAAGAACATGTGCAAGGCGGCAAACCCGTTGAGAGTAATGTATTGCCTATTCAGGCATAGCGCAAAATAATATCCCCTACGGGGACAAGTTCTTGCGCTAAATAAATATTTGGAGTTAATTATGGCTTTTTTTCGTTCACACGTATTGGTGTCGGTTGATCCAGACTGCCTGGCCTGCGGCGCGTATGAAATCATCGATGCGCTTCAAGACGAACTCGTCGACCAGGGTCTGATTGATGAAATTCAGGTGCTGGAGACTTCACGCATCAGCGGCTGTGAAAACGGCCCTGAAATGATTGTCTACCCTGAAGGCGTGCATTATGTCGGCTTCAATGCCGATGATGTTCCCTTCATTGTCGAAGAACATTTTCTCAAAGGCCGCATTGTCGATAAATTCCACGAAATTCCAAAAGTAGTGGTAGATGAAGAACTCGGCCCGATGCGCCCCAAAGAAGTGCGCATCGTGCTGAAAAACTGCGGCTATATCGACCCGACCAACATCGAAGACTACCTGGCCGTTGATGGCTATCAGGCTCTGGGGAAGGCCCTGTTCGAGATGACACCCGAACAGGTCATCGAAGAAGTCAAAAATTCTGGCCTGCGCGGACGCGGCGGCGCGGGCTTCCCTGCCGCGCGCAAATGGGATATCGCTCGAAAAGTGGAAGACTTCCCCAAATACATGGTCTGCAACGCCGACGAAGGAGACCCCGGCGCGTTCATGAACCGCCGCGTGCTGGAAGGCGACCCGCATTCCGTGCTGGAAGGCATGATTATCGGCGCGTATGCCATCGGCGCATCTTATGGCTACATCTATTGCCGCGCTGAATATCCGATTGCGATTGAAACCCTTAATATCGCCATTGAACAGGCGCGCGAGTTTGGCTTCCTGGGTGAAAACATCCTCGGTAGCGGCTTCTCGTTCGACCTGGAAGTGCGCGTTGGCGCGGGCGCATTCGTCTGCGGCGAAGAAACCGCCCTGATTGCTTCGATTATGGGCATGCGCGGCGAACCCACCCCACGCCCGCCCTTCCCGGCGGTCAAAGGCGTATGGGGCAAACCCACCAACAACAACAACGTTGAAACCTACGCCAACGTGCCGCAAATTATCCTCAAAGGCGCTCCCTGGTACGCCAGTCTGGGCACCGAGCGCTCGAAGGGAACCAAAACTTTCGCGGTAGGCGGCAATGTCAAAAAACCCGGTCTGATTGAAGTGCCGATGGGCATTACCCTGCGCGAAATCATCTTTGAAGTGGCTGGCGGCATGCACGAAGGACGTCACTTCAAAGCCGTGCAAACCGGCGGCCCAATGGGCGGATGTTTAACCGAACAACACCTCGACCTGCCCCTTGACTACGAAGCCCTAACCCAGGCTGGTTCGATGATGGGTTCCGGCGGTCTGGTCATCATGGACGAGACCTCCTGCATGGTCGATATTGCCCGCTTCTTTATGGATTTCACCCAGGCCGAATCGTGCGGCAAATGCACCCCCTGCCGCGTGGGAACCCGCCGCCTGCTTGAACTGCTGCAAAAAATCTGCGATGGTTTCGGCGAACACGGCGACATCGAAAAACTCGAAGCCCTGTGCGAAGAAATCACGCTGGGCAGCCTGTGCGGCCTCGGACAGGGCGCGCCCAACCCGGTCGTCAGCACGCTCAAGCACTTCCGCCACGAGTACGAAGCCCACATTTACGACAAACGCTGCCCGTCCAAAGTCTGCCGACCGCTTATCCGTTTCGATATTACGTCTCCGGCTTGCACCTGTTGCACCGTGTGCGCGCGCAACTGCCCGGTAGAAGCCATTAGCGGCGAACGGCGTCAACTGCACGTCATCGATCAAGAAACCTGCATTCGCTGTGGCATCTGCGTTCAGGTGTGTAATTTTGACGCAATTGAAGTCTCTTAACCTGTAGCCAAACACACGCGCTTTATTTCCAAACACAGGCTCTGCAAAACAATTCGCAAAGCCCAAAAACAAGTCAAAACTCCAAAATACATGAACCTTTGAGGAGGCAGGATGAGCAAAGTAGCGGAAACCCCACCCCAGGTGGGACAAGCCCCGTCAGAAACGGGACAAGCGAAAGACCTGGCCCAGATCGTAGAAGCGGCCATTGAAAAGCACGGCAACCAACCGGACGCTTTCATCCCGATTTTGCTCGAAATTAACCACGATTACGGTTACATTCCGGCAGAGGCCATTCGGTTGGCTCGCAACCTGTTGCACCAACCCGATGAAAATGTGCTGGTCTCAGAAGGGCAACTCTACGGCCTGGCTTCGTTCTACCACATGCTCAACACCGAAAAAACCGGGCGGCACGTGGTTCAGTTCTGCGAAAGCGCGCCCTGTCATGTGCAAGGCGGACGCGAAGTGTGGAAAGCAATTCAGGAAACGCTCAATCTGAAATCTGGCGAGACCGACCCCGAAGGTCGCTTTACGCTCAAGACCGTAAGCTGCCTGGGCGTTTGCAGCGTCGGCCCGGTGATGCTGGTGGATGATGACATCTACGGCAACATCACCCCGGAACAATTGGCGGATATTTTCGCCAGGTACGAGTGAGAGGCGCATTATGAAATTCTCCCGTTCAATGATTCTTGTCTCAAACGACCCCGAAAGCCTGAGCCGCGGCGCGCAAGAGGTGTATCAGCGCTTCGAGCAAAAATTGGCAGAATTTGGCCTGAGCGAGGAAGTGACCCTCGCCCAGATTACAGATACCGGTCGGCACGATGTTGTTCCGC
Organism: Anaerolineales bacterium; assembly: GCA_034411635.1. GTDB lineage: Bacteria > Chloroflexota > Anaerolineae > Anaerolineales > Villigracilaceae > UBA8950. Next base: position 9,640 of record DAOUML010000279.1, read on the forward strand.
TGGTGATCGTCTACCCTGAAGCGACGGCCTACGGCCCGGTCGAGGTCAAGGATGTCGACCGCATCGTCGAAGAACATCTCTACAAGGGCCGTATCGCCCAAGAACTGCTGGCCCCGATTAAAGAACTCTCCGGGCGAATTGGCTGGCTGAAAGCCCGCAAAGGCACCAGCCCGATGGAAAAGCGCATCGTAACCCGCCGGGTGGGGCGCATCGACCCGGATAACATCGATGAATACATCATCGAAGATGGCTACCAGGCGTTAGCCAAAGCCCTGGGCATGGAACGGGCCGAAATCCACGCCACGCTCGAAAAATCTGGCTTGCAAGGACGCGGCGGCGCAGGCTTCCCAACCGGCATGAAAATGCGCTTTGTTGCAAGCACCAACTCGCAAAAAAAATATGTCGTTTGCAATGCCGATGAAAGCGAACCCGGCACCTTCAAAGACCGTGTCGTTTTGGAAGGCGATCCGCACAGCATCATCGAAGCGATGGTGATTGCCGCCTACTGCGTCGGCGCGGATGAAGGCTATATCTACGTGCGCGGCGAATACCAGATTGCGCAAAACCGCCTGCAAAAAGCGATTACCCAGGCGCGTGAATACGGACTGCTCGGCAACAACATTCTCGAATCTGGCTTCAATTTTGATATCCACATTCACAGCGGCGCGGGCGCGTATGTGTGCGGCGAAGAAACCGCCCTGCTTGAATCGATTGAGGGCAAACGCGGCGAACCGCGCGCGCGGCCTCCCTACCCGACGACGCATGGCCTGTGGGGCAAACCGACGCTGGTCAACAACGTTGAAACGCTCGCGAACATCCCGCCCATCATTCTGAATGGCGCGGAGTGGTATCGCTCCTTTGGCACGCCCTCCAGCCCCGGCACCAAATGCTATACCCTGTTGGGCAACATCAACTTCCGCGGGCTGATTGAAGTGCCGATGGGCATCACCCTGCGCGAAATCATCAACATCTACGGCCAGGGCATAAAAGCCGGCGCAACCTTCAAAATGGCGCAAACTGGCGGCTCGAGCGGCTCCATCATCCCGGCCAGCCTGCAAGATACGCCAATGGATTTCGAGTCCTTCCGCAAAGCGGGCGTTTCGCTTGGCTCTGGCGCACTGCTGATCTGCGACGAAAATAACTGCGTGCTGGATTTAGCCAAAGTGCTGATGAAGTTCTTCAAGTTCGAATCGTGCGGAAAATGCACCCCCTGCCGGGTTGGCACGGAACGCGCCCTGCGCATCCTGACCGCCATCAGCCAGGGACAGGGCAAACTCGAAGACCTGGACACCCTGACCGGCATCGCCAAAGAAATGGAACTGGCCTCAAACTGCGGCCTGGGTCAAACCGCCAGCGTGCCGATTTACGATACGTTGAAATACTTCCGCGCCGAAGTTGAAGCGCACATCCGCCTGGGCGTTTGCCCGACCGGAATCTGCGAAATGGCAACGGAAGTGGAAGAAGCATAACAAAAAACGCTGACGGAACGCAAAGCCCAAACATGGAAAACCTGCCGCGTATTCCGTAGAAGAAATGTAGAGGAACTTATGGTTCAAATCACGATTAATGGACAACAAATTGAAGTGCCGGAAGGCACCACCGTCTTGCGGGCGGCGGAAATGGCCGGCATCCACATTCCGACCCTGTGCGACCACAAGGAATTGGTTCCCTATGGCGGTTGCCGCCTGTGCGTTGTCGATGTTCAGGGCTTCCGTATGCCGGTCGCTTCCTGCACCCTACCGGTTAGCCCGAATATGGTCGTCAACACCGAAACCGAAACCCTGAAGAAATCGCGCAAGTTCATCCTTTCGATGCTCTTCAGCGAGCGCAACCACTTCTGCCCGTTCTGCCAGGTGAGCGGCGGCGATTGCGAACTGCAAAACGCGGCCTATCACGAAGAAATGACCCACTGGCCGATTCAACCCGGTTGGACCGATTACCCCGTCGATACCACCCACCCCTACTTTGTGCTGGACAACAACCGCTGCATCCTGTGCCGCCGCTGTGTGCGCGCCTGCGCCGAGATGACCGGCAACTTTACCTTGAGCGTTGCCGAACGTGGCGCTGCCAGCATCATCGTAGCCGACACCAACCTGCCGCTGGGCGAGAGTTCTTGCATCAAATGCGGCGCCTGCGTTCAAGTCTGCCCGACCGGCGCGTTAATTGACCGCACAAGCAGTTACCAGGGACTGAACGAAAATATGACCGAAATCAAATCGGTCTGCGTGGGTTGCTCGGTGGGGTGCGGCGTCAAATTAATCGTGCGCAACAACCGCATTGTGCGCATCGAAGGCGATTGGGAAGGGGATGTGAACCACGGTTCGCTGTGCGAACATGGACGCTATCACCCGATGACCGAATCGCGCGCGCGCATCACCACCCCACTAATGAAGAAAAACGGCAAACTCGAACCGGTTTCCTGGGACGAGGCTCTCGGCGCAGCCGCCGAAAAACTCAGACCACTGGTTGGCGAAAGTCATAACGGCCTGGCGGCCATCGCCTCTACCCGCCTATCCGCCGAAACCCTGACAACCTTCCGAGAATTGTTCGTCGGTGGCTTCAAGGCCGAAATGGTGACCAGCGTTGAAGAAGGCGCTACCACAGGCCCGGTATCCTCGTTGGCCGATAAAATTGGAACCTTTGAAGGCCGCCTCGATATGTTAAAGACTGCCGACACCGTGCTGTGCATTGGCGCAAACATCGCCCGCAGCCACATGGTGGCCGGTTTCTTCATCAAACGCGCGTTGCCCAAAGGAATGAAACTGATCAGCGTTGACCCGGAAGGCGACGAACTTCAAGAAATGGCCGATATATCTCTGGTCAACAAAGCCGGTTCAGATATGGCGCTGATTGAGGGACTGAAAGCCATCATCCTTAAGGAAAACCTGGGCCGGGTTGCAATGCAAATGGATAATCCCGATTCTGCTATCACAAACGCAGTTGAAAGCGCCGGCATCCCGCTCGAAAAACTGACCCAGGCCGCCCGAACGCTGGCAAACGCAATCAATCCGGTTATCTTGTTCGGCAAAGGCCTAACCAGTCAGCGTGACGAGAAACTGATTGAAAGCCTGCATTCGCTGGCCGTTCTGGTTGGGGCAGCCGACAAAGAACGCATGGGCTTTTTGTCGGTCAAAGGAAAAGCCAACGCCCAGTTCGCGGCCCAAATCGGCCTCGAGGCGCAATTCGCGCTCAATGGTCAGAAAGCAGTCTACGCTCTGGTCGGAGACGACTATCTCTCGAAAAACCAGATTCAACGACTGCTGAAAGCCCCCTATCTGGTGGTACAGGCCGCTTACGAATCCGAACTGACCGAAAAAGCCGACATCGTATTACCGGCTGCCATCTGGTCGGAGCAGGAAGGCCACTACGTCAATATGGATGGGCGCGTTCACAAGGCCGAAAAAGTTGTCGAATCGCCCCAGGGCGTGCGCGAAGCCGTCGGTGTTTTGAACGAAATTGCGATGCGCATGAACCTGTCCATCAAGGCCGATTGGAAAAAATCGCTCCACGAGCGCAAATCGAGCGTGGTTCTGAATTAATGGTAAAGGAGAAACTTATGGCGAAACCAAAAATTGCTTCAGACTGGATGTGCGGCTGCGCTGGTTGTCACATGTCGCTGCTGGATATGGACGAACGCATTCTGGATGTGGTGGACCTGGCGAACCTGCGCTCTACGCCCATCACCGACTTGAAACATCCAGACAAAGAAGGCGTTGACGTAGGGATTCTCGAAGGCGGAATCAACAACTCAGCCAGCGAGGAAGTTGCCAAAATGTTCCGCGCGCGCTCGAAAATTCTGGTTGCGCTCGGTGATTGCGCCGTATTTGGCGGCGTGCCAGCCATGCGCAACTTCTGCGGCGTAGAGGCGGCCCTCAAGCGCGCCTATGTCGAAGCGGAAAGCAACGAAGAAGGCAGCCAAATCCCGAACGACCCTGAACTGGCAACCATGACCAAGACTCGCGCCATTCACGAGGTCGTTCCGGTTGACATTAACGTTCCCGGCTGTCCGCCCGATGCCGATGTGATTTTCTACGTCCTGGCCGAACTGGCCCAGGGGCGCAAACCGGAAATCAAGGACGACATGCTGCACTGGCACTAAACCCCTGCGATATTCGACAATTCGATAACTCGATCATTCGAGACTCGGATAACGAATATCGAATAGCGAATATCGAGGAGCAAACTATGACTACTCAAAAAATTACGATTGAACCCGTTACCCGTATTGAAGGCCACGCCAAAGTCACCATCCGCATGAAGGACGATGGTTCGGTTGAACGCGCATTCATGCACGTCAACGAATTTCGTGGGTTTGAAAAATTCTGCGAAGGCCGCCTGTACTTTGAAATGCCCCAGATTACCCCGCGCATTTGCGGCATTTGCCCGGTCAGCCATCATCTGGCCTCCGCCAAGGCCGGCGACCTGATTACCGGACGCACCCCGCCCCGCCCCGCCAACCTGCTGCGCGAATTGATGCACATGGGGCAGATGATTCAAAGCCACGGCATGCACTTCTTTGAACTGGCCGGCCCCGACCTGCTGCTCGGCTTTGACGCCGCGCCAGAAATTCGCAACGTTGTTGGGCTGATTGGCGCCAACCCGGAACTGACCGTTAAAGCCGTGCAATTGCGCAAGTTTGGGCAACAGATTATCAAAACCCTGGGCGGACGCCGCATCCACCCCGTTTTCGCGGTGCCGGGCGGCGTCAACAAAGCCCTGACCGTCGAAGAGCGCGATAACATTCTGAAAGATGTGGATGCCGCCATCGCGACCATTCAGGCTGGTTTGCAAATCATGAAGGATTGGGCCGAGAAGAACATGGAAGACATCAACAAGTTCGCCGTCTTCCCCACCGGCTACTTCGGCCTGATTACGCCCGAAAACGGACTGGAACTGTACGAGGGCAATATCCGCCTGATTGACAGACAGGGCGCGGAACTCGAACGCTTCCCGATTGCCAACTATCTCGATTACATCTCCGAGCATGTTGAACCCTGGTCGTATCTGAAATTCCCGTTCTACAAAAAGATGGGCTACCCCGATGGCGTCTACCGCGTCGGCCCGCTGGGACGGCTGAACATCGCCGACAAAATCGACACCCCGCTGGCAAACGAGGAACTCAAGGTCTTCAAGTCGCTCAATGGCGGCAAACCGGTCGAGAACACCCTGTACTATCACTACGCCCGCCTGGTTGAAGCCCTGTTTGCAACCGAGCGCGTGCGCGTGCTGTGCGAGGACGAAGACATCCTCAGCACCGACATTCTGACCACCCACGGCAATTACACCGGCCACGGCGTCGGCGTCATCGAAGCCCCGCGCGGAACGCTCATCCACGATTACTCGGCAGATGAAAACGGCGCGCTCACCCGCGTCAACCTGATTGTCTCCACCGGCCACAACAATTGGGCCATGAGCAATGCCGTCGATAGCGTTGCCAAAACCTACGTCAAAGGCCCGGATGTGCATGAAGGCATGTTAAACCGGGTCGAGGCGGCCATCCGCGCTTATGACCCCTGCCTGTCCTGCTCCACCCATGCCGTTGGGCAAATGCCCATCATCGTTGATCTGGTAGCCCCGGATGGGGAAATCATCAAAACCCTGCGCCGCGACTAAGTCAAAGCAATGAACCCCCAAAGCCCGTTTTCCACAAAAGCATTGCGCAACATCAGGAAACCGGGCTTTTTTGTTGATTTTTCTGCCCAAAATAACGTACAATAAAGTTAGATTTCCCATCATTTTGAACGCAAAGAAAGGAAGCCACTATGCCTACCGTCCGCAAAATGCTAGCAGAAAAGGGTGATATTGCCATTCATTCGGTCCAATGCTCCGACACGGTGTACCACGCTCTGGAGGTAATGGCCGAACATCAGGTTGGGGCCGTTCTGGTGACAGAAGATGACCGCTATGTGGGCATCTTCAGCGAGCGTGATTATGCCCGCAAAATCATTTTGAAAGGCCATGACTCACGAACAACCCCTATCAAAGACATTATGACCACCGAGATGGTCACAATCAATCCTGAGACATCTGCTGAAGAGTGCATGGCGCTTATGACCAAATACCATGTCCGCCACCTGCCAGTTGTCGAAGAAAACCGCATTATCGGCCTGATTTCGATTGGCGATGTGGTCAAGCAGGTGATTGCCAGCCGCGAAAATACCATTACTGAACTCGAAAACTACATCATGGGCACGGGGTACGGCAGGTAAATTGAACGACACGCTCATTCTTGGATACGGCAACCCGGACAGGGAAGACGATGGCGTGGCCTGGCACATTCAACGCGCGCTGGCCCTCAAACTGGGCCTACCCGCCCCCGCCAGTTACGAAGACGAATTCACGCTGAATGACCGTCTCGATTTTGCCTTTTACCTGCAACTGACCCCCGAAATGGCCGAGGAAATCGTCGCTTATGACCGCGTTTGTTTTGTAGACGCTCACATGGGCGATATTCCCCAGCCTGTGCGCATGATTCCGGTTGAGAGCAAATTTCAGCACTCGCCCTTCACTCATCACCTGACGGCACAATCGTTGGTTTCGATGTGCGAAAACCTGTACGGCAAAAGGCCTGATGCCGCCCTGCTCTCAGTGCGCGGTTATCACTTTGAGTTTTCGAGAGAACTTTCACCGCAAACCGATACGCTGGTTCCCCAAGC
>DAOUML010000280.1:0-5946 GCA_034411635.1 Anaerolineales bacterium
CTGCGCTCTGTGCGCCGGACCTTGGTTGAAAAAGCGCAGAAGGAGTTGCCATGAGTTGGATTGAAGAAATCGCAAACCCGCAAGCCCGTCAGTGGGAAGAGTTTTATCGCAACCGCTGGCAGCATGACCGGGTGGTCAGAAGCACACACGGCGTCAACTGCACCGGCAGTTGCTCGTGGATGATTTACGTCAAAGACGGCATCGTCACCTGGGAGTTGCAAGCGCTCGATTATCCGGCCCTCGAATCCGGCTTGCCGCCCTACGAGCCGCGCGGCTGCCAGCGCGGGATTTCGTTCTCCTGGTATCAGTACAGCCCGGTGCGAGTGAAGTATCCATACATGCGCGGCGTGCTGATGGACTTGTGGCGCAAAGCCAAAGCCAAGCACAGCGACCCACTTGAAGCCTGGACAAGCATTATGGAAGACCCGGCGGCGCGTAAATCCTTCCAGGTGGCGCGCGGTAAGGGCGGGTTCCGCCGCGCCTCTTGGGAGGAAGTGCTGGAGATCACCGCCGCCTCCACGCTGTACACCGTTAAAAAATACGGGCCAGACCGGGTGATTGGTTTTTCGCCTATCCCGGCCATGTCCATGCTCAGTTATGCGGGCGGAAGCCGCTTCCTGCAACTGATGGGCGGCGTCAGCATGAGTTTCTACGACTGGTACAGCGACCTGCCCCCGGCCAGCCCCGAAACCTGGGGCGAGCAGACTGATGTAGCCGAAAGCGCTGACTGGTTCAATTCCAAATTTATCGCGTCGGTCGGTTCGAACATGAGCATGACCCGCACCCCGGATGTGCATTTCGCCGCCGAAGCGCGTCACAACGGCACCAAGCTGGTGGTTTTTGCGCCCGATTACAGCATGGTCGCCAAATACGCCGACTGGTGGGTGCCGGTCAACGCCGGGCAGGATGGCGCGTTCTGGATGGCGGTCAATCATGTCATCCTGAACGAGTTCCACCACCAAAACCCGACCCCCTACTTCTTGGATTACTCGCGCCGCTACACCGACGCTTCCTTCCTGATTACGTTGGAGGAAGTGGATGGCAAATACGTGCCCGGACGCATGGTGCGCGCCAACCAGGTTGCCCGCACGAAGGATGTCGAAAACGGCGAATGGAAATTCCTGGTCTGGGACGAACTGAGCAACGAGCCGCGTATGCCGCAGGGCAGTCTGGGCTTCCGCTGGCAAAAGCAAAAGGGCCAGTGGAATCTGGAGCCAAAGGACGGCCTGGATGGCAGTGAAATCCAATTCCAATTGACCTTTCTCGGCTCTGCCGATGGGCAGTTGACCGTTTCCTTGGCGGATTTCTCCGCCGGTAAATCTCTCCAGCGCAGCGTGCCGGTGCGGTATCTGGAAACAGTCTCGGGGGAGAAAATCCCGGTCGCTACCGTCTATGACCTGCAAATGGCGCAATACGGCGTCGGGCGCGGGCTGGAAGGCGATTATCCCGCCGATTATGACAACCCCGACCTGCCCTACACGCCCGCCTGGCAGGAGCGCTACACCGGCATTGACCGCAAATCGGTCATCCAGTTTGCCCGCGAGTGGTCTGTGACCGCCGCCAAGACCGAAGGCAAATGCACCATCATCATCGGCGCGGGCGTCAACCATTGGTATCACAACAACCTGATTTACCGCGCCTGCATCGGTGCGCTGCTGCTGACCGGCTGCGTGGGTCGCAACGGCGGTGGGCTGAATCACTATGTCGGGCAGGAGAAACTGGCTCCGGCGGCACCCTGGGCATCCATCGCCTTCGCCACCGACTGGCTAAAGCCCCCGCGCCAGATGAACACCCCTTCCTTTCACTACGTCAACACCGACCAGTGGCGCTACGAGCGCACCTATACTGAGCAACAGCCAGTAGAGCGTCCCGGCCAGGAAATGACCCAGGAACACACAATTGACTCGCAAGTCCGCGCGGTGCGCATGGGCTGGCTGCCCTCGTACCCGCAGTTTGACCGCAGTTCGCTGGAAATTGTCAGCCTGGCTGAAAAAGATGGAGCCAAGACCGACGCTGAGATCAAACAGTGGATTGTAGATAACCTGAAATCGGGCGACCTGAAATTCGCAGTACAAGACCCGGACGCGCCGGAAAATTGGCCACGCCTGTGGTTCATCTGGCGTGGCAGCGCGCTCAACGCCAGCGCCAAAGGCCAGGAATACTTTTTCAAGCACTATCTCGGCACACACCACCAGATTATTGCCGAAGAAGCCGACCCGAGCAATTTCAAGGAAGTGAACTGGCGCGAACAGGCTCCTGAAGGCAAGCTCGACCTGATTGTGAACGTCAACTTCCGCATGGATACCACCGCGTTGTATTCGGATATCGTTCTTCCGACCGCCAGTTGGTACGAAAAAGACGACCTGAATACCACCGATATGCACTCCTTCATCCATCCACTGGCTGCCGCCGTGCCGCCCTCCTGGGAATCGAAGAGCGACTGGGACATTTTCAAAATCCTGTCGGAAAAAGTCGGCGACCTGGCGAAGAAACACCTACCTGAGCCGGTGCGCGACCTGGTGGCCATGCCGCTCCAGCACGACACCCCCGCCGAGATGGCCCAGCCGCATATCCGCGATTGGGCGCGTGGCGAGTGCGAACCCATCCCCGGTGTGACCATGCCCAATTTTGTGGTGGTCGAGCGCGATTACGCCAACATGGGCAAACGCTTCGTCTCGTTCGGGCCGGAAGTGCGCAAGAACGGCCAGTCGGTGCATGGCATTCACTGGAAAGTGGACGACCTGTATCAGGAACTGCTCAACAGCCGTCCGACCGTCACCTGGAATGGGGAGCGCTACCCGTCGCTGGAAATCGCCCGCGACGCCGCCAACGTCATCCTGCACCTGGCTCCTGAAACCAACGGCGAAGTGGCCTTCCGCGCCTTCCAGGCCGAAGAAGAACGCATGGGCCTGAAACTGACCGACCTGGCTGAGCCGACTCGCGCCTCGCGTGTCACTTTCAACGACCTGACCCAACAGCCGCGCCGCTTGCTCAACAGCCCAATCTGGACCGGTATCACCAGCAATGGCCGCCCCTATTCGGCCTATACCTTGAACGTGGAGCGGCTCGTCCCCTGGCGCACATTGACCGGACGCCAGCATTTCTACCTTGACCATGAAGGCTATCTGGCGCACGGTGAGAACCTCGCCACCTACAAACCGCGTCCTCATCCGCTGGCCTTTGGTGACCTCGATCAAAGCAAGGGCGAAGGAAAAACCATCCGCCTGAACTACCTGACCCCGCACGCCAAGTGGCACATCCACTCGAATTACTTCGACAACGACCGCATGTTGACGCTCTCGCGCGGTATCGAGCCGCTCTGGATCAGCGAAGAAGACGCCAGGCAGATTGGCATTGTGGATAACGACTGGGTGGAAGCCTATAACGATCACGGCGTGGTCGTCACCCGTGCCATTGTCAGCGCGCGCATCCCGAATGGGTTGTGTATCGTTTATCACGCCCCGGAGCGCACTATCAACGTGCCGAAATCGCCCATGCGCGGCAACAAACGCGCGGGTGGGCACAACAGCCCCACGCGCATCCACCTGAAGCCTTCGCTGATGGTCGGCGGCTACGGTCAGTTCACCTACAGCTTCAACTACTGGGGGCCGACCGGCGTCAACCGCGATACGTTTATTCTCGTCCGCAAACTGCCTGGCGAGCCAAAGTTCTAAACTGGTATCAGCCCTGACAGGTTTTAGAAACCTGTCAGGGCCTGAAAAAGGAACTCATTATGAAAATTCGCTCACAAATTTCAATGGTATTTCATCTCGACAAGTGCATCGGCTGCCACACTTGCAGTGTCGCTTGCAAAAACATTTGGACTGACCGCCAGGGCGCGGAATATATGTGGTGGAACAACGTCGAGACCAAGCCTGGCGTCGGCTTCCCAACCCAATGGGAAGACCAGGAAAAATACAAAGGCGGATGGGAACGCAAAGACGGCAAAATTGAACTCAAACTGCAAAACCGCGCCCAGACCTTTGGCAACCTGTTCTCCAACCCGGCCCTGCCCACGATGGACGACTACTACGAACCCTGGACGTACAACTACGGCGACCTGTTCAACTCCCCGCTCGGCGATGACCAGCCGGTGGCCCGCCCCATCTCGCGCGTGGATGGCCGTCCGATGGAGATTGAATCCGGCCCGAACTGGGACGACGACCTGGGCGGTTCGAACATCTACGCCAAAAACGACCCCATGCTTGACAACCTGAGCGACGACGAAAAGCGGAGGCTTTTCGCGGTGGAGCAGATTTTCTACTTCTACATGCCACGCATCTGCAATCACTGTCTCAACGCGGGTTGTGTGGCGGCTTGCCCCTCGGGAGCCATCTACAAACGCGCCGAGGACGGCATCGTGCTGATTAATCAGGAAAAATGCCGCGGCTGGCGCATGTGCGTTTCCTCCTGCCCCTACAAAAAGACCTTCTACAACTGGTCTACCGGCAAATCGGAAAAGTGCATCCTGTGCTACCCGCGCCTGGAAACTGGACAGGCCCCAGCCTGCTTCCACTCCTGCGTTGGACGTATCCGCTACCTGGGCGCGTTACTCTACGACGCCGATAAAATCGAAGCCGCCATCAATGTGCCGGATGAAGAACTGGTGGATCGCCAACTGGACATTATCCTCGACCCGCACGACCCGGAAGTGATTGCCGCCGCCAAACAGGATGGCATCCCCGATGGCGTCATCACCTCCGCGCAGCAATCACCGGTTTACCGCTACGTTAAGGAATGGCGGCTTGCCCTGCCCCTGCACCCCGAATATCGCACCCTGCCGATGTTGTTCTACGTCCCGCCGCTTTCGCCGGTTATCTCGTATTCGCAGGAAAATGGCGCGCAGTTGGTTGAAAGTGAGCTATTCAACACCCTCGAAAAATCGCGCGTGCCGGTGCGCTACATGTCGCGCATGTTGGCGGCGGGCAACGATTCGCTGGTGGAGAAAGCCTACAAAAAGATGATTGCCGTGCGCCTGTACAAACGCGCCCAAACCGTCGGTGATGTTTCAGAAGCGGAGGCCCAATCCGCGCTCGCCAAAGCCGAAATGAGCGCCGAAGAAGCCGAAGCCATCTACCACCTGACTTCGCTGGCCTCCTACCAGGAGCGATTTGCCATCCCGCCCACCCCGCGCGAAGGCGACATCGAAGAAGTTCACGACCCCCAACAGCGCAAAGCCGAAACCGGTTTTGGACAGCGCCAGGGGCCGCGCCGAGGGCTGTAGCCATGAGCATCCCATTGACCGACTCTCTTTTGCGCGTTTTTGCCGACCTTCTGGATTACCCCACCCCGCAGGTTCACCAGCAAGCCGAAGCCTGCCTGTCCGAACTGCAAGCGATTCCCGAAGCCGCCCAGCCCCTGGAAGTGTTCCAGCGTGGTATCGCAAATCTCTCACTCGAACGCCTGCAAGAACTTTACACCGTCACCTTCGACATGCAACCGCTCTGTTATCCGTACGTCGGCTATCACCTGTTTGGCGAAAGCTACAAACGCGGCGCGTTCATGGCGCAGCTGAATGAAACCTACCACGCCCACGACTTTTGCCCCCAGCAGGAACTACCCGATCACCTGCCTGTTGCCCTGCGCTATTTGGGACTGGAAGCGGCCCGGCGCGAGGAAGACTTTGGCAGCGCGCTGATTGTCGAGGGTATCCTTCCAGCCCTGGTGAAAATGCTCCAGGTTTTCAACCAGCAAACTGAAAATCCGTATGCCAGCCTGCTCTCGGCCCTGCATGTGGCGCTTGCCCAGGCTGTTGAAAAGGAGTTGAGCCATGCTTGATGAATTGCTTTTTGTCGTTTTTCCGTATCTTGCTGTTGCCATCGGCGTAGGCGGAACCATCTACCGCTACATGACCAACCAGTTCTCGTTCTCCAGCCTGTCCTCCCAATTCCTGGAAAGCGACCTGCAATTCTGGAGTTCAACGCTCTGGCACTATGGCATCATCCC
>DAOUML010000281.1:0-3714 GCA_034411635.1 Anaerolineales bacterium
CAGGCTCTCCAAATCCTGCGGGTAAACGTTCTTGCCGCCGACGATAATCATATCCTTCTTGCGCCCCGAGACAAAAATCTCGCCGTCCAGGCTGTAGCCGTAGTCGCCGGTCAGATACCAGCCATCGCGCAGAGCGGCTGCCGTCGCATCCGGGCGGTTGTAGTAGCCGGTCAGCATGCAGTCGCTTTGCAGGGCAATTTCGCCAATCACGCGGTCGGGCAAATCCTGTCCTTCGGGATTCAGGATACGGACGCGGGTACCAGGGATGACCCGACCCGACGACATCATCTTCAGGACGGTTTTGCCCGCCACCGGCTCACGCGCCACCCGCTCATGGATATACGCTTCGCGGTCAATCTCATCCACCTTTGGTAGCGTGCCGGGCGGGGTTTGGGTGACGCCAAAAACATTCTCGGCCATGGCGTAACTGCAATTCAAGGTCTCCTCGCGCAGGCCATAGGCCCTGAACTTCTCATAAAAAGCCTGGTGGCTTTCCCATTTAACCGGCTCGGAGCAATTGGTCAAAATGCGCAGACTCGACAAATCCACGTCCGCCATATCGCGCTCACGGACTTTCTGGGCGCAAAAGTTGTACGAGAAGTTGGGCAGCCAGGCCAACGTGCCGCGATACTTGCTGATGGCCTGGAAAAGTTTGTAAGGCGCGCGCACCCAATCAAAAGGCGACATCAGCACCAGGGTATTTTCATTCAGCACCGGCATCAGGAACCCGGCAATCAGGCCCATATCATGATAAAGCGGCAACCAGGAGACGACAACATCGTCTTCGCGCAGGTCAATCGCCTGACGATACGCCGCCAACTGGTTGAGCACCGCCCGGTGCGAGAGCGCGACTCCCTTTTGCAACCCCGTCGTGCCAGACGAGTGCTGAAGCAGGACAACTTCTTGCGGGTCGCGTTGCTCAATGGCGAGATGTTCCCAATCTGGGGCCGATTCGGCTTCCAACTGCCCCGTCAGCAGGACGGTTCGCACCGACCCATCAGCCGAGAGCGCGGCCCGAACTTCGGATTCAAATTCGGGCGTGGTGACGATGGCGGCTGGCCGCGTCACAGAGAGCAGGGCGCTCAGGTCGGCGCGATAACGCTCCGGGGAGAGTTTCTCGGTCAAAAATGGCATGATCGAGGGGATGGCGCCATGCAAAATTGCGCCCCAAAACGAGAAAACAAGATCCGTGCCGTGATTAAGAATGAGAATGACCACTTCACCAGGCAGAATGCCAGCGCGCTGGTAGGCACAAGAATAGCGATACGAACCATTCACCAGGTCTTTGTAAGAGAGCAAAACGTCATCCTGCCCGGCCTGTTGCAGGACAATGGCGGTTTTATCGGGGTTGGTTTGGTAGTTTTTTTGAATCAGGTGGGGGAGAGTGGGCATGAGGAAATGGAGAATGAAGAATGCAGAATGATGAATGTCCTTCGACTGCGCTCGCCTATCGGCTCGCTCCGCTCAGGACGGATTACTGCCGCGACTGAATCAGCGCTGACAGTTGCTCCAACGTGTCGAAGGTATCGGCGTTGAGTTCGGTGTCTTCGATGCGAACGCCGAAAGTATCTTCGATGAACAGGCCAAGATCGACCAGGCTGAAAGAATCGACCAGGCCGCTGGAGATGAGTTTTTCGTCAGCGGCGATGGGGCGGTTGGGCTGTTTGAGAATTTCGGCGGCGATGTAGGTTGCCAGGGTAGGGATGATTGATTCGGACATGGGTTGCTCCTTATGAGATAAAGTAGGGTTCAGGGCGGGTTGAGTTCCTGGCGCAGAACATCCAAAACCTGCAAGGCAGTCAGGTTGCGCCAGGGCCAGGCGGATTTCATGCGGGTTGGGTCGTCGAAATGGTTGGCAGCAAAAGTGAGATGAACGCCGTCTTCTTGCAACCCTTGCGCAGGCAAGGGCTGAATTGCCAGCCAGAAATTCCAGAGCGGCAGGTCGTACTCGTGGGCGAGGCGGGCAATAATCTGGTTAATACGATGGTCGCCTTCGCGGTTATCGGCCTTGGTCGATAAAATGGGCAGGATGCCCTGGTCGATTAACTGATCCAGGATTCTGCGCAGATTGGGTTCAAACTGCTCAGGGCGGTGGGTGTCGTTGGTTCCGATGAGAAGCAGGGCAATCGATGGGTTTTGGTTGCGAATTTCGCAATACAACGGGGTTTCGTTTTTGTTGCACGCTTCTGAATTGGCCCAAATTGGAGAAAGCACCGACGCGGAGTTAAAACCCCGGCGCACGGCAACGCTATCACGCCCAAATGAGCCTTGAAAATAGTCGATGGTTTGTTGCAGTTCAGGGTAGCCCCCCAACGAATAAAAACGGGGGCCCTGGTCAAAATCGCCTAAAAACCAGGTTGGGGTGGCATCACAATCGCCAATCTTGATAAAACTGCCGGGTTGGTTGCCCATTTCGAGGCCGCGCTGATAAATTTCACGCGCCCGCTGGCTGACTGTGGGGATGACGGGCAGAGTTTGCCAGGCATCGGGGGAAAGCGTGGGGCGGGCGGTGGGCAAGGGGGTTTCCTGGCTGGTAAGCGGCGCGGGTGGCAACTCGGGGGTTGAGTGGGTGGGGGGCAATTCTTGCGCGGCAGTGGGTGGCGGTGGCTCAGTTTGTTCCGCGATTGTGCCAATGAAGGCCCCGTTCGAGTCGTTTTGCGGGTTTTCTGGCACAGTTGACGAACAGGCAGATAGCAAGAGCAAGAGCAAAAGAGAGACAAAACTTCTAAAATTCATAAAAATCTCTTCTAAGGCGCGCAGTTTTCTTTCAGTTCCGGCACAATCTTATCGGCCAGGGTGGAAGTGCCCGCCGGAGTAAGGTGGATGGCGCTGTTGGTAAATTCATTCGCGGGGAGAATATCCCAGGCGTCGAGGTAATGCCAGCCAGATTGGGCGGCTTTTTGAGCCAATTGCTGACGATAAGAATCATAAGCCCAGCGTGGATAGAAAAAATTATACCTGATATGGCTGTTCTCGCCCTGGCTGACCAGCATCGGCTCATTGACGAGTAAAACCGGTGCAGGGGCGCGCTCCATGCCGATGGCGAGAATCTCGTAGGCGAGTTGGGTCTCGTTCAGGGGGGGCTGAAAGTCATAGAAAGCATCATCGTCAAGTTCAAAATCAGTTTGGGGAGGCGCGTAGTTCGTGTGGTAAACCTGGTCGATGCCGGTGGCGGCCCATAGCACGCCGTACATTTGCAAGCGGAATAAATCAGCCAGCGGGCGGCGCTGTCCGTACAGGGTTTGGGCCCAAAAGGTTGGGCGTTGCAGGGCCGGGTCGGCAAGGTCGAGGGACAGGTTGTAGCGGGCAATCAGGCTTTCGATGGCGGTAGCATTGTTGGCGACCAGGGGCGAGGCAAACTGTTTGTGAAGGGGAAAAGCCTCCAGCGTGGTCAGCCAGATAACAGAATCGGGTTGGTAACGGGAAGCGTAATCGAGCAGGAGCAGGTCTTTGGTCAGGGAAATGGTCGGATATCCCAGATTGTAGAAGACGGCCCGCTTGCCGCAGTAAGACAGGTTGCGCTGGTTGAGTTGTCCGGCCAGGGTTTCTTCAGGGCGCAGCAGCGTTCCCCAGACCGATGAATCGCCAATCAGGACGATGCGGTATTCGTCGGCGGCTTTGGGCTGGCTGATTTCGTGGGATGCGAACATGGCCGGAATGTGGTACAGGCTGAGATTGTAGGCCTGAGCCGGATTTTCGCCAAAGGGCAGGCGT
>DAOUML010000282.1:0-3290 GCA_034411635.1 Anaerolineales bacterium
CTCGAAAACGGGCTGCACGCCTACGAAATCATCTGGCTGCACGCCCTGGCAATTGGCTACGCCCCCGCCTACTTAAATGAAAACAAAGACGGCATTCAAAACGACTGGCCGCGCATCCCCCTGCCCGCCAGCCGCGCGGCCCTGGTTGAATCCGCCGCGCTGGGCAAAATCATCGCCGGGCTGTTGGATACGGAAACCCCGCTCGATGTGTCATTGCGAGCCGTCAATGCTTTTTTGACGGCGCGGCAATCTGCCGTTAAACAGGAGATTGCTTCGGGGCTGTCGCCCCTCGCAATGACAGCCGTCCTTCGCCGCAGCGACAATGCCCAAATCAACCCGCAGGCTGGAGACCTGGCTATCGAAGCCGGCTGGGGCTCGTTCGGCAAAGCCAACGTCGTCATGCCCGGCAAGGGAACCATAGAGACCTTTCGGGTCTCCGAAGACCCGAAAGGTCTGGCCTACAACGTTTACCTGAACGAAAACGTCTACTGGGAAAACATCCCGGTTCAGGTTTGGGAATACACCATCGGCGGCTACCAGGTCATCAAAAAATGGCTCTCGTACCGCGAGAAGAAAATCCTGGGGCGCGACATCAGCGTCGAGGAAGCCCGCGAAGTGACCGGCATGGCCCGCCGCATCGCCGCCCTGCTGGCCCTCGAAGCCCAACTGGATGAAAACTACCGGCGCGTGAAGGATGGGGCGGTTGGGTTGTAGTAGTAACCTGTCTGAAAATCTTGGAGTGAATCATAGCGCAGCCGCTTCGCGGGCCGCAACCAAAGGTTGCTAGGATTTGCGCTGATAGCGCAAATCCTGCGCCATAATACTATATTTGACCCGCCAGCCCTGCGCTACAGCGCGGGGCTGGCGGTGCGAAGCCCCATAAACAAGACTGCGCCCTATCACTTTGGCGCGCCAACAAAATTAGAGAAGGATGATTATGCAAAAGAAAGCAATTTTTTTAGGGGTCTTGTCCGGTCTGCTATTTGGAATCGCCACGCCGATCAGCAAGCTGTTGATGGTCTCGTTAAGCAGTTATTCGATGGCCGGGTTGTTGTATTTGGGCGCGGCGCTGGTCTTCTTGCCAGACATGATCAAGAATTACAAAGCCGATTTTGCCCCGGCGCTGATCAAAAGCAATGCCCTGAAACTGGCCGGGATTGTCTTGTTTGGCGGCATGTTGGGGCCGCTGTTTTTGCTGGCCGGGTTAAAAAACGCCCAATCATCATCGGTTTCGATCTGGTTGAATTTTGAATTGATTGCCACTGCCATCCTGGGGGTGCTTTTTTTCAAAGAACATCTATCCAAATATGCCCTTGTTGGCATTGTTTTCACGCTGGCTTCCGGGGTGGTTATCTCGCTTAACGAGAATATGTCCGGGCTGCAATCCGGCATCCTGATTATGCTGGCTTGTGCCTCGTGGGGCGTGGATAATCACCTGACCGCGATTGTGGATGGTATCTCGTCCAAAGCGACAACCTTTATCAAAGGGCTGGTGGGGGGTATTGCCAACATTACCATCGGTATCCTGTTCTTCAATACCGCAGATTTATGGCAGGGCCAGAGTCTGCTGGCGATCTTGCTGGGTATGGTTGCCTACGGTTTGAGCATTGTGCTGTATATCTCAACCACACACATCATCGGGGCCACACGCGGACAAATCTTATTCAGCACCTCGCCCTTGTGGGGCATCCTGGGCGCTGCTTTGTTGCTGGCCGAACCGATTACCTGGACAACCATCTTGTCTTTTGGCTTGCTGGCAGTGGGCATATTTTTCTCGAATGTCACCGGGCATAGTCATGACCATGTTCACGAAGAGACGGAACACATCCACCTGCACAACCATTCCGACAGTCATCATTTCCACGAACACTTTGGGCTAAACAAAGACGCATTGCATGTTCATATTCACTCCCACGAAGACCTGGCCCATGCCCACGACCATTTCCCCGATTTGCACCACCGGCACGACCATTGAGAATACATCGGTCTCACAAGATTAACCAACCATGTGAAATAGCGCATCTTATCAGGCAAATCACGCTGATTTGTGTCATAATTCCCCCTTATGCTTGGATTATCAAAAACTGAACGAAGAAAACAAAAAGATTTCGCGGTCATCGGCTTGGGGCGTTTTGGCCGTTCCGTGGTGCGTACTTTGAGCGAAAGAGGCTACAACGTGCTCGGCCTCGACAAAGACCCCCAAAAAGTGCAGTACGTCAGCGAATATTGCACCCAGGCGGTCGTCGTCGATTCGACCAACGAAGACTCGCTCAAGGCGCTGGACATCGCTTCCTTTGACGCCGTCGTGGTGGCCATCGGCTCTGATTTCGAGAGCGACCTGATTACCACCGTCGCGCTCAAGTCCCTGGGCGTCCGGCACGTGATTTGCAAGGCGCGCTCGCAACGGCAAAAGGATATTCTCCTGCGCGTTGGGGCTGACCAGGTTGTCCGCCCGGAATCCGACGCCGGCAGGCGGGTCGGGATGGAACTGGCCCTGCCCAACCTGCTCGAACAAATCTCTTTTGGGGATAGTCATAGCGTTCTCGAACTGCGCGCCCCCGAATGGATGATAGGCAAGACCCTGGCAGAACTCGATTTGCGCAACCGCTATGGCGCAAATGTAGTGGCCCTGCGGCATGAAGCCTCGGTCACGGTCTCGCCCGAGGCTGACCAGATTGTCTCAGAGAACGACATCCTCGTCCTGATTGGCCGCACCGATAGAATTTGCAAACTGACCGAGTTGTGACCCTAAAATGTTTCAGTGGCTAAAACGCTACGGCGTTGTTTCGCGTCGCGTTCCGACACCCATCAGGCTGGCTTCCGGGCTGGCGCTGATGGTTTTTATTTCGACCTTGCTCCTGCTCTTACCGTTTGCAGGGGCCGAGCGTCCGCTGCATCTGAACGAGGCTCTGTTTACAGCCGTCTCTGCCCTGACCGTAACCGGCCTGACCATTATCACCCCCGCCAGTGACCTTTCCCTGTTTGGGCAACTGGTCTTGCTGTCCTTAATCCAGATTGGCGGGGTCGGGTATATGGTCGCTTCGGTGCTCATTTTTCGCTTGCTTGGGCGCAGTATTTCGTTTGCCGACCGTCTGGCCCTGCGCGATTCTTTCGGGCTGCTCTCATCTTTCAATATGCCAAGTTCATCTACCATCATCGCATTCACCCATCGTTCTGGGTCTCGGCTTTGGATCTCAACCAGTTGATTGGCTTCCTCTTCGGTGTAACCACGCTGAAGGTAGATTTCGCGCAATTCAGCCCGCTCGCCATCTGGAAAATGTTCCACTTCC
>DAOUML010000283.1:0-14076 GCA_034411635.1 Anaerolineales bacterium
CGGATATTGGTTTCTTGGCTCATCCAATAAAGTTACTCGATAAGTTCTCCAAAATCAAGCCTTGATTATTTCACAAAATGCTTAACTTGTGACTGATGGCCTAACCGCTTGAGAACGACAATAAATCCAGTTGTTGAAACTGCCAGGTTCAGGACACTGGATACAACCCCTACCGGGGAAGCTGATACAAGATTGGATAAAACCGGCTGTCCCGTCTCGTATGCCTCGCGCAACCAGGCGACAACCTGTTTCGACCCTACTTCACGTACAACCCCACCGACCCGTTCATAAATTCCGCTAGAGATACCTTGCGCGATATGGGCTGGAACATGCAAAGCAACCTGGACTGCACTCATTGATTCTCCTTCGTAATGACAGCAACGACAATCAGCAAAAACACACGATATTCAAACGCCATCTTGGTTGGGAGCAATTACCTGCCTCCCCCGCGCAAAATCTGTACTGAACCACCGCTCCATCAACACAAACCGTGCACAAACATCATTAAATGACACAAAATTATGCGTAATGTCACTATGATTTTACCCCGTTTTTTGCTAAACTATACCTATATCAAAACGTGGGAGAAATCATCATGGCGCGCTTAATCGAAGCCAGCACCTTGCGCATTCTCAACCCGTCCGGCAAGACAGTCGGGACGGGGTTCCTTGTTGCCCCCAACCTTGCCGTGACCTGCGCGCATGTCGTCACGCTGGCCGGCGGCATCGACGGCGAGACCATCGAAGTCCAGTTCACGGACACGGACGAGGAAATCACGGTCTTCGTTGACCCGGCCTGCTGGCGCGACGTGGACAAGGGCGACGTGGCCGGCCTGCGCCTGGAGCGCGTCCCGCCCGGCATCCGCCCCCTGCGCCTGGGGGCCGCCCGCGAGAGTCAGCCGGGGAGCAAATTCCGCTCCTTCGGCTACGGAACCGCCGCCGACATCCTGGGGATTCACGCCAACGGCCACATTGACGGCTTCCTGGGCAAAGACAACCTGCTGCAACTGCAATCCCCCCAGGCCGGACGCGGCATCAGCGGCGCGCCGGTTTTCGACGAGGCCCGCCAGTTGGTGGTCGGGATGATTACCAAAGGCCACACCGAACTGGGCCGCAACCAGCACACCACCTTTGCCACCCCGGCGGAAGCGCTCTTCGACTTGCTGCCAGAACTCAAGCCCAATCACAAAATCGAAAACCCCTTCGGCCAGCGCGGACGGATCGAAGACCCAACCCATTACCTGGTGCGCCAGCCACTGACCGATGAAATCTTCAACGAACTGCGCAAGGGACAAAGCCTGTCCATTCTGGGCGAATCGCAGACCGGCAAATCATCCCTGCTCTGGCATATCGTCCAGGCCGGGCCTGCGGCCCTTGAACGTCCAAAATCTGACTTTGTCTTGATCGACCTGCAACTGCTGCGCAACGACAATGATTTCTACGACTGCCTGTGCGCCGAACTGGGACTACCCGTTATGAGCGGATTCGCGCTCGGACGCGCCCTGCGCGGACGCCAGGTGGTGGTCTGCCTGGACGAAATCGAGAAGATGACCTGGAATGGCTTCACACACGACCTGCGTGCCGAATTGCGCGGCCTCGCCGACGGCCCATCCGCCCCGCTGACCCTGGTGATTGCCAGCCGCTCGCCGCTCGCCCGGCTCTTCCCCGACAGCCCCGAAATGACCTCGCCCCTGGCCGGGCTGTGCGCCCAGGTGCAAATCCCGCCCTTTAGCCTGCCCGAAACCTTCGCCCTGATTGCCGCCCGCCTGGCCTCGCTGGGCTTGAGCCTGCCCGAAACCGCCATTACCGCCGCGCATCACGAAAGCGGCGGTCATCCGGCCCGCCTGCAACAGGCCTTGCAAAAAACCTTTGCCCAGCACTACGGCTAACCAAGGAACCCCACACATGACCGTCCCGCGCCTCGACCTGGCCCCCAAACTCAAAAGCCCGCTCTCACTGTGGAACCCGCTCGACTATTTGCGCCTGCTCTACTGGGTCTTTTTCTTCCCACAGGCCCTGAGTTGGTATGTGGAGACGTTTGGGAAAGATGAAGATGATGATTCGGAAACAGTTGACTGGCGGCGTTTCCTGAACACCTTGCAAAATGACATCATCCAAAGGAACTTATTCATTCAGGCCAATCTGCTCATTATTACAGTCACTGTTGGAATGGCTTATTTATTCCAACTGGCCGGCGTGGAAATAGTCTGGTTCGGCGTGCCGGTCGGCGTGCTGGTCGGCGTAGTGTTCGGCGTGGAGAGAGGCGTGGCGAGAGGCGTGGCGGGAGGCGTGGCGCTCGGCGTAGCGTTCGGCGTGGTGGGAAGCGTGGCGTTCGGCGTGGTGGGAAGCGTGGCGGGAAGCGTGGCGGTAGGTGTGGCGTTCGGCGTGGCGTTCGGCATGGCGTTCGGCGTGGCGGGAAGCGTAGCGAGAGGCGTGACGGGAGGCGTGGCGGTAGTCGTGGCGCGCGTGGCGGGAGGTGTGCCGTTCGGCGTGGCGGTCGGCGTGGCGTTCGGCGTGCCGGTCGGCGTGGGGGGCATGGAGTTCGGCATGGCGGGAAGCATGGTGGTAGGCGTGGTGGTAGGCGTGGCGGGAGGTGTGGCGTTCGGCGTGGCGTTCGGCGTGGCGTTTAGTCTCGCAAACATACGTTTCTTTCCAGATTATCTTATTGCTACCCTGCCTCACTGGCTGACGCGGCTCTGCCCCGGCAAAAACATGCCAGGCCTGAGCCGCACCACCTGGCTGCCCTTGCCAGGGCTGGATGAGAGGCTGTTGGCTTGGCTGCGCCAGTACCCGGTTACGGGTACCAACAACCTGAATCAGGTGCTGTCGTATTCCATGCAATTCATTCCGGTTGTGCGCGCAGCCAACCGCTGGTTGGCCGAACAGCCGCCCGCTCAACTCCTTGCCAGCGTGAATACCCTGGCAGACAAGCCCTATGATTGGGATCTCCTACGTTTTTGCTCTGCTTCTTTGCGTACAGTCATGTGGCATGAGAGCATTGATGGAATAGTTTTCCTGCCCGGCTCAGCGAAAAAAGCCGTCCAAAAACGCTTCGATATATCTCTGTCGTTGGCCACACCTGCTCAGGCTGCCTGTGCTGGGTACTGGTCGTTACGCGAAAAAGATTCCTTCGCAGTAACCGCCTTCGAACGTATCCAGGAATTACCACACGGCAAAACCGTGTATCACTCTGCCAGGGCCTTGTTCAGCGGCCTGGAACAAAAAGACCTGGAAGGCGTCGCCGCCTGGGCGGGTGAAAACGCCTGGCTCGAAACTACTGATGAAGAACCTCTGCGCCCACAGGCCGTGCAAACCCTGCGCCGCTTGCGCGCCATTGCGCTCGAAGCGGCAGTCGCCGGTGAAAGCCTCTCCAAGCTCAACCGCTCTGCCGCCCTGGGGCGCGCCGTCAGCGCCCTGACCGAACTGATTGCGGATGTCGAAGAAACCTGCCCATATCCCGAACACCCGCTGGTCAAGGACATTGCCCTTCAATGGCGCGATGTGCTCGCCCTGGCCGCCGGACAGGCTGGCGAAATCGCCATCACCCGCCCGGTCGAGAATCCCTTCGTGGTCGGCAACCCGGTCAGCGGGGGGGCCTTCGTCGGGCGCGAGGAAATCTTCCAGCGTCTCGAAGAACTGTGGGGTAGCGCGGAAAATCGCCAGGTGGCCTCGGTCGTCCTGTTCGGGCATCGCCGCATGGGCAAATCCTCAATCCTGCAAAACCTGGGGGCGCATCGCTTTGGCGCGCGCACACTGGTGGCCTATTTCACCATGCAGCGCGCTCCGCGCCTCGAAAATACCGGCCAATTTCTCGGTTACTTGGCCCTCGCTATCCATGACGCCGCGTCCGCCGGCATCCACCTAGCCGAACCGGACCTGGACACCTTCCGCGCCGATGGCTACCTGTCCTTCAACACCTTCCTGCGCCAACTCAAATCCCGGCTGGAGGGCCGGCGGGTCATCCTGGCGATTGACGAGTTTGAATCAATCGAAGCCCAGATTGCCAGCCAACGCCTGGACGCCGAACTGCTCGACTTCCTGCGCGGGGTCATCCACAGCGAACCCTGGCTGATCCTGGTGCTGGCCGGCCTGCACACCCTCGAAGAGATGACCGCCGACTACTGGAACCCGCTTTTCGCCAGCGTCACCCCGGTCAAGGTCAGTTTTCTCAGTCTGGGCGCCACAGCCGAACTGCTCGCCAATCCCCACCCCGATTTCCCGCTCGATTTCACTCACGATACCGTCCGGCGCATCTACGCGCATGTGCGCGGCCAGCCCTACCTGACCCAGCTGGTCGGGCATACCCTGGTGCGGCGCTACAACCAGGAAGTCTTCGAGCGCCAGCGTCCGCGCTCGCCGCAGTTCACCCCCGCCGAGGTCGATGAGATTATCGCCTCGCCCGAATTCTACGAACAGGGCAGTTACTATTTCAGCGGGGTCTGGACGCAGGCCGAAAAGGGCGGCCCGCCCGGCCAAACGTCCCTGCTGCGCGCCCTGGCATCCGCCTCCGCACCGTTGGGGGACGTGGACCTGTTCCACGCTTCGGGGCTGGATTCCGTCACCGCCCACGCCGCGCTCGAAACGCTCATCCGCCACGATGTCATTTCGCGCGCTGAGGGCGTCTGCGATTTCACCGTCCCGCTGCTGCGTCAATGGGTCAAGGCCCACGCGCCCAAGGCATAACCACGCATCCAAGGAAGGCCCAAGATGGAAACAACCAGTCAGGTACACCAGGTCGCCAAATGCCCGCTGTGCGGCAAAAGCCACACCTACAAACTGAAGATTACCCGCTCCACCGTCCTGTTCGGCGCGCCCGACCCGGATTCGCGCCCGCGCATCAGCGTCACCTTCACCTGCCCCAAAACCGGCAACGATTTTAAGGTAGGCGTACCGCTTGAAGAACCCGAAAAAGGCACAGCTGGCTCGGTTTCGGCTGAACTGGCCGCCGAGGCCGACGACCAGCCCGCCATCCTGACGCCCCACGAGCGCGCCCTGTACGAAGCCGGTAAAAGCCTGCTGCTCGATTCGGTCGCCACCGCGCGCGAGTTCTGCAAGTCGATGATTGCCACCAGCACCGCGGCCATTCCGGTCTACCTGGGTATCTTGACCTTCCTGCTCCCCAAGGACCCTGCACTCGGCACCGTAGGCGGTTGGACAATCGCCCTGCCCGCCGTCGGCTACCTGGCTGCCGCAATCCTGTTTACCCTGGGCTACCTGCCCTCCGCCCATCGCTTCTCACTGGATGTGATTGCCGAAATTCAGCAAGCACTCGAGCAAAACCTGGCGCGTCGTACGCGCTTCATCTGGGCCGGGCTGGCCGTTTTCGTGCTCAGCACCCTGTACGCTATCTTTGCCATCCTGATTAACATCGGCCTCAAGTAAAAAGGGATTTTCGTGGATTTCACCGCCTCCGTATTCGCAGTCCTGACCCCATCCGGCAAACCGGTCGGCACCGGATTCCTGGCCGCCCCAACCCTGGCGGTGACCTGCGCCCATGTTATCCAGCAGACCGGCGCAGTCCCGGGCGAAACCGTCCAAATCCAATTTCACGGACACGAAGAAATCATCCCCGCGCACATTTCAAGTGAACACTGGAGCGATGTCGGCCAATCTGACGTTGCCATCCTCGAACTACCTCAGGCTCTCCAGGGCATTTACCCTTTGCGCCTGGCCGCTGCCTCCGCCACCCGCCCCGGCAGCACATTCCGCTCCTTCGGCTACGCCATCGCTGCCAATGTGCAAGGCATCCACGCCAACGGCACAATAGACGGCTACCTGCCCGCCCACCAACTCCTGCAATTGCAATCCACCCAGGCAAGCAAAGGCATCAGCGGCGCACCGGTGTTGGCGCAAAGCGGCGTGGTGCTGGGCATGATTACCAAAGGCCACCAGCAACTGGGCCGCAACGAAAACACCACCTTCGCCACCCCCAGCGAAGTCATCTGGCAGGTTTGCCCGCAACTCAAACCAATCGTTTCACCCCTGCCCCGCCGCAACCCCATCGTCGAGGGCATCCACCTGCTGCCCTATGATTACGATGTACGCATCCAGAACTTCCTGACCGAGTACCTGGGCACGGACACGCATCCCGTCCCCTTTGGCGGACGCGATGATGCGCTGAAAATGCTCGATACCTGGCTGGCTGAAACTACGCCCTATCTCCTGCTGGCCGCCCCGGCTGGACGGGGCAAATCTGCCCTGCTCGTCCGCTGGCTGGATGGCCTGAAAGACCGCGAAGATTTGGCGCTGACGTTTGTGCCGGTCAGCATCCGCTTTGGAACCAACATGGAACGCGTCTTTTACGCCGCCCTGGCCGCCCGGCTGGCTTTCCTGCACGGCGTTTCGGATGAACTTCCAATTCGATCAGAAACCCGCACAGATGAATACAAAGGTTTGGTAAGCAAACTTTTAAGTAAACCGCTCGCCAATGGGCGAACACTGTTGGTGGTGCTGGACGGTCTGGATGAAGCCGCCGACTGGCAGACCGGAGCGGATTTCATGCCCGACGAACTGCCGAACGGGATGCGGGTGGTGGTTTCAGCACGTTTTCTGGCCGGGGATGCAGATTCAACCCCCTGGTTGCGCCGCCTGAACTGGGAGCGCAATGAACTGGCCTCCGCGCCATCCCTGGCCCCGCTTGACCAAGAAGGTGTGCGCGATGTTTTGTTCAAGATGAATGCCCCGCTAGACGAACTCAGCCGTAACGTGGACATCGTGACCGAGTTGTACCGCCTGAGTGAAGGCGACCCGCTGCTGGTCGGGTTGTATGTGGACGATCTGTGGGCCAAGGGTGAGGAAGTCACTCGCCTGCAATCCGAAGACCTGGCAAATATTGAACCCGGCTACAAAGGTTACTTCGACCGCTGGTGGGATGACCAGAAAAAACTGTGGGGCAAAGACAAACCCTGGCTGGAAAAACATGTGCGCACCGTGCGCAACCTGCTGGCCGGGTCGCTTGGGCCGCTTTTTAGGGATGATTTCCAGGCACTTGAACCCGAACTCGAATCTGACTATATCACTGATGCGCTGGATACCTTGCAACGTTTCATCATCGGTGATAACCAGAACCAGGGCTACACCCTCAGCCACCCTAAATTGGGACAATATTTTTGGGAAGCCTTGACCCTAACCGAACAAGCGCAGATGGAAAAATGTTTTCTTGCTTGGTGTGAGCAAATTTTTCAGGAATTTATCGAAGGGAAGCGTGATCCAAAGAAAAAAGCCGAAGTCCCTGTCTATGTGGTGCGCAACTACGGCGCGCACCTGGCACGAGCCAACCAGCCAATTGAAAAATGGTTGCCGCTCATTCACCATCAGGGTTGGGCGCAGGCTTGGTTCACGGTGGAAGGCGCCTATGGCGGGTATTCGCAGGATGTTCAATGTGTTTGGGAGAAATGTCGCTTGCTGGACAGTCAGACCATTGAAAAGACTGGCAAAGCCCCCTACATCAGCCAGCAAATTCGCTGCGGGTTGATCGAAGCCAGTCTGTCTAGTTTGGTGGTGAACATCCCTTCAGATCTGATTCCAATATTAGTGCAATTTGATATCTGGAAGCCGCAACAGGCTTTGAGTATGCTCCAGCAAATACCAGAACAGGCTAAAAAAGCTGAAGCTATCTGTGAACTTCTCCATCTACTGGGCGATGAACAACTATCTGATATTCTGATAATAGGACGAACTTTTCAAGATGAAAAGCTTCGCGCCATTATATTGGGAACCTTGATCCATCGTTTACCAGAAGTGACTGATGAAGCATTGACTACAATATGCACTATCAAAAGCAAAGAAGATCGAGCCTTTTTGTTGGGGAAAATAATACAAACATTATCAAAAGATGATTTAGAACAAGTTTTGAAAGTATTAAAAACAATTCGAAATGACATATCGAATGATAGGGTATTTCGGCACGTAAAACGACAATTATTAGCAGGGACGCTAGAGAAAACCCAAGAAACAGTATCGCTCATAGAATATGAAGTTCCTGATGCAATAAGAATTTTTCAATTATCACGTCATGTGCCGGACATGATAAAGGCCATACCTATCGTGAGGAAGTTAGTTAGGTTAGTTCAAGATTTTGACTATGCAGATGATCTTGCTATCCTTTTAGACCAGATGGAACAGGAGTTGCCAACAATCGCTAGAAATCAGTTAGCTATGGCACAGTTGATTCAAGATGAACTAGAACGTGTTGCTTTATTAAGTATGTTGGCACAATACTTGCCTGAAGCGGTTGGGGAAGCAATAGTTGCAGCTCGAGCTAGTCGACAATCTTTGGGTCTTGCTTTTCGTTATCTGGTACAAAATTTACCGGAAAGAGAATTAGGGAGAGTCCTGACTGAATTGCAAGCTCTTCAGCCTATTCAACCTACCGGTGAATACTTTGATTCCTCTGAAGATGAATATGATAATAGTACATTGGAATATGTTCTGAGCGACTTGGCTCAACGTATGCCACAAGATGAATTAATACTAGTACTAAGTACAACGCAAGACATTGATAGAGAAACCAGTAAATGTGCCGAAGTTCTTGGCGTTTTAGCACAACGCGTGCGAGAAGGCGATTTATCGCAAGTTCTGTCCGCAGCGCGTACTATCCAAAATAAACAGGGACGTGCTCATGTTTTGAGAATGGTGGCACAGCGTTGGCCCAATATAGTTGACGAAGCGTTAGATGAAACACTGAATATCCAAAACGTTAACGACCGTGCCTTTGCTTTATTGCAGTTAATGCATATTCAACCATCTATAGTTGGGGAAACGACAAGTGCAATATTGGAAGTTCAAAATAAACAATCTCGAATTCTCTTATTGGGCCGACTAGCACAATATTTGCCGGGATTAGCCGAGCAAGCGATGCTTGAAGTACAGTCTATTCCAGATGAGTTGAGCCGTACCATTATGTTGCGTGAACTAATAAGTTGCTTACCAAAGGATGCAATGGAAAAAGTTTTGGCTGCAGCCCAAGAAATTGAAGATAAAAGACATCGAGCTACTGTATTAACAGAACTTGTTCCACACCTGCCAAATGTTTATGTTGAAGCCTTAACTTTGATCCAGTTTTTTGGCGAGGAAGAATTAATTAAGATGTTGCATAATGCGCCTCAGACGGTAAATGAAGTGCTAGTTGCGGCACGTAGCGATAAAATGGGTCACGCGAGAGTTCTTAGTCAAGTTGCACATTATTTACCTGAAATAACCGAGGAAGCGCTTGTTACAGCCTGTTCAATAGATGGGGCATATCGTCAAGAAATTCTGAGTACATTGGTACGGCCACTATTTACTGCTAGCAAAAATAAAGCGTATTTATTACTCGAAATGACACTTGATAAACTTTCGCTAAGTAAACGAATGTATCTATTCTCCGATCTAGCCGCTCTCATGCCCGTAATCGTACACATCGGCACTCCAGACACCCCCCGCGAAATCTACTCCGCCATCCGCGACGTAACCACCTGGTGGCCCTAAATGCCCACCCTCGAACTAACCATCCAACGCCAAACCGACAGCGGCTACCCGGTAGCCGCCTCCCTCACCCGCCCGGGCGGATTCCTGCCCCTGCGCCGCGAAGGGACGCTCACGCTCGACCCCGCCGACCTCGACGAACTGCAATACGACCCGCTCGCCTACGGCACCGCCCTTGGTCAGACCCTGTTCGTGGACGAAATACGCGACACCTTCCGCGAAGGGCTGGCGGGCGGCGAACCCCTGCGTGTGCTGCTCTCCATCGAAGCCCCCGACCTGCGCGCCATCGACTGGCACCGTCTGGCCGCGCCTTTCGATGGTCACTGGCGTTTCCTCGCCAGCCAGCAGAACACGCCCTTCTCGCTTTCCATCCCCTCGCCCGCCTCGGCCCACTTCCCTGCCCTCGGACGCCGCGACTTGCGCGCCCTCGTCCTCGTCGCCGGGCCAGAGACGCTCTCCGGTGACTACAAACTCGCCTCTTTCGATGTCCCCGCCACGCTTGCGGGCATTCAAGAATCGCTCGGCGATATCCCCTGCGATGTCCTCCAAAACCCCAGCCTCGACGCCCTGTGCGCCGCGCTCACGCAAACGCCCTACACCTTCCTGCACCTGGTCTGCCACGGCGCGGTCAAAAAAGAGACCGGCGAAACCATCCTTTTCTTCCCCAAAGACTCACAAGGCAGCCCCACCACCGCCAGCGAACTGCTCAACCGCCTGTCCAGCCTGGCGCGTCTGCCGCATTTTGCCTTTGTCGCCGCCTGCGAGAGCGCCCTGCCCCACAACGGCCTCGGCTCGCTGGCCGGGCGGCTCGTCCGCGAACTTGGCCTGCCCGCCGTGCTCGCCATGACTGACCGCGTCAGCATCGCCACCGCCAACGCCATCACCGCCCCCTTTTACACCCATCTCTACCAGCACGGCCAGCCCGACCTGGCCCTGGCCCAGTCCCTCGCCGGGCTGCAAGGGGCGCACGACCTGACCGTCCCCGCCATTTTCAGCCGTCTCGGCGACCGTCCGCTTTTTGACGACAACGCCGAACGCGCTTTGACGGATAAAGAACTGGAATTTGGCCTCGTTAAACTGGCGGAACTCATCCCCGAGCGCGCTCCCGTTTTGACAGCCCATCTCGACACGCTTATCCGCCGCCTGCGTTCCACGCTGGGAGCCGATTCCAAATCCCTATCCGAATCCAGCCGCACCGAGCGCAAAGAGACCCTCGACGGACTCAACAGCCTGAGCCTGGAAGCGCTCGACCTGTCCTTCAACGCCCTGTGCCTGGGACAGACCCCGCCTACCTACGACTCGCGCTCACCCTTCCGCGGCCTGGAATCCTTCCGCCCGGAGGACGCCGCCAATTTCTTTGGCCGCGAGGCGCTGACCAGGAAACTCGTCCAGAAACTGAACGAACACAACTTCCTGGCCGTCCTGGGAGCCTCCGGTTCGGGCAAATCCTCGCTGGTGATGGCCGGGCTGATACCCGCGCTCAATGTTCCCTATGCCGTTTTTCGCCCCGGCGCGGAACCGTTAGCGGAGTTAGAGAAAGCCCTTCAATCTCTCCCCTCTCCCACCGGGAGAGGGGCCGGGGGTGAGGGTCTCCTCGTCATCGACCAATTCGAAGAACTATTCACCCTTTCAGCGCGGGAGCAACGCCCGGAATTTATCTCCCGCCTGTTGGAACAGTCAGGCAGGCTACGGGTCGTCATCACCCTGCGAGCCGACTTCCTCGGCGAGGTGGCTCCCTTCAAGTCGCTCAAGGATGAAGTCCAGAACCATCAAGAAATCATCCCCCCGATGGACGAGGCCGAACTGCGCCGATCAATGGAGGCCCAGGCCGCTTGCGCCGGGCTGCGTTTCGAGTCCGACCTGAGCCAACAGATGCTCGACGATGTTTCGGGCGAGCCGGGCGCGATGCCGCTTTTGCAGCACGCCTTGTGGACGCTGTGGACGCGCCGTCACGGGCGCTGGCTGCGCGCCGACGAGTACCGCGCCTTCGGCGGCGTCAAACAGGCGATTGCCTCGACCGCCGAAGCGGTGTTCGCGCGCTGCACGGATTTCGAGAAAGAGCGCCTGCGCGACATTTTCCTGCGCCTGACCCGCCTGGATGATAGCGCCGATGGCCGCGACACCCGCCGCCGCGTCCTGCTCCGCGACTTAATCCCCGCTGACAGCGAGCCCGCCGCGACAACCCTGCTCATTAAACAACTGGCCGATGCCCGACTGGTGGTCATTACCGGCGACGAAGTGGAAGTAGCCCACGAAGCCCTCATCCGCCACTGGGAGCGCCTGCGCGCCTGGCTGGACGACGACCGCGACAACCTGCGCCTGCGCGAAGGCATCAGCGACGACGCCCGCCGCTGGGAAAACGCCAACCGCGACGAATCCCTTCTCAACCATCGCGGCCCGCGCCTCGAACTGGCCCTGGCAATGAGTAAAAATCCGCGCTACCAACTGAACCCGGTCGAGCAGGCGTATTTGGATGGGTGTGTAGCACTGAGGGAGAAAAGGGTAAAGGAGAAAGAAACTGCACGGCGCAGAGCTATGAATGGCTTGGCGACAGGTTTGATAATAGCGCTGGTTTTGGTAGGTTTCTCTATATTCCAAATGCAGAAATCGCAAAAGCAGTCTCAAATCGCTCTTGCACGGGGATTAGCATCTCAGTCAGCATTACTTATTACAACAGGAAAATCAAACCAACTTCTTTCTGTTTTACTCGCTATTCAATCTATGAAAATAGAGCAAACTGTTGATGCATCTCAAACGATCCAAAATAATAATTTAGCCAGCATTTTCGCGAATTATGAATATTTATTGCCAGCACGGATATCGGCTGAATATCCGGTATTTGATGCTGGACATACGACAATTTTTGACAGTAATGGAAATGGCGCGGTTCTGATCGAATTTAAGAATGATACTTCTGTTTCACATATTGTTCAATTAGATAATCAGATAGGTCTTCCTTTTGTTTCTGTCACGCCAGATGAAATAAATTTATCCCCAAACAAAATAATTGCCACCCTAGACGAAGCAAGTTTTATGGTTGTTGCAATGACTCCTGATCAAAAATATATGGCTGCCGGAAGCTCAGATAATACAGTTAGTTTATGGGAAGTTTTCAGTGGCACAAGAATTATAACTATGGCGCACAAACCTTGGGGAGAATATGCATATAGCATAACAAGCATTGATATAAGCCCAGATGGAAAATATATAGTATCTATAAGTACCGATAAAACTATTCGTGTTTGGGATACAAAATCAGGTCAAGAGATAGTTCGCAAATCCTTCGAAGATGAACCGAAAATAAACGTGGCCAAATTTAGCCCCGACGGGAACTATATCGCATCAGGTGGTGATGATAGTGATATTCATGTGTGGGAAACCACCACCGGCAATGATACTTTCGTTTACTCAGCAAGCGATTCTGTTACATCTATAGATTTTAGCCCTGATGGTAAATTGATTGTCGTTGGAGAAGGCGAAACTGCTAGCATTCTAAAACTCGATGAACAAGCCTTATTGCGGTGGTTTTTTCATGATGATGAAGTGCTTTCGGTAAATTTTAGTCCGGATGGGAGTTTTATTGCAACAGGGAGTAGAGATAATACTGCTCGGCTGTTTAACATAAAAACAGGCGAGGAAGTGGCAATGGCAACACATTCTAACGATGTAGTCTTCGCAGGATTTCTTGACAGCGAATCACCTCAAATCATTTCACAAAGCGTTGACGGAAATGTTCAAGTATGGGGCAGAGGAAATGTGCGATTTTTGAAGGGTTATCATGATGCTACTGTTGAATCGATTACATTTAATTCTTCAGGAACTAATCTTGTTTCAGCTAGTTACGACGGTACTATCAAAATCTGGGATTTGGCGAGTGGAAATGAAACTATGTCAATTCAGCTAGATGAAGGGGGATCTTTTGTAAAATATAGCCCTGATGGAAAGTACATTTTAGTAGGGGATTTACTCAACATAGTCCATTTGATAGATACACAAACAGGGGATGAAATTTTTCAAATCGCTGACGATGGCGAGTTCAACGGAGTTATTGCTGAATTCAGCCCCGATGGCAAATATTTGGTTTTTGCAAGCGTCAATAGTTCCATTCAGGTCTTTGAGTTAGAAAGTAAGGCCAGAATATATCGTCAGGATGATGATGAAACCATAAGACAAATTGTTTTTAGCCCAAATGGACAATTCTTGGCAGCAAGTGGCGAAAATATATTCATTTGGACCAATGGTTTTAAGGATATAAAAAAAATATCCGGGCAAGAATTTTTAGGATGGAATACCTTAGCATTTAGTCCAGATAGCAAATTCATAGCAGCAGAGAGTTCAAATGCCATCCATATCTGGAATGCTGAAACCCAAGAAGAGATTATAAATTTCAGCCATGACGAATATGTAACAACATTGGTTTTCAGCGCTGATGGAAAATATATTGCATCAGGAAGTTTTGATAACACCGCAAGAGTATGGGATATTCGAACCGGAGAAGAAATTTCTCGTGTTAACGTAGCTTTTGTGCAATCAGTGGCCGAATCATAAAAAGCGGCACAAAAGTGTAAAAAACGAACCTTACCAATTGAACACATATCCTGTAATCTCAAGC
>DAOUML010000284.1:0-5724 GCA_034411635.1 Anaerolineales bacterium
AAAAGCGCAGTCGAAGGACACTTATAGGCTGCCATTGATGACTTTTGCAAGAGGTCTATTACAAAATTTATCTGCTGGACAACAGATTAATAGGGCTGGGCCAGCAATTCTTCGAGCACCTTTTTGGATGAATCGCTCACCACCGCGTGCTGACTGTTTCCGTGCGAATCCATCGTCACCACCGCTGGGAAGTTTTCGACCTCGATCACCCACAGGGCTTCCGGTACGCCGAAGTCCAGTTTGTAGACGCCCAGCACCTTTTTGACCGACTGGGCGATGAACGATGCCGCGCCGCCGATGGCGTGCAAGTAAACGCCGGGTGTTTCCTGGCAGCCTTTGAGCGTTTTCGCGCCCATGCCGCCCTTGCCGATGACGCCTTTGAGATTAAAGTGTTTCATCACATCGGCCTGATACGGCTCCTCGCGGATGGAGGTGGTTGGCCCGGCGGCGACAAATTTGTATTGCCTGGTATCCAACCCGCTGACCACTGGCCCGCAGTGATAGATGACCGAGCCGGGCAGCAGGCGTTTGAGTTCTTCATACACTTGCAGGTCGTCACCCTGGGGTGGGCGGGTCTTTTTGATGAAGGTTTCCATCATCCATTTGTGAGCCGCATCTCGCCCGGTGACCATGATGCCGTTAAGCAAAACCGGTTCGCCAACACGCAGTTCGCGGATGACTTCGTCGCTGGCGGGTAAATTGATTGTGCGCATGATACTCTCCTTGGATGTCATTGCGAGGAAGGTCGAGTAGGCGATGCTCTTTCGCCGTATCGAGACCTGACGCGGCAATCTCCCGTAAAACGGAAAATCCCAAACAGGGGATTCGCCGCTTAATCGGAGATTGCTTCGCCGCAGGAACAGTGGCTCGCAATGACAGCGTTAATCGTAAACAACCTTGTCACCCATCACCGTCATCTTGCGGCGGCGGTAGGCCCAACACATGTACGAGACCGAGACAAAGTACGAAGCCGGCAGGCGGTGCAGACCGATGATTTTGGTATCAATCACGGTTGTTTGGCCGCCAAAGCCCATTGGGCCAACGCCCAACTGGTTCGATTCTTCGGTCAGGCGTTCTTCGAGGGCGGCCAGTTCGGGGTTTTCGTTGCGTTCGCCGATTTTGCCAAAAAGCACTTCTTTCGATTTGGCGTAAGAGGAACCCCGGTCGCCGCCGATGGCGATTCCCAGAATTCCCGGCGCGCAGCCCTGCCCCTGGGCTTTTTGGACGGCATCGAGGGCCACTTTGCGCACCCCGGCCAGGTCGCGGCCCGCGCCGATGTCGTTGGCGGGCAGGGAATATTGCCGCCCGACGTTTTCGCAGCCGCCGCCTTTGAGCATCAATTCGATGGTTAGGGGGTGGTCGGCATCGACTTCTTCAAAGTGGATATAGGGGAAATCGTCGCCGCCCAGGTTGTTGCCGCTGTTTTTGTCGTAGATGGCATCAACAGCGTTGGGGCGCATGTAGGATTTTTTGGTGGCGATTTCCATCGCGTCCCGAATCATCTGGCGCAGTTTGCGGGTGCTCCAACCTTCGGGGTAGTGAACGTAGAAGATGGGCGTGCCGGTGTCCTGGCAGATGGGGGTTGAGTTGGCGCGTGACATCTCGATATTTTTCAAGATGGTTTCCATCGCGCCACGCGCCGCCGAGCCGGGTTCTTCTTTTTCCACCGCCGCTTTCAGGCGTTCTTCCACGTCTTTGGGCAGGTCGGTGGAGGTGCGGCGGATGAATTCGACAAGTTCGTTGGTCAAATCTCGCATGGGTTTACCTCCGTTTGGTATTTCTATCATACAACAAATTAATTGTAGGGGCGCAGCATTGCTGCGCCCCTACTACAAAATCATTTCGTAATTTTGACGCGCATCACATGCCTATCCAATCCGCCGAATTTGTATTTGTAATCTTCGTCGCCGCGCATGAAATCGAATTCGGCGCGTTGGTTTTCGTTGGCCCAGCGCAGCAGGTAGCCAAGCAGCACCCAGCCGGGGCTTAAATCCATAAATTTTCGGTCGAGGCCAGAGTTGTAGACCCAGATTTTGTTGTCGTAATCAAAATTCAGGTAGGCGCAGGCTTTTTCGCCGTCCACTTCGAGGAAGGCGAGTTGCAGCCAACCGGCGCGGAAGGCGGCGTGGACGCTGGTTTTCATCTGCGAGCGCATGATGTCGGTCAGAAAGGCGGCTTTTTCGGGGTCTTGGGCCATCAGGTGCAGGAAGGCGTCCATTTCAGAATCGAGGGTCGCTTCGTCCTCGACGACGTACCAGCGCAGGGCGCGTCCGCTTTCTTCGGCGCGGCGCATTTTGCGGCGGATTTCATGGCGCTGTTTTTTGTCGATTCCGGCCAGGTAGGCCTCGAAATCGCCGGGCAGGGGGATGGAGGGGGTTGGTTGGTAGACGCTCAGGGCGTGGTTCCAGCCGCGTTTGCCGGATTCAGTTTTCAGCGTGGTTAGCGTGGGGGAGGTTTCGGGCAGGTTGACCCATTCAAGCGCGTCCCAGGCGAAGGGCAGGGGCGAAGCGGGGTCAGATAAAAAGTCGAGCAATCCGCTGAGGAAGGCGTCCAAATCTTCGGGGGCGACGATTAAGTCGAGATAGTCCGAAATTTCGATGCTGCCCAGCAGCCAGAGCGTATTTTGGGAGAAAAAAAGCGGGGCGATGCCGACCAGTTGGCCCTCGCGCTCGGCGCTGACGAGGCAGAGTTGGGATTCTGCGGGCCATTCGCCGCCGCCGCGTGTACCCCACCAGGCGTTCAGGTATTCGTGGCGCAGGAAGGGGGCGCGGGTGACGCTTTTGGCGAGCAGGTTGTTCCAGGTTTCGGGGGGGATGTCAAAATGGGGGTGCAGGCTAAATTTCATAACCTGATTCTACCAGCCCGGCCCAAATTTGCCCCCGTTTTTGGGCCGAGAGTTTATAAAATTCTTGTAGGGAGCCTTACAGGGTTAGTTGCCCAATTTCCAGGCGGCGGGCAGGGCCAGGGCGGCCAGGGCCAGTTTGATGGCGTCGCCAACCAGGAAGGGGGCAATGCCCAGCGCCAGGGCTTTTTCGATGCCAAATTGCAGGGCCAGCCAGCCCGCGCCAAACAGGTAGATGACCAGCGTGCCAGCCAGGAAGGGCAAAATGGAGGTGCGGAGGCTGCGCTCCAGGCCGCGCTCAGCCAGCAGTCCGGTGATGGTTGCGGCGGCGATGAATCCGAGCAGGTAGCCGGCGGTGGGGCCGAGGGCATAGGCCAGGCCAGCCGCGCCACCCGCAAAAACGGGCAGCCCAAATGTGCCCAGGGCGGTATACAGGCCGAGGCTGGCAAATCCGCGCCGCGCGCCGAGGGCCGCGCCAACCAGCAGGACGGCGAAGGTCTGCCCGGTGAGCGGGACGGGGGTAAAGGGCAGCGGAATGCGCACCTGGGCGAGAATCGCTACCAGCAGCGCGCCAGCGGTAATCAGTACCAGGTCGCCGATTTTCTGGTTCAGGGTGGGGAGGATGCGGGTGGTGAGGGTTGGGGCGAGAGTGGTCATGGGATTTTTGATTGAAGAATGGAGAGTGGAGAATGGAGAATGGTGATTGGTGATTGGTAAAACAGGTTGGTGATAAAAAAGTTGCGCGGAAGCCTTGTTTGGGCTTTCCACGCAACCAATTACCTTTTACGATTTACCAATTACTACTTCCCAAACTTGGCCTTGAGCAAATCCTCCAGCGTGGGCTGGCCGATTTCTTGCAGTTCGTAGCGCACGCGCTGGGAGGGCTTGCCAATTTTGATGACGCGGGTCAGGTCGATGGGCGTGCCGATGATGACCATATCGACATCGGCGGCGGCGATGGTGGCTTCCAGGTCGCGCATTTGGGCGTCGCCGTAGCCCATGGCCGGTAGAATCGGGCCGGTGCCGGGGTATTTTTCATAGGTGGCGGCGATGGATTTGACCGCGAACGGGCGCGGGTCGACAATTTCTGCCGCGCCGAAGCGACGGGCGGCGACATAACCGGCGCCATAGGCCATTTCGCCGTGAGTCAGGGTCGGGCCGTCTTCGACGACCAGGACGCGTTTGCCGCGAATCGATTCGGGGTCATCGACAAAGAGCGGGGAAGCGCCTTCAATCATCACCGCAGTCGGGTTCATCTTGCGCAGGGCTTCGCGCACTTTGATAACGTTTTCGGCGTCGGCGGTATCCACTTTGTTGATGACGAAGACATCGGCGGCGCGGACGTTGGTTTCGCCGGGGTGGTAGGTGCTTTCGTGGCCGGGGCGGTGCGGGTCAGCGACGACAATTTGCAGGTCTGATTTGTAGAAGGGGAAGTCGTTGTTGCCGCCATCCCAAAGGATGATGTCGACTTCTTTTTCGGCGGCGCGCAGGATTTTCTCGTAATCGACACCGGCATAGACAATCACGCCGTTATCGATGTGCGGTTCGTACTCTTCGCGCTCTTCGATGGTGCATTCATATTCGTCCAAATCGTCATAATTGGCGAAACGCTGCACTTCCTGAGCCACCAGGTTGCCATAGGGCATCGGGTGGCGGATGGCGGCCACTTTGTAGCCCATGCCGCGCAAGATGAGCGAGACGCGCCGGGTGGTCTGGCTTTTGCCCGAACCGGTGCGCACCGCGCAAACCGAGACAACCGGCTTGGTCGATTTAATCTGGGTGTAGTTGGTGCCCATCAGACGGAAATCAGCGCCCAGGGCGTTAACGATGGAGGCTTTGTGCATCACATATTCATGCGGCACGTCTGAATAGGCGAAGACAACCTGCTCGACGCCGTGCTGCTTAATCAGCGCGGGCAGTTCTTCTTCAGCATGAATCGGAATGCCAGCCGGGTAGAGTTCGCCGGCCAATTCGGGCGGGTACTGGCGGCCTTCGATATCGGGGATTTGGGTGGCGGTAAAAGCGACGACTTCGTAATCCTTGTTCCCGCGGAAGAAGGTGTTGAAGTTGTGGAAGTCGCGTCCGGCGGCTCCCATGATGAGAACTTTGGTGGGGGTCATGCAATTTCTCCTTTACAGAAAAGATGAGTTTTCAGCATCGGTTTGCAGGCTTGCAAGGCCAACCAGGGTTCAAAAATCAGGGGATTTTGGACTCTGGGAACATCCCCTGCGCTTGGAGGGAGATTCTGCAACGCAAAAAGGCATTTTGCGTTACTTGCTGCCTTGTACCTTTAACAAACCCTGCCAATTTTTCGTCCCCGGCACCACGCCGGGGCCGTCACATCACTTCTGGGGCTGTGATGCCCATAAGCGCCATAAGCAGGCCAAATTGCAATTTAAATTATAGCATCGGATGAAAAATGTATTGTCATGTTTTGCCCGGTACTTTTTTCCTTGATTTTGCGCGCCTTGCGGATTGCAAAAATCGGTGTTGTTTCTGTATAAATCCAAATGTTCAATAAAATACAGAAGCGTATGTTCTAAACATACGCTTCTGTATCGTGATGAGAGTTACCCAGCAACCCTTGGGCTTTTGTGGCGCATGATCAACTCCATGAAGTAGTTAGCGCCTTTGTGATAACACGGTATGGCGAAGGTGGACCTGAGGGGATTCGAACCCCTGACCTCCTCAGTGCGATTGAGGCGCGCTCCCAACTGCGCTACAGGCCCTTGAAAAAAGCCTTTTGATTTTATCTGAGGGACAAAGGAATGTCAAGAAAATTTCAAATTTTAAAGCAGACAAACTTGGTATAAAATGCCTGAGTGCGGGTATAATCTATCGCCTAATGTTAAGAACAAGGAAGAAGCATGAAATATC
Source organism: Anaerolineales bacterium (assembly GCA_034411635.1). Taxonomy (GTDB): domain Bacteria; phylum Chloroflexota; class Anaerolineae; order Anaerolineales; family Villigracilaceae; genus UBA8950. Next base: position 5,720 of record DAOUML010000284.1, read on the forward strand.
ATATT
>DAOUML010000285.1:0-3153 GCA_034411635.1 Anaerolineales bacterium
CATGACCAACCAGTTCTCGTTCTCCAGCCTGTCCTCCCAATTCCTGGAAAGCGACCTGCAATTCTGGAGTTCAACGCTCTGGCACTATGGCATCATCCCCACCCTGCTGATTCACTTAGCCGGGTTCACCGTTCCAAAAGTGATGGCCGCCTTCCATAGCACGCCAGAAACCCTCTACATAGCTGAACTGGCCGGGAAAGTTCTGGGAATCATGGCTCTGGTGGGAGTTGGCCTCATGCTCTACCGGCGGCTTTCGCAATCCAAAATCCGCGCCGTCACTACCGTCGCCGACTGGATTGTACTGGTCTTATTGTTCAACCAGGTTTTGCTGGGTCTGGCGATGGCCTTTGGCTACCGCTGGGGCGCGACCTGGTTCCTGCACACCGCCACCCCCTGGATTGCCTCGTTGGCGCTGTTCCAACCTTCGCCGGAATATGTGGCCGCCCTGCCCTGGATTCCCAAACTGCACTTCCTGAACGCTTTCTTGCTGCTGGCCGCTGTTCCCTTTAGCCGCCTGGTGCATATCGCTACGGTCCCGTTTCCGTATCTGTGGCGACGCTTGCAGCTGGTCATCTGGACCCGGCGCAAGGTCGAATAAGAAAAAGGAATGCTACCAATGGACAACACCTGGCTCACCAAGTGGGAACCGGATAACCCTGAATTTTGGCAGAAAACGGGCAGCAAAATTGCCTGGCAATCGCTCACCATCACCACTATTGCGCTGACCCTCTCTTTTGCCTCCTGGTTCATGATGAGTGGCATTGTGGTGCGTATGCCCCAAATCGGCTTCAAATACGATACCATGCAACTCTTCTGGCTAGCTGCCATGCCGGGTCTGGCAGGCGGAACATTGCGCATCTTGCACACTTTCCTGATTCCAATGTATGGCACGCGCCACGTCATCACCGTCACCACCTTCTTAAAACTGATTCCCATCATCGGCATTGGCTTTGCAGTGATGAACCCAGAAACCCCTTTCTGGCTATTTATGCTCCTGGCATTTTCGGCAGGCTTCGGCGGTGGTGACTTTTCATCCTACATGCCCAGCACCCGCTTCTTTTTTCCGAAAAAACTGCAAGGCACAGCCCTCGGTATCCAGGCTGGTATTGGTAACTTTGGAGTTAGCCTGACCCAATTCCTGACCCCCTGGATTATCGGCGTTGCACTGGTCGGCGGCTCGCAAACGATGGTTGTCAAAGATGTTTCCAAAACCATCTGGCTCCAGAATGCGGCCTGGGTCTATGCGCCCTTCCTGATCGTGATGGGCGTTGTCGCCTGGGTTTACCTACGCAGTGTGCCGGTCAAGGCTTCTTTCAAAGAGCAGTTGGATATCTTTGGAATGAAGCACACCTGGTTTTGCACCATCACCTACGTGATGACCTTCGGCTCCTTCTCCGGCCTCTCCGCCGCCTTTCCCCTGTTGATTAAATCGCTCTACGGCTCCTTCCCTGGCGCGCCCGACCCGCTGACCTATGCCTTCCTTGGCCCTTTGGTCGGTTCGTTGGCGCGCATCCTGTTTGGTCCGGTGGCCGATAAATTCGGCGGCGCGATTTTGACGCATCTGACAGGTATTGTGCTGATACTCGGCACCATCTCCATGACCGCGCTGGGGCTGCTTACTCCCACTTCGCTGGATCAATTCCCCCTCTTTGTCGGATTCATGCTCCTGCTTTTCCTCGCCACTGGAATTGGCAACGCCGCCACCTTCCGGCAGTATCCCATTATTTTTGCCGATTCGCCCCGCCAAAGCGCCGGCGTGATCGGCTGGACGGCTGCCGTTGCCGCCTACGGCCCCTTCATCTACTCCACGATGATTGGCTCCACCCTGACCAATACCGGCTCGGTGTTGCCTTTCTTCTACGGTACGCTGGTTTTCTATTCTATCGCTACTGCCATCAACTGGTGGTACTACACCCGCAAGGGTTGTGAAAAACCATCATAAGAGGTACCCATGAAATCTTCCTCAGGCAAAACCAGCGTTCTGGTACTCTCTTCCATCGGCTTTACCCTCATGTTCGCCGTCTGGCTGATGTTCGGCGTGTTGGGCATCCCCATCCGCAAAGAACTCGACCTCACCGACCTGCAACTAAGCTGGCTGTCTGCCATCGCCATCCTGAATGGCTCTTTCTGGCGGCTGCTACTTGGCATCCTGGCCGACCGTTATGGCGGACGCAAAGTGTTTACCCTCCTGGTTGCGGCGACCATTTTTCCCTGCTACATGGTCAGCCGCGCCACCACTTATGAAGAATTGATGGTCTCGGCCTTCTTTGTCGGGTTGGCAGGCAACGCCTTCTCCATAGGCATCTCCTGGAACTCTGCATGGTTCCCTAGTGAACAAAAAGGCTTTGCCCTGGGCGTCTTTGGCGCGGGGAATGTTGGCGCTTCCGTCACCAAACTGATTGGCCCAACACTCATTGCCATTATTCCTGCCGTTGGCCTGGCAGAGGGATGGATTCCCGGCGGCTGGCGCTTCGTCCCCTTCCTGTACTCCATCCTGCTCATCGTCTTGACTGTTGCTACCTGGTTCTTCACTCCGGCCAAGGACATTACTCCTGGGGCAGACCGCCCAATGATTGAAATGCTCAAACCGCTCAAATTTGTGCGCGTCTGGCGCTTTAGCCTGTACTATGTGGTGGTTTTCGGCGCGTATGTGGCCCTCTCCGTTTGGCTGCCCAAATACTATGTGGATGTCTACGGCATGGATTTGAGCCACGCCGCTCTGCTGACCGCGCTCTTCATCTTCCCGGCCAGCCTGCTGCGCCCTGTCGGCGGCTACTTCTGCGATAAATTTGGCGCGCGACGCATGATGTACTGGGTTTTTGGCATTATGCTGGCAGCCACCTTCCTGCTATCCCTGCCTGGCGGTAAAATTCTCTTGAACGTCCCTACCAGTGTAGAACCGAGTGGACAGCGTGAAGTGGTCTCTTTTGCAATGAACGCCACCTGGTTCACTGCCCTGGTCTTTATCGTCGGCATCTGCATGGGTGTTGGCAAAGCCGCCGTCTACAAATATATCCCCGAATACTTTCCCCACGATGTCGGCGCGGTCGGCGGCTTGGTCGGGATGTTGGGTGCGCTGGGCGGGTTTTTCCTGCCGCCGCTTTTTGCTTCTTTTTACGAGTGGACACTTATCCCACAGTCCACTTTCTTTCT
>DAOUML010000286.1:0-7954 GCA_034411635.1 Anaerolineales bacterium
ATAAAGCATTGCCGTCCTGAGCGGAGGGCGAAGCGTATTGTGCGTAGCCCGTAGTCGAAGGACGCTCCGCTCAGGACTTATGCAAGAAGTCTATTTTACTCCTCTTCCGGGATGTTTTCCGAGTCTTTTTTGCGTTTGTCCATCCACTTACCGAGGACTTTCAATTTGATGTAACCGCCGACGATGATGACGGCAACCAGCAAAACCCACCAGTACCATTCCATGAGATTTTCTCCTTTCGTTTTTGTAGCGCAAGATAGTATCTTGCGTTATCTCAATTTCAACTGCCTTCGCAAAACCGGCAGGAACGCGACCACCAAAGCCAGGCTGCTGACCAGCGTAATCAATCCAGAAGCCCACAAACCAGGGCCGCCCAGTTCGCCGATGAAAACGCGCTCAAAGGTCTGCCACATCCAGTAATTGGGCAGGATGTAAAAGACAAAGTGCCATTCGCGGTCAATGAAAATGCTGACGATGGGCAGCGTCAGGTAAACCAGCATATAAAACTTCAGGATGGCAATCGCCTTGAGTTGGCTATCGGCCAGGCCGCCGATGATGTAACCGGTCAGGATGGGCAAGCCGACCGAGAACAGGAAAGCCACCAGCAAAAGACCGTAGTTGACCTGCCCACCGACCAGAATCGCCGTCGAAGCAAGGACCAGCACCAGACTGAGCAGCAGCGCGAAGAGACCACGCGCCAGGGTCAGTTCGAGCATTGAAAGCGGCGAGACGCCCAGGGCGCGGATGGCGCGGGTTTCCTTGTCCTCAATGATGTTGAAGGCCATCACCAGCGAGCCGAGCAGGGACGCGATCATAATAAAAATAATGGCGGTGTACTCGGTGATGAGCGAACGCGCCGCGCTGTTGGCGGTGCGGGTGAACTCCGCCACGCGCTCGCCGCTCAGGGCTTGCTGGAAGACGCGCTGGAGAGTCTCGGCCTCGCCGCCCTCGTTGCCTTCCATCAGCAGGGTTGGCTGTCCGTCGATTAGCACCAACCCCGGCACATCGTCACTGCGCAGAACGCGCATACGTACCGCCCTGTCGGATGGCAAAATTTCAACCGCGCCGATGGCTTCGAGCCGCTCCACCAGCGCGGCATCGACTCCGGCTTGCACGGCAAAGGTGTATTGCGCTTCGCCAATCGAAGGCACGAACAGGCGCGCGCCAATCGCCAGCAAAATCGGGGCGACCATCATGTAAATCAGGATGTTATCGCGCAGGGCATTTGTCCAATCCTGGCGCATGAGATTAAGGATTCGCTTGAACATTAGCGGCCCTCCTTGAGCAATTTGAAGCGGATGGCGGCATAAGCGGCGGCAAAGGCCAGGGCAGTCAGGGCGGCGAGATACAGCACCGTCGGCAGGATGTCGCCGAAAGTCGCGGCATTGAAAAGCACATCGCGGGTGGCAAAAACCGCCGGGTAGGAGGGAATCCAGGTCAGCCAGGCCGGGGCAAAAGCGGGCAAGCCGAAGGAAATCATCGGCAGGGAATTGAGCACCAGGATGGCAACCCCGGCAAAGAACCACTCCGAAAGGTTGTTGAAGAAGACCGCAATCGCCAGGCTGAGGGTCGTCATCAACAGGCTGGAGAGCGCAATCAGTAGCAGCGTGAGCGGCAGGTTGAAATCCAGCCCAAAGGCCAGCAGCAGGATTGGCAGCCCATAGAGCAAACTCAAGACAAGGAACAGGGCATTCTTCGACAGGATGTACGTCCACGTCCCCGCCGGGCTGACGCGATAGGCGCGCAGGGTGGCCTCCTGCTTTTCCTGAAACATCATCACCGCCGCGATTAAGAATCCGAGCAGGACGACCTCGAAAATCAGGATGACCGGCACAAAACGGATATTGAAATCTGGCGGCGGACTGACCGGACGCAGGTACTCAACCGGGAATTGGTCGGAGGCCGCGCCGCGCAGTTCAAGGATGGCGCGTTCGAGCGAGGCTTCGAGCAGGCCCAGGTTGGCAGCGGGAATCGCGCTGTTGGTGACGAGTTCAAAGGCTGGCGCATCCAACCCGCCCGAAAAGACCACGCCGACTTTGTTGGGTTGGCGCTCCAGGTCGGCGAGGAAAGCGGCTTGGTCGGTATAGACCACGCCCTCGTCCGCGCCCAACTCACGAAGGTAGGCAGCCAGCGGCGCGCCGGGGGAGGTATCCAGAATCAGTTCGTTGTGAACCTTGATTTCGCGCGGCAGGAAAAGGACCAGCGCGGCCATCACCACCAACAGCAGGCCAATAATCAGCACATGCCCGCTACGGTAGGAAATCAGCAAATCCTGGGTAAAAAGCGAGACAAATCGTTTCATGCCAGGCCTCGTCCGGTGAGTTTGACGAAGATTTGCTCGAGGCTGGCCTCCTGCGAGTGGATGGTCTGGAGCGAGTCGTTTTGCATCAGTTCGAGAAAAGCGCGGTGGTCTTCGGCCTTGTCGAGGAAAAATACGCGCGACTCGACTTGGCCCTGCGCGCCGTACTCGACGCGCACCGAGCGCTGGCCGTGCTGGAGTTTCAGGTTGCGCGGCGTATCCATGGCGACGATTTCGCCCTCGTTCAGGAAGGCGACCTGGTCGCACAGTTCGTCAGCGATCAACATGTTGTGGGTGGTCAGGAAGATGGTGCAGCCGTCTTTTTTCTTTTGCAGGATAAGTTCCTTGATAACGGCGGCGGTGTTCGGGTCGAGGCCGGAGGTGGGCTCGTCGAGGAAGAGCATCTTCGGGTCGTTGACCAGGGCGCGGGCAAAGACCAGGCGCTGACGCATCCCTTTCGAGTAGGCGCTGGTTTTGCGGTGGGCGGATTCAGTCAGCCCGACGGCTTCGAGCAGTTTGCGCGGGTCGAGGGTCGGCACGTCAAACAGCCCGGCGAAAAATTTGAGATTTTCGTAACCGGTCAGGCGTCCGTACAGATTGGGATGCTCAAACGAGACGCCCAACTGGTTGAAAAACGCCGCGTCGAGATCGCGGATGGATTTTCCCGCGTAGGTCACTTCGCCCTGTTGGAGCGGGAGCAAGCCAGTCAGAATATTCTGCACGGTGCTTTTACCAGCGCCGCTGGGGCCGAGGAAGCCGAAAATTTGTCCGCGCGGAATCTCGAACGAGACATCCTGCACGGCGTAGTTGCCTTTGGATTCGTAATCGTGGAAGAGGTGGGTGACTTGTAGCATGGTGGCTCCTGAATGTAACACGCCCTGAGCGGAGGCTCTGAGTGAAACGAAGAGCCATAGTCGAAGGGCAGTTGGGCAGAAACAAACCCTTCGCTCGTTTCAGAATAAGTCCTTCGACTACGCCGCGCAAAAGCACGCGGCTCGGCTCAGGACGAGAACTCTAATTACTCCGCGGCGCAAGACCGCGCTGAAGAATATCTATCAATTGGTCGGCCAATTCGGTAACGGGCAGGGATTGGTAATTGACCTCGCCGCTGGCGAGTTTCTCGATATCAACCGCTTCGCGTTCGAGCAGGTAGCGTCCAAACTCGCTGAAAGTGGCGCTGAGGACAAAAACCGCCAGGCCGCGATCCACGCCAGGATCGATGGAACCCTGGGCAATGCCCATCTCGATTAATCCGGAATAATAATTCTGAGCCAGTTTTTTCAACCCAGCGAAGGGCTCGTCGTCAAAAGGGCGGTCAGAGAACAGGGCGCGATAGGCAACCCGCGCCAGCAAGGGGTTGGAGAGTTCAAAATGCGCCCCCTCGCGCATCAGCCAGCGCAGGAAGTCGAACAGATTCATGCCGGGGTCGGGAGGCGGATTTTGGGCGAGGAATTGTTTTTTCTCCTCGCCAGCCAGTTGAATCAGGTATAGGTACAGGTCGCGCTTGTCGTCGAAGTACTGGTACAGACTGCCTTTGGCAATCCCGGCGCGGGCGACGATGTTGGAGATGGAGGCGTTTTTGTAGTCGCGCGCAGCGAACTCTTCAATCGCCAAATCGAGAATCTGGCGGCGCTTATCATCGGGAAGGTTGAAAAAGGTGGTTTTGGGCATACATACTCCGTTGTGACTGGCCGGTCATGTGACCAAGTGGTCATATTAGACTACCGAAACATCTGCCTGTCAAGAGGCCTCTTGACAGCTTCTTTCGGCAAATATCAGATTCTCTACCGGACAAACTTCGTAATAGTTTGTCATTTTGAGCGACAGCGAGAAATCTTCCCACACGTGCGCCAGATTTCTCCCCGCTACGCGGCTCGAAATGACAAGCAAAAGCGAAAAATTATCATTCGGTCATTTTGTCGGTAGAGAAATATCAGAGAACCTCTTGACAAAAAATCCGTTTAATATACAATGATACAAAGATACAATTATACAATTGTCCTATGCTCAAACTCGACCTCAACTTCCGCTCAGATGTTCCACTCACCAACCAGATTGTGGCCCAAATCCAGCATCAACTGGCCGACGGCGTTCTTCATCCCGGCGACCAATTGCCTACGGTACGCGGGCTGGCTACCGAACTGCGCGTCAACTTCAACACCGTTGCCCGCGCCTACCGCCTGCTCGATGAAGCCGGAATCATCTCCACCCAGCAAGGGCGCGGCACTTTTATTCTGGACAAGCCGGCCACCGAAGCCAGCGAACAATTGCGCCGGGAATCACTTAAAACCCTGGCGCAACGCTACCTTGAAGAAGTTGAACGGCTGGGGTTTGAAAAGAAAGATGCGCTAGATGCGCTAGAGAAGATAAGTAACAGGTAGTAAATACCAATCACCAATTACCCCCCCAAGGAGTCCGCTATGCTACGAAACATGATCAAAACCCAAAACAAACTCGACCAACGAGTCCCGCCCATCGCCGGAACCATCTTTGCAGTTCTGATGGTCATCGCAGTTCTTGGCGCCGTCCTGATGGATGGCAAACAACCAGACGCCCTGATTGGCGCATGGGTTGTCGGCTGGATGCTTGTAGGCATCTACATCCTGTTCGCACTTAAGGTGGCGAACCAATGGGAAAAAGCCATTGTGCTTCGCCTGGGCAAATTCCAGGGACTTCGCGGGCCCGGCATGTTCTGGATTGTTCCCATCGTCGACACCATCCCAACCTGGATCGACCACCGCGTGATGGTGACGCCCTTCGCCGCGCAAAAGACTCTCACCAAAGACACGGTGCCAGTGGATGTGGACGCCGTCCTGTTCTGGGTCGTTTGGGATGCCGAAAAAGCCGCGCTCGAAGTGGAAGATTACCAGGCCGCAGTCGATTGGGCCGCCCAAACCGCCCTGCGCGACATCACCGGACGGATGATGCTGGCCGATATTCTGGTCGGACGCGGCACCATCGACAAGCAACTGCAACAGGTCATCGACGAGCGAACCACGCCCTGGGGCGTAACGGTCCAATCAGTCGAAATCCGCGACATCGTCATCCCGCAAGCGCTGGAAGATGCCATGAGCCGTCAGGCGCAGGCCGAGCGTGAACGCCAGGCGCGCGTCATCCTCGGCGAATCAGAGAAGCAAATTGCAGAATCGTTTGCCGAAGCCTCGCAATCCTACATCAACAACCCCACCGCCCTGCACCTGCGCGCCATGAACATGCTTTTTGAAGGCCTTAAAGAAAAAGGCGCACTGATGATTATTCCCAGTTCGGCAGTCGATACCATGAACCTGGGCGGCTTCAGCGGGATGGCCGCGCTGGCAAAACATCATGAAGATAATGATAAGTAAGCAGTGTCCGCAACTTCAGCCGAGGGTCGAGTAGCGCGTTAGCGCATATCGAGACCCGCAAGACAGTATTCAATCCTTCGACTACGGGCTACGCCCTCCGCTCAGGACAAGCATAAACAAATGTTTCACATGAAACACTCTCAACACGAAACACGCAACAAAAAAGGATTTCCAATGACCACAAAAACATCCATCACCATTTCTTTAGTTCTGATAGCGATTGCCGCGGCTGCCGGATTGATTCTCTCGCCGCAGTTCCCCGACCCGATGCCCTCGCACTGGAACGCCGCCGGCGAAATAGACGGCTACATGCCAAAGTTCTGGGGCATCTGGCTCATGCCGCTGATGACTCTGGGGATTACCCTGCTGCTGGCCTTCATCCCGGCCATTGATCCACTCAAAGCCAATGTCGATAAGTTTCGCGGCTTCTACAACTTCTTCATCGTTGGCTTTGTAATCTACATGACGTACATCTACGCGCTAACCCTGGCAGCCGCGCTTGGAATTAGTTTCAATATGTCGTTTATGATGCTGCCTGCCATTGGCCTATTATTCATCGCGCTGAGTTTCTTGATTAAGAATGCCAAACGCAACTTCTTCATCGGCATTCGCACGCCCTGGACACTCTCCAGCGATGAAGTTTGGGACCAAACGCACGCGCTCGGCGCGCAGTCCTTTCGCATTGGCGGCCTGCTTGCCATGATTAGTATTTTATTTGGCGAGTACGGCATCTGGCTATTTTTGGCGGCCTGTCTGCTGGCCGCCTTTGTTCCTGTCGTGTATTCCTATATTCTTTGGCGCAAATTACAACCGTAAGGACAGGCGACAGGCATCAAAGTAATTTGGGTGCATTACATTTGAGTTGAAAGTAGAGCCGAGGGTCGAGTAGCCGGTGATTTTCCGGCGTGTCTCGATGAACTCGACAACCAACCGAGCCCCGGAACCGGTGGTCTCGACACCTGCACTGCAACAAACGCAGTGCGGCGCAAGTGTACGCCCTATCGGGGCTACTCGACCACCTTGCTGCAAAAGTGTCAGGCGATGCAAATTGTTTCACATGAAACATACCTGACACCTGCCACCCAAGCACCTGACACCTAAAAAACTGCCCGTAGAATCGCCGCTGTTAAAAATAACTCGTCTTTCTCGCGCAAGCAAAACAAAAAAACAAGGAGACTCCCATGTCAGAAGAAAGCAAACAATGGGAATATCGCGTACAAACCGTCGGTTCGTTTTTCGGTGGCGTGAAGGCCGAAGAATTGGAATCCCTGCTCAATGAGTGGGGCGAAGAAGGTTGGGAGGTCGTCTCCACGCACATTCTCGAAAACCAAAGCAAAATCAACGTCATCGCCAAACGCCCGCTCACCGATCGGGTCAAACGAGCGCGCTCCATGCCTTCGTCTCGAAATCGGTAATTGGCTTTCGACGTATATCTTTTCAGGAGAAATCTCATGCTCGATAAAAAATCACTCATCTGGTTCATCATCATTTCCTTTACGATTTCTTGGATTCTCTTCGCCGCCCCGCTGGCTTTCAAAGACAACGAAATGCTCTACCTGCCTGTCATGCAGGGACTGTTCGCCCTTGCCATGTGGGGGCCCGGCATCGCCGCCATCATCGTGACCCTGTTCATCGCTCGCCAGCCATTCTCATCCCTGCGCCTGAAAACGCTCGGCCCAAAACGCTACTATTTCTGGGCCTGGTTCCTCGCCCCGCTCATGGCCGTGCTGACGCTGGCCGCCACCGTCCTGCTCGGCACCGGCACCTTTGACCCAAGCATAACAATCATGCGCGAAGCGCTGGCCGCCGCCCCACAAACGCAAGGACTGCCGCCAGTCGAAATTCTGCTCGCCATCCAACTCGCCTTCGCGCTGACACTCGCGCCGTTCATCAACATCCTGTTCGCCATGGGCGAAGAACTCGGCTGGCGCGGATTTCTGCTGCCGCAACTCATGCCGCTCGGCGAGTGGAAAGCCCTGCTCTTCAGCGGTGCCATCTGGGGAGTCTGGCACGCGCCCGCCACCATCCTGCACGGACACAACTTCCCCAACCACCCCTACCTGGGCGTGCTGGTGATGACGGTCGGCTGTATGCTGCTCGGCGTAATTTTCGGCTGGCTGTATCTCAAAACCAAAAGCCCCTGGGCCCCCGCCCTGGCGCACGGCGCATTCAACGCCATCGCCCCGGCAAGCCTTTACTTTCTAAACCCGGAAGGACTCGATATGGCCCTCGGCGGCAACCCGCTCGGCCTGGCCGGCTGGATTCCAATGGCCCTGATCATTCTCATCCTGATCGCCATCAAGCAGTTGCC
>DAOUML010000287.1:0-2405 GCA_034411635.1 Anaerolineales bacterium
ATGACCCAACTCCAAATTCAGGTTCAAAACCTGACCAAAACCTACCGCGTCCCCGTCCGCCCGGAGGGACTGGGCGCGTCGCTCAAGAGCCTGCTCAACCCTCGCTACGACGAAGTCAGCGCCGTGCGTGATGTCAGTTTTGCGGTTGAAGCGGGCGACATGGTCGGACTGATTGGCCCCAATGGCGCCGGAAAAACCACCACGCTTAAAATGCTCTCCGGGCTGCTGCACCCATCCTCCGGCGCGGTTACTGTCGCCGGGCACGTCCCCTGGCAACGCCATCCCGACTATTTGCGGCGCATCAGTATGGTGATGGGCAACAAAAGCCAAATGCTCTGGGACGTTCCACCGATGGATTCGTTTCGCGTGTTGAGCGAAATCTACGCCGTGCCGCCCGTCGAATTCCGCCGCACGCTGGATGAACTGGTTGCCCTTCTCGATATGCAGGAACTGCTCACCAAGCCGGTGCGCAATCTCTCGCTGGGCGAGCGCATGAAGTGCGAACTGACCGCCAGCCTGCTGCATCGTCCGGCAGTGCTTTTCCTTGACGAGCCAACCCTCGGCCTGGACGTTTCAATGCAGTTGCGTCTGCGTCGCTTCCTGGGCGAATACAACCAGCGTAGCGGCGTGACCATCATCCTGACCAGCCACTACATGGCGGATGTCATGGCGCTCTGCCGGCGGGTAATTCTCATCCATCACGGTCAATTGCTTTACGATGGCGAACTGAACGGACTCGCCCGCCAACTGCTGCCGTTCAAAATGCTGCGGATTACGCTGGGAGCGGAGACCTTTTTGATGGAAAACCTGCCGCCGCTGCCGGATGATGTCGAAATCATTGAGGCTGACGACAATCTCTTGACCCTGCGCGTTCCCCGCGCCGAAGCCCCTGCTCTGACCTCGCACCTGCTGCATACGCTTCCTGTCATCGACCTGACGGTGGAAGACCCGCCAATCGAGGCCGTCATCGACCAGGTCTATTCGGACGGTGCAGCATGATGAACACGTTACACAGCACTTTGCACAGCGGACTGGCGCTGGTTCGCGGGCTGTGGCTTTCCTGGCTGCAATACCGCAGTTTTTTCTTTATCCTGGCCTTTGGCTGGATGATTCCACCGTTGATTTACCTGCTGGTCTGGTCTACGGCGGCGGGCGATGGCAGTATTGCCGGGCTGACGCGCGGGCAATTCGTCGCTTACTACCTGATTCTGATTCTGGTCAACCAGGTGACGTATGCCCAGACCAACTGGACGGTCGGAGACCTGATTCGCTATGGACAAATGAATCGTATCTTGCTGCGCCCCATCCCACCGATTTATGACGCTCTGGCCTCCGAGTTTGCGGGCAAGGTGGTTTACCTGCTCTTTGACCTGCCGATTGTGGCCCTGCTGGCCTTCATCCTGCGCCCTGAAATGGACTTTCGGCTCGAAAATGGGCTGGCTTTTCTGCCGGCCTTGTTCCTGGCCTGGGCCTTGCGTTTCTTCTGGGGCTACTGGCTGGCCCTGCTGGCTTTCTGGGCCACGCGCGCTGATGCCCTGCTGGCCCTGCAAGATTCACTCATATTCTTGCTGGCGGGGCAGGTTGCGCCGATTGCCCTGTTGCCGGTTGGTTTGCAGACGCTTGCCAAAATTTTGCCGTTTCGCTATATGGTGGCTTTCCCAGTCGAAGTGCTGACCGGCCAACTGACCAAACCCGATTTGCTGACCGGGTTCGCGGTCCAACTTGGCTGGTTGGTGGTGGCCGTTGGCTTGTATGCCATCCTGTGGCGGTTGGGCTTGCGCCGTTATTCGGCGATTGGAGGCTGATATGTTGAGACCTTTGCATTTGGTTGCCGCTTTCATGCGCGCTTCCTTTCAGGAGGAGGCCGCCTATCGGGCGAACTTCTTCATCAGCCTGTTGACATCCCTGCTCAACCTCGGCACGGGCGTGCTTGGGGTGCTGGTCATCTTTGGGCAAATCAATACGATACAGGGCTGGGACCTGGCTTCCACGCTGGCGCTGTTGGGTGTCTACCTCATCGTCAGCGCCCTGCGGGGCCTTTTCATCGGGCCGGGTCTCGATGCGCTGGCAGGTATGGACGGAGAAATCTGGAGTGGCGCTTTCGATTTCACCGTTTTGCGGCCTGTCAATACCCAATTCCTGGTCAGTTTGCGCAAGTGGCGCTGGTTCGCTTCGATCGACCTATTGCTTGGGCTGGGCGTCCTGGCAGTCGCCGTCTCCCGGCTGGGGATGACCCTTTCGGCCTGGCAGATTGCCAGTTTTTTGCTGACCCTGTTCGCCGGGCTTGTGATTCTGTATGCCATCCTGCTGATTTTTGCCGCGCTGATTTTTTGGAGCCCCGGCGTGCTCTTTACCTGGGTCTTCGATGGCCTGTTCCAGATGGCGCGCTACCCGCTGGGTATGTA
>DAOUML010000288.1:0-1829 GCA_034411635.1 Anaerolineales bacterium
TTTCAGGAGTAAACGCATGACGACGGAGAATCTCTAAAGAAAACACGTTTTTTCGGGTACGGCCCGCCAAAATGACTTTTGGCCGGGGGCGTTTGCCCTCGGTTTTTGTTTTCCCAAAGAGGTTCTCATGCTTAGCGTTCACCACCTTCATAAATCCTACGGCATCCAAACCGTTTTACAAAACATCACCTTCAATATCAGCGCGGGCGAAAAAATCGGCCTGGTCGGGCCGAATGGCTGCGGCAAAACCACCCTGATGCGCATCCTGGCCGGGCTGGAATTTTCGGATTCAGGCACCGTCTCGCGGACATTTCCCGGCCTGCGAATCGGATACCTCGCCCAGGGCTTCGACCTGCCCCCAACCTCGACCATCCACTCGACCCTCAACCTGTCCACCGTAGACGAGGCCGCGCTCGAGGCTGAAATCGCATCCCTGGCCCAGGCATTGACCGTTTCCCCCGCCGATTCTGCCCTTCAAGCCCGCTACGATTCCGCCCTGGCGCAACTCTCCAGCCTCGACATCCACCCCGAAAGCATCCTGGCCCCGCTCGGGCTGGCCCACCTCGATCCCGAAACCCCGGTCGGCCAACTGAGCGGCGGACAAAAAACGCGCCTGCTGCTGGCGCGCATCCTGCTAACCGAGCCGCATTTGTTATTGCTAGACGAGCCGACCAACCACCTCGATATCGTCATGCTCGAATGGCTCGAAGCCTGGGTGCGGCGATTCAAAGGCGCGGTGCTGATCGTCTCACACGACCGCGCTTTTTTGGATAACACCGTCAGCGCCATCTTTGAAATCGACCCCAAGAGCCACCAGCTAAAAGCCTATCCCAGCAACTATAGCGATTACGCCGCCCAAAAAGAAGTTGAGTTTGAGCAGCAATATCAGGCCTACAGCGACCAGCAGGTTCAACTCGCCCAACTGCGCGCAGCCGCCAGCCACATCCGCGGGCTGACGAAGATGAAAAAAGGCGGCAAAGCCGATGGCGGCGACAAGTTCGCCAAGGGATTTTTCGGCAATCGCGCCACCAAAAACGTCGCCGGGCGGGCCAAAAACATCGAGGCGCGCATCCAGCACATTCTCGAGGAAGAAAAAATCGACAAGCCGCGCGCCGATTGGCAGGTCAAACTGCAATTTGGCGCGGCAGGGCACCAATCGCGGGATGTTTTGAGCGTTGAAAACCTTTCGATTGGCTACACCCCCGATAAACCGCTTTTGAGCGGCATCAACCTGCACATCGGGCCGGGAGAAAAAATCGTCCTGACCGGCGAGAACGGCAGCGGAAAAACCACCCTGCTGCGCACCATCGCCGGGAAACTGCCCGCCCTGGGCGGAACGCTACGGCTCGGGCCAGCCGTCAAACTGGGTTACATGACCCAGGAACAGGAATCCCTGCCGCCCGACCTGACCCCGCTCGCGAGCCTGCAAGCCGTGGCACCTTTCAACGAGACCGAGGCGCGCCACTTTCTGCACTTCCTGCTCTTTAGCGGCGACGATCCGCTGCGACCGAATCACAGCCTGAGTTATGGCGAGCGCGCCCGCCTGCAACTCGGCCTGCTGATTGCTCAGGGTTGCAACTTCCTGCTGCTCGACGAACCCATCAACCACCTCGACATCGCCTCGCGCTCGCGTTTCGAGCAGGCCCTGCGCCAGTTCGAAGGCGCGGTGCTGGCCGTTGTACATGACCGCTATTTCATCGAGCGCTTTGCCGAGACGGTTTGGATGGTGGAGGCTGGGGAGATTCGTATTTCTCCGATGGCGTAAAAATCTCACGCAAAGCCGCAAAGTTCGCCAAGTATTTTCTTTCTCTTTGCGTTCTTTGCGACTT
>DAOUML010000289.1:0-9331 GCA_034411635.1 Anaerolineales bacterium
CCGGCCCTGCGCGAAAAAATCCGCCCTGCCGTTATCGGCCTGGCGGAATCGGTTTACGGCGAAGGCCGCGATTCAGACGGAAGTTTATTCTACGAAGGCCACGCCGGAACAATCCATATCGACCACAAACATTGGTGGCCGCAAGCCGAAGCGATGGTTGGTTTTGCCAACGCCTGGCAGATCAGCGCGGATGCCAAATTTGCCGCTGCTGTTTCTCAATGCTGGCAGTTTATTGAAGATCACCTGATTGATCCGGTTCATGGCGATTGGTTCAAAGAAACCAACCGGGCCGGTATGCCCATTTTGGAACATACCAAAGCCGGATTCTGGGACTGCCCCTATCACCACAGCCGGGCCTGTTTTGAACTGATCGAACGCCTGACCCAAGATTAATCCTGCCACTCCAACTCATACTCGCTGATAAAGACCGTATGCCCATCCTGCACCCCGGCCTCGCGCAGCGCTTTTTCGATGCCGAGCGTCTCGATAATGCGCTGGAAACGGCGCACTGAACCGCGATGCTCCCAGTAAGTCATCGCCGCGGCGCGTTCAATCGCCGGACCGTAGACGCGCCACTTATCGCCATCTTCACGCTTAATCGTAAACTGGTTTGGGTCTTCCTGTGGACGGTACACCGGTAACTCGGTCGGGGTCATCTCTTCCATCGTTGGCGTATCGGCCAGTTTTTGGTGGGCCTTCATCAACAAGTCGCGCACGTCGGCGCGCGTCAGGGCTGAAATTGACACCAATTCGATCTTGCGTTTCTTCATCTGCTTTTTCAATTCGGCAAAACGCTCTTCTGCTTCGGGCTGATCCATTTTATTCACCGCCACGATTTGCGGCTTTTTCCCCAGGTTCTCATCAAACAGCGACAGTTCGGTGTTGGTCTGGCTGAAATCGGCCAGCGGGTCTTCCGAGAGACCGTCCAGCAGGTGAATCAGAACCCTCGTTCGCTGAATGTGGCGCAGGAAGTCGTGACCAAGCCCTACGCCCTTGCTTGCGCCTTCAATCAGACCGGGAATGTCGGCCAGCACCACGCTGGTTTCCCCGTCGATTTCGGCCACGCCCAGGTTGGGCTGGATTGTGGTGAACGGATACGGCGCAATCTCCGGCTTGGCATTAGTCAGGGCTGAAAGCAGAGTCGATTTGCCCGCATTCGGCACGCCAATAATGCCAATATCGGCAATCAGTTTCAATTCCATGCGCAGGCGCTTTTCCTCGCCCGGCTCGCCCTTCTCAGCGGTGCGCGGAGCCTGGTTGCTCGCGCTCTTAAAATGCACATTGCCGCGTCCACCGCGTCCGCCTTTGCAAACCAAAAGTTGCTGACCATTCTCGGTCAGGTCGCCAAGTAGTCCGCCGGTTTCGGCGTCATAGACCACCGTCCCCATTGGCACGGGAATAATCAAATCATCCGCCGAACGCCCGAACATTTTCTTCGCCCCGCCGCCTTTGCCGTCATCCGCCGCGAATCGTCGGGTATGCCGAAACGCCACCAGCGAATTGACGGTATGACGCGCCTCGATGATGACATCGCCGCCCTTGCCGCCATCGCCGCCATCCGGCCCGCCGCGCGGCACGAATTTTTCACGGCGAAAATGCATCATCCCATTCCCGCCGCTGCCTGATCGAACAAATATTTCTGCCTGGTCTATAAACATAGAATCTCCATTCAGCGTGATTATACCGCCTGTCGCCAATTCGATTCGACGTATCGAGTAAAATTGGCGATAGTTACTCGATATTCGGTACTCGTTGTTCGACTTCTCGAATATCGAGTATCGATTTATCCAACATCGAACTCTCCAATCGCCAATCATCAATCTAAAATCAAAAATTACCAATGCCCTCCCTCAAAAATTTCTACCACCAAAAAATCGAACGCCGCCTGGCCCGCCACCTCAACAACGGACGCATCTTCCACATGGCCCTGCGCGTTGCCCGTTTGGCCCCCGCCCCGCGTGACACCCGCCCGGTCGCCCTCTTCAAAGCCTCCAGCGGCCTCGACGACCTTTCCTGGAACAGTGCCTTCCACCTGCTCACCTCCTGGGGCTTGCGCCTGCAAGGCGTGCCAGTCGTCCACTTTGCCTGCTATCGCGGCATGAGCCGCTGCGTCCTAGGCACAAACCGCGAGAACCCATCCCAAGAACCACCCTGCCGCTCGTGCATCTACCAGTCCAAAACCCTCTACAAAGGCGCAAAAGTACACTGGTTCGGCTTTGAGCGCAATCCACAACTCGAAAGCGCCCTCGCCAACCTGCCCCTATCCAGCCTTCAAACCTTTACCCATAACGGCATCCCCCTCGGCGAACTCGTCCTGCCCGGCCTGCGTTGGATTTTACGCCGCCACAATTTAATAGACGATGACGCGACACGCTTTTTCTTCCGCGAATACATTCTCTCCGCGTTCAACCTGGCCCAACGCTTCGAGCGATTCCTGGACGCCACCGACCCCCAGGTGCTCGTCGTGTTCAACGGCCAGTTCTACCCTGAAGCGACCGCCAAGTGGGTCGCCCACCAGCGCGGGCTGAGGGTCATCACCCACGAAGTCGGCTTAATGCCCATGACCGGATTCTTCACCCCCGGCGAAGCCACCATCTACCCCATCGACATCCCCGCCGATTTCGAGATGAGCGCAGCCCAAAACGCCCGCCTCGACGAATACCTGCAAAACCGCTTCAAAGGCAACTTTAGCATGGCCGGCATCCAATTCTGGCCCGATATGAAAGGCCTGGACGCAGACTTCCTGCAAAAAGCCGCCAACTTCAAACAGATTGTGCCAGTTTTTACCAACGTCATCTTCGACACCAGCCAGCCGCACGCCAACACCCTTTTCGCCGACATGCTCGCCTGGCTCGACCTGCTGCTCGAAACCGCCCAAACCCACCCCGAAACGCTCTTCGTCATCCGCGCCCACCCCGACGAAATGCGCGTCGGCAAAGAGAGCCAGGAAAGCGTCGCCGCCTGGGTCGAATCCCGCCGCGCCACCGATTTGCCCAATATTGTCTTTGTGCCACCTGGCGAATTTTTGAGTTCTTACGAGTTAATCCACCGCTCCAAATTCGTGCTCATCTACAACTCGACCATCGGCCTGGAAGCCTCCATTCTCGGCGCAGCGGTCTTATGCGCCGGCAAAGCCCGCTTCACCCAATACCCCACGGTTTTCTTCCCGCGCTCCGTAGAAGAATACCGCGCCACGCTGGAGCAATTCCTGGCCGCCGAAAACATCGACATCCCCGACGATTTCCGCCGTCACTCGCGCCGCTTCCTGTACTACCAACTCTTCCGCACCTCCCTGCCCTTCGGCGACTTCCTCGAACGCGGCATCCTGCCCGTCAACGCCCGCCTGAAAATGTTCAACCCTGCCGATTTGCCAAAATCCCCCGCCATCCAAACCGTCACCAAAGGCCTGCTCGAAAATGGTGATTTTTTATTGGATGAACAGGAGTCTTGATGAAACTTGCCCAATCCTTACGCTGGACATTTCTCGCCCTGATCGCATTTTTCTACGCGGTCATTTTTTCGGGACAAGCTTTGGGGCTGCTGAAAATTTATCACCCGTTGGCGGCCATTTTTTCCAGCCTGGTTGTTGGCGGGTTGGTGTTTTTCCTGTTGGAATCAAATCGCCAGTGGTTTAGTGAATTTTTGTCCGGCTCGTCTTCATCGCCGGGTCTTTCGCAAAAACTTCTCGAAATCGCCCTGTTTTTAGCGGGTATGGCCCTCTTCGTCTTGTTGGCGTTTTTGCCGCTCTTGCGCTGGCCGTTTTCGCCCATCTCGCGAAGATTATCCTGGGACGCCGGTTTGTATCATTTCCCCAAGGCTATCGAGATGATTGTCACCGGCTCGGCCTGGGATATGACCATCGACTATGGCGAATATCCTTTTGGGTATGAATCTTTGCTGGCTTTTACCTTCGGAATCAATCCCGAAGGCTTTTTGCTCGGCCTGACCCATGCCCTGATTGCGCTCTTTTTCCTGCTGGCTTTCTGGCTGGTGATTCGACGATTTACCAATCTCCCGCATGGGATGATCGTGTTCGTGGTCGTCCTGCTCATGGTCAGCCGCCTTTACCTGCCCCAAAACGACAACAACATCTGGTGGATAATCTGGACGCAGGTCATTCTTATTGGCAAAAATGATTTGCTCCTGGGCGCAACCTTGCTTGCCATTGTCCTGTTTATCCCCTGGAAAATTGAAGACGCGCAGAAAAACGCATGCCTGCCGGGGTTGGCGATTTCGAGCATGTTGGCCTTGAGTGTCAAACCCAATGCGGCCCTGCTGGTCTTGTTTTCCTGGTCGCTGGCCCTGTTTTTCCTGGCGCGCGCCCAGGGCTGGCAAATAGCCTTCAAAAAATTGTCCTTGTACGCGCTTCTCGTTTTGCCCGGCGTTTTGTGGGCCGTGCGAAACTTAATCGCAATGGGAAATCTCTTCAAAGAAAACGCATCCAAACTAAGCGGATTCAGCATCGCGGCAAACCTGACCAACCCCTATTTTTACGACCATATTCCAAATCAACTTTACCTCGTTCTCTTGATTGCGCTTTTACCGCTGGTCGTTGCCCCGTTCTGGCGCAAGATGACCGTGCCAGCCCTGATTGGCCTGATTCTTTTGCTGACCTTTGCGTTGACCCCTGCTTCCGCTTTTCTTGGCAACAACCAGCAACCCACCCAAATTGCCTGGCGTTTTGCCATCGGGTTGCTGGCTTATCAGGCAGTCTTGCTGTTCATGCTTTTTAGCCCAATCATTCACAAGGTCTACGACTGGCTTTCGGCGCGGATGATTTTCTCGGTTCTGGCTGCCTGCCTGGTTTTGGGCGTGGGCGCATTTGGCCTGTATCGCAACCATAACTTGTTCAGCGAAACCACCCCAAATGGAGATTTGGTCTTGCGCGACCAATTCAGGGCCTCCGTCGGCGTAGACGGTTATTTCAGCGCTTATGATTACATTCAGAAAAATGTCCGCAATGCCGCCGTCATCGTCGAAAATGGTCTGCCTTATTACCTGTATGACAAACCGTTCACCAATTCCGTCACCCGTTCGCGTAAAGCGGATTATTTTGTAGCCTTCAAAACCGCCTGGACAGATGGCCGGGAAGAAGCCTACCCTGAAATGATTTTTCAGCCCGAATTCGAGCAGAATTGGGAATTGGTGTACGAAGATTCAGAAGGGCAGGTTTACAAGCGCAAGCCATGAACTGTTCCCTCGTCATCCGCGCTTATAATGAAGCCCGCCATCTGCCGCGCCTGCTCGAAGGCGTTAAACAGCAGACGGTGCGGGATGTCGAAATCATCCTGGTCGATTCTGGCTCAACGGACGATACCGTCGCAATCGCCGAATCTTACGGCGCGAGAGTCGTCCACATCGCCCCGGCAGATTTCACCTTTGGGCGTTCGCTCAACCTCGGCATCGCCGCAGCCACCCGTGAGTTGGTCGCCATTGCCTCGGCCCATGTCTACCCGGTTTATCCCGACTGGCTGGAGCGTCTGCTCGAACCCTTCGCCGATTCGACCCTCGGGCTAACCTACGGCAAACAGCGCGGGGCCGAAACCAGCAAATACGCCGAACACCAGATTTTTGCGCGCTGGTTCCCCGACGCGAGCGATTTGCGCCAAACCCATGCCTTCTGCAATAACGCCAACGCCGCCATCCGCCGCTCGCTATGGGAAGAGAAGCCCTACGACGAATCTCTCACCGGTCTCGAAGACCTGGCCTGGGGCAAATGGGCGCTGGAACAGGGCCAGGGCCTGGCCTACATCGCCGAAGCGGAAATTGTCCACATCCACAACGAGACGCCCAAAGGAGTCCGCAATCGCTACCGGCGCGAGGCAATGGCCTTTAAACGGATTTATCCCGAAGCGCACTTCAACATCTACGATTTTGCGCGCATGACCGCCAGCAACATCTTTAATGACAGCGTCCACGCCGCGCGTGAACGCGTTTTACTCAAAGTATTCCCCGAAATCTGCTGGTTTCGCTTTAACCAGTTCTGGGGAACCTACCAGGGCTATCGTCAATCTGCCGAGTGGAGTTGGAACCTGCGCCAAACCTTCTACTATCCGCGTGGGTTCGAATCGGGCGAAAAACCCAAACGCGAGATTGAGCCAATTCGCTACCAGTAATCGCCATCAGGAAATAGGGCCTTGTATAATGCCCGTGGTAGTTACCAAAAATCAAAATAAATTTGCCGCGAACCACAAAAAAAGGACGCCCCCATGCAAACCATCATCCCCGAACAACTCGGATTCTCCTCCGAACGCCTCGCCCGCATTCCGCAGGCCATGCAAACCTTTGTCGACCGTCAGAATCTGGCCGGCACCCTGACCCTGCTCGCCCGCCACGGCGAGGTCTTTCACTGCGCCACCACCGGCCTGATGGACATCGCCACCCAGCGCCCCATGCCCGTAGACGGCATCTTCCGCATCTACTCGATGACCAAACCCATCACCGTCACCGCCGCCCTGATGCTGCATGAAGAAGGCCACTTCCTGCTCGACGACCCGATCAGCGATTGGTTCCCCGAATTTGCCGAAATGATGGTCTATGTCGGTGGGGCTGGCAAAGACATCTTTACCACCGACCTGCAACGCCCCATCACCATCCGCCACCTGTTTACCCACTCCGCCGGCCTCAGTTACGGCTTTGATCCCGACCACCCGGTTGATAAACTTTACCAAAAAGCCAATATCTTCGAGAGCAAATCCTCCAGCGAATTCATCCACAAACTCGCCAAACTGCCGCTTGTTCACCAACCCGGCGAACGCTTCTGGTATAGCATGGCCCACGATGTCCTCGGCTGCCTGATCGAAAAAATTTCCGGCCAAACCCTGGCCGAGTTCTTCCAGCAGCGCATCTTCACCCCGCTTGAAATGGTTGATACCGGCTTCTGGGTTCCCAAAGAAAAACTGAATCGCCTCGTTACCATGTACGCCCCACGCGAAGAGGGCGGCCTAAAACCCGCCGAAGGCCCCGAAGTCGACCGTACCGTCCCGCCGCCGGTCTTCTCAGGTGGCGGCGGCCTGCTCTCCACCGCCGCCGATTACCTCAACTTCGCCCAAATGCTGCTTAATCAAGGCGAATTCAAGGGCAATCGCCTGCTCAGCCGCAAAACCTGCGAAGTCCTCACGGCACCGCACCTGCCCTTTCCTCCCGGAGAAATCGCCGCCGACTCCGGCTTCAGCATGGGGCTCGGCGTCGGCGTCCTGACCGACCTCTCCCAGGGCAACCGGCGCGGCTCGCTCGGCTCCTTTGGTTGGGGCGGCGCCGCCGGCACCCGCTTCTGGGTCGACCCGCAGGAAGGCCTGCTCGGCATCCTGCTCGCCCAAACCATGCCCGGCTTCTGGCGTGCCCCCGATATTTTTGAAACCCTGGCCTACGCCGCATTGACCGAATAACTATCTTTGTCCTGAGCGGAGCGCCCTTCGACTATGGGCGTCGCAAAGTACGCTCTGCCCTCCGCTCAGGGCGTGACATTTTATGCAAAGAAGCGCAGTCGAAGGGCTTTTTTACAACAATGCCGGAGACCCCATGCCCAACCCCCGCATCTTACTGGTACTCACCGCCCTGGCGCTTTCCACCCTGGCCTGTATGGCGGCGGAACGCCTGATCTTTGGCGTTTCCGAAGCCGACGATTATTCCTCCGCCCCGGCCACGCCAACCTCCCCGGCGTCGTCGGATCGCAGCGACCCCGAACCTGCTCCCGTCAAACCAACCGAATCCTATCCTGACACCGATTGCCCCAATGGCGACTGCGTCATCGCCTGTCTCGAAAACCTCGACTCCATCCTGTCCCCCTCCGCCGCCAACGCCCTGCGCGGCAATACCCACCACGCCAACACCGACGACGCAGAAGAAATCATCCTCGTCACCTACACCGTCAGCGGCGATGAACTACTCTATCCCGAAATCAACCCCGATGTCCCCGCTCGCTGGCACAATTGGCAGCAAAACACCGCCGCCCATCAAAACATCTGGCGCTACTACGCCGCCCTGATTCCCGCCCGTGAGCGCGCCTATCTCAACGAATTCATCATCTACACCGACGGCCAAGATGAAGGCCTGGCCGCCGTCAGCCAATCCCTGACCGACCCAACCCGCTGGGACTTAATGGTCGACATCGTCGACGCCGAAGAACCCCAAAACCTGACCTTCACCCTCGTCCACGAATTCGGCCACCTGCTCACCCTCAACGCCAGTCAGGTTGAACCCAATTGGCCGGTTTTCAACAATCCCGACGACCCCGATATTTTCTACGAGGAAAGCCTATCCTGTCCCAATTACTTTGTTTACGAAGGCTGCGCCAACCCCAACTCGTACATGAACCTGTTCTTTGAACAATTCTGGACCGAAATTTACCCCGAATGGGAAGAAATCGACCTCGAAGAAGATGATGACCGTTACTACGAACTGCTCGACGACTTCTACTACCGCTATTCCGACCAATTCATCACCGACTACGCCGCCACCAACCCCGAAGAAGACATTGCCGAAAGTTTCTCCTACTTCATCCTGACTGAAGCCCCCAGTGGCGAAAGCATCGCCGAACAAAAAGTGCTCTTCTTCTACCAATTCCCCGAACTAGTGCTGCTCCGTCAGCAAATTGCCGTCAGCCTGTGCGCGCAGGTGGAATAAAAAAATAAAAAAATGAAAACCTCTTGACTCTCCAGTGGACTTCTGATAAACTCCCAATCCGCGCGAACGAACCCAAGCCTGTATGGCCGCACCAGCGCAGCCAGGCAGGCTAAAATTTTGTCTGTAACCTTGCCCTGCGTGAAGTGATTTGGTATAATTTGACCGCTTAATCGGCAGAGACGCGCTCGCCGACGTAGCTCAATCGGCAGAGCACCCGCCTTGTAAGCGGGAGGTTACGAGTTCGATTCTCGTCGTCGGCTCATAGCACCTTAATTAAAGATAAATAATTTTCCAGTCTTTTTTGTTGCTGATTGGGTCCGATTCTCACCAATCGGCCCCAATTACCAGCCAGAAAGGTTGGAAAATAACCGGGCGGTTACCCAAGTGGCCAACGGGGACTGACTGTAAATCAGTTGGCAGACGCCTTCGGAGGTTCGAATCCTTCACCGCCCACCTTCCGGGAAATATCCCGGCAGCACGTAATGCCCTCATAGCTCAGATGGTAGAGCACGCCCTTGGTAAGGGCGAGGTCATGGGTTCAAGTCCCATTGAGGGCTCTGTTGCTGAATCTGAACTCTGTTTTATTTTCACCAAGGAGAGAAGAAAGATGGCGAAGCAGAAATTTGACCGCAGCAAGCCGCATCTTAACGTTGGCACGATGGGTCACATCGACCACGGCAAGACCACCCTGACGGCGGCGATAACC
>DAOUML010000290.1:0-3884 GCA_034411635.1 Anaerolineales bacterium
CTTCGCCCTCCGCTCAGGACGGCAATGCTTTATGCAAAAAAGCGCAGTCGAAGGACACTTATAGGCTGCCATTGATGACTTTTGCAAGAGGTCTAATAAGTTCTCCAAATAAGTTGTCCGGTTGTCAGGTTATCCAGTCAAACGAACAACCGGAAGACCGAATAACCGAAAAACCGGATAACTGGAAGACCGGATAACCTATGATTTCAGTTCAACATCTTACCAAATCCTTCTCATCCAACCCGGCTGTTAATAAGGTTAGTTTGACTATCGCCCCCGGCGAAATCTACGGACTGGTCGGCGCGGACGGGGCCGGGAAGACAACCACCATGCGCCTGGTGTGTGGCGCATTGCGGCCCGATTCCGGCGCAGTAAGCGTTTGCGACTACGACATTGCCACCCAAACCGAACAGGCCCGCGAGCAAATAGGCTATCTCTCGCAGCGATTTTCAATGTACGAAGACCTGACCGTGCTGGAGAATATCCGCTTCTTTGCCGAGGCGCGCGGCCTGAAAGCGGATGAATGGTATCCACGCTCGCTGGAGATACTCGAATTTGTCGGCCTGGCCGCTTTCAAAGACCGCTTTGCCGGGCAACTTTCGGGCGGCATGAAGCAAAAACTCGGCCTGGCTTCGGCGCTGGTAACTCGTCCGCGCGTTTTGCTGCTCGACGAGCCTACCACCGGCGTCGACCCGGTTACGAGACAGGATTTCTGGCAACTCATCATTCGTCTTGTAAGTCAACCGAGTTTCCCGAATTCCGAATTATCGAATATCGAATCACGAGTATCTGTTCTCATCTCCACCCCCTACATGGACGAGGCCGCCCGCTGTCATCGGGTTGGGTTTATGCGTTTGGGCCGGCTGGTGGCCGAAGGGACGCCGGGAGAATTGCGCGCGCTGCTCGATGGTCAAATTCTCGAACTGCGCGGCAGCCCGTTGGCGGCAATCCGCCGCATGGCGGGCCAGATTGCGGGGGTGAAGGATGTCCAGGCCTTTGGCGACCGACTGCACTTGCGCATAAGGCCAGCAGAAGCCGGGCAAGTTACTGAAAGTCTCTCGAAGCGTATCCAGGCTGCGGGTGGAACGCTCGAATCCCTGGAGCCAGTCCCGGCAACGCTGGAGGATGTCTTTATCATGCTCTCGGAAGAAACGTCATGACCTATCCCCTTCAATCTCTGCCGAATCCCATCTCATCACCCGTCATTCAAGTGAAACAACTTACCCGAAAATTTGGCGCTTTCACCGCTGTCGACTCGGTCTCGTTTGATGTCAAAGTGGGCGAAATTGTCGGCTATCTTGGGCCAAACGGCTGCGGCAAGACGACCACGATTCGGATGCTTTTGGGCTTGCTCGCGCCGACTTCTGGCAGCGCAACGGTGTTGGGGTTCGATTCCTTTCGCCAATCGGAGCAGGTGCGCGCGCTGGCCGGGTATATGTCGCAAAAATTTGCGATTTATGACGACCTGACGGTTCTGGAAAATTTACAGTTTTATGGCGGGGTGTATGGGATTAATGACCGCGCCCAATTAAAAGAGACGCTGGCGCACGTGGGGCTGAATGGACACGAACAAGCCCTGACGCGCGACCTTTCAGCCGGCTGGCGGCAGCGATTGGCGTTGGCAATTGCAATTGTCCACCGCCCGAAACTGCTCTTTCTCGACGAGCCAACCAGCGGCGTGGACCCGAACGCCCGCCGCGCTTTCTGGGATCTAATCTACGACCTGGCTGCCGAGGGCGTTACAGTGCTGGTGACAACGCACTATATGGACGAGGCCGAATATTGCCACCGGGTTGGTATCATGCGCCAGGGTAAATTGCTGGCAATCGACACGCCGCTGGCGCTCAAAACGCAACTTGTGCGCGGGGGCGTGTGGGAAATTTCTACGCCAGCCTTGCTGGATTCGCTGGCTATCCTTGAATCGACGCCTGGGGTAGAGCGGGTTATACTGGCCGGTGAAAAACTACGGGTGATTTCCGCGCCTGGTTTGAACCCGGATGTGTTGGAACTGGTCTTGCAAAAATCCGGCCCAAAAAATTTTGTAGTTTCGCCAGGCCAGCCAACGCTTGAAGATGTTTTTCTGCAATGCAGCCTGTCTGATTGACATCGCACCGAGCGGAGCATCAGGCAAACTATTGCCTCTTCACAACAACCTGTCGCCGCCATTGACCGAATCGGTGCGGTAGTGGCAGCCGCGGCTCTGACGGTTATGGCGGGCCGCCTGGGCAATGACCAGGGCCACATCGACGGCGTTGCGCAGGCCGATTAAACCGTCGCTCAGTTTGGTTTTGCGGTAAAAGGTCTCGATTTCGGTTTGCAGGTGGCGCAACTCGCGGATGGCGCGCGAAAGCCGATCGCCGGAACGAATCAGGCCGACGTAGTGCCACATGACGTTCTGGATGGTCTGCATATCGCCCTGGATGAGGGCCGGGTCTGATTCGTGCGTCAGACCAGATTCGTCCCAGGGGGGGATGGAGTCGGGTTCGGGGTAGCACAACCTGTCAATTTGCGCGGCAATATGTTCGGCAGCGCGCTCGCCAAAGACCAGCCCCTCCAGCAGCGAGGTGCTGGCCAGGCGGTTCGCGCCATGCAGGCCGGTACAGGCCACCTCGCCAACCGCATACAGGTTTTTGATGGTCGACTCGCCCCAGGGATTAACGGCCACCCCGCCACAGGAGTAGTGCGCGGCTGGTACAACGGGAATCGGTTCGCGGGTAATGTCGATTCCGGCCCGCAAACAGGCGGCGTAAATGTTGGGGAAACGAATCCGCAGTTTATCGGCGTCCATGTGGCTGCCAATATCCAGCAAAACATAAGGATAGTCATTGACTTCCATGACATGATGAATGGCGCGGGAAACAACATCGCGCGGGGCCAGGTCTTTCCATTCGGGCGAGTATTTGTGCATAAAGGGCTGGCCTTCGGGTGTGAGCAAGATTCCGCCCTCGCCGCGCACCGCCTCGCTAATCAGGAATCCCTGCGCGCCGGGCACTTCGAGCGCAGTCGGGTGAAACTGGACATATTCGGCATTGATGATGCGCGCCCCGGCGCGATGGGCCATCGCCAGGCCGTCGCCGCGCGCGCCGGGCGGATTGGTGGTGTTGCGATAAATGCGCCCCAGGCCGCCTGTCGCCAAAATGGTTGCGCCGGCCAATGTGCGATGGATGGCGCGTCCGTTGCGGTCAAAAACATACGCGCCATAGCAAGTGACCGGCCCATAGGTATCGAGCGGGTTACGCGAATGGTGGGGGTAGGTAATCAGGTCAACCGCGGTGGCGTTGGTGATGATTTCGATATTGGGCTGGCGGCGCAGGGACTCCGCCAGCGACTCGACAATGCTGCGTCCGGTGCCATCGCCAACGTGCAGGATGCGGCGGCGCGAGTGGGCCGCCTCCTGACCAAAGGCCAGTTCGCCGCTCGAATCACGATCAAAGCCGACGCCGACTTCCGTTAAAAGCAATCGCTCCAGGCGAGCCGGGCCTTCTTCGGCCACAATGCGGGCCACTTCGGGCAGGGAGGCTCCGGCCCCGGCCTCCAGAATATCGTGGACAAGCAGGTCGGCGTTATCGTCTGGGCCGCGATGGATGATTCCGCCCTGGGCGTAGCGCGAGTTCGATTCGCGCGGGTCCGGTTCGCGGGTGATCAGGATAATGCGCCGGGCCGGGTCTTTTGCCAGTTTCAGGGCGGCGGCTGCCCCGGCCACGCCGGAGCCGATGATAAGTACGTCGGTGGTTTTCATGGGAGTTTGTTATTCGAGCGTCGATATTCGTTATTTGAGTATTCGGTATTTGTCGTCCATCAAGACATCGTGGACATTTTTATAAGCAAACCATCAAGACATCGTAGACAGAACTTTAACAACCGAAACCATCACAACATCGTGG
>DAOUML010000291.1:0-17957 GCA_034411635.1 Anaerolineales bacterium
CATTGGGGTCAGTTAACATCTGCTCGCGCGCCGCTGCGGTTTCTGCTTCGCCTAACAAATCGAGCCGGGCGCGATAGGCAACCCAGGGTTCGCCTTGGAAAAGCCAGTCAAGGGGTGGGGTCATGCTGCCTCCATCGTTAAAAAGTGACATATAAGTTCATTTTATCACAAAGAGAGAACGTATGTTCTGTTTTTGCAGGGCGTGGTTTTACCAATCGCGCTGCTTATCTTTTTGCTTCGAATGAACAATAGGTGGGTTTTTGATAATAAAAATCCCGCCAGGCAGGCGGGATTTTGCTATTCTTCCAACAGATGCCGGATGGCTTCGTCGCGGTCGCGGAAGAGGGTGACATCGAAGCCGGCGTTCCGACAGGCGGTCTCGATAAAGTCATGTGAGTGGTCTGCGGGGGCTACCAGCAAGGCGACGCGGGCGGAGCGGTCAATTAAAGGGTCCGATGGCAAATCACGATATGCGTAATTATAGTTATCGACCAACGAATCAACATTTCGACATTCGGTCAAGTCGGTCAGGTAGCGATTGATATTATGCCGGCGATCCATTTCGACCAAATCCTGATTAAGCGCGTTGGCAATTCTGGCATCAATTTCGCCGATAATTTTTTGGATGATGTACTTGCCATCCGGCGAGACCGTATTCGCGCAGGTGGTGGGCATGGGGCACTCCTTTCACGAAGAAGCCAGGCGCGGGTTGCGCGCAATGCGCCTGTTGTGCTTTGAGGCCTGGGATGAGCAATTCAGGTTCGGCGCTGCATCAGGATACAGAACGCTGGTTTTGATAAAAAAATAATACAAGATTCTGATGACGATTTCAAGGGCCGAGTGATATTCAGACGATTTCCAACTGAAGGCTAACGCTGTCACCCACCTGGAGACCTTCGGCTTTCTGGACAATGACTTTGATGGGAACCAGATAGCGACCATTCTTCGGAAACAGGGAGGTCGTCCATTCTGTGCCGCCTATCCGGGCGCGTACAGGAATAACGCCCCAGCCATAACTGACGCTGGATGCGATGGCTTTTATGGCGCGGCTGGGTTCCGCCGGCACGGGGACAAAGAGATAAGGGGCCGGCCCGCGCCAATAGATGATTTGGCCGTCGAATTTGAGAAGCATCTATTTCTGAAGAGGGCAATTCACTTCGATGAGGTTCCCGTCTGGGTCGCGAAAGTGAGCGGTGCGGATGCTCCAGCCCGGGCGATCCATTGGCTCGACGACAATGGGGATTCCCTTTTCTTTCAGGTGACGGCAAAAATCATCCACATTTTCGACTGCAAAAACAAGGCAAATTTTATCCTGTCCGTTGAAATCTGAAGGCAGATGAGAGATTCCCAGGGCCTGGCTCATTTCGCTTTTGTCGAAAAGTGAGATGTTGGTGGCTCCCATGACAAATTCGGTGTACGTGTCGTTTTCGGTGCCAAAACGCGCCTGGAAGCCCATGACATCTCGATAAAACAAAAAGCAGGACTTGAAATCTGAAACCAACAAGCGGGTAAATTCATATTTGGCGTTCATTTCGTCTCCTTTTTTGATTGTTGTGGGTTTAAAACCGACCAGAAAAAGCCGGGGTGTGGGATGATTCTAACACTGGCGGACTGCTAAATTTTTATAGGAGGTGTTTCATTTCGGTTAGAGCAGGTGGTTGAGTTGCAGGTCGAGTTTATCGAGTTGCGCTTCGAGAGCAATCAGGGCGTCGGTTTAGCGCAGCCCCTGCCACAAACGGACAATCTCCATTATTAAAGTGATGCTCCAGATCAAGATGCTGATTCCTACGGCGGCGGAGGCGACATCCTTGATGATGCCGATTTTTTCGTTGTGACCGGATTCTACGAAGTCACAAAGCGCTTCAATGGCCGTATTGACCATTTCGGTCACCAACATTAATCCGCTGGCGACCAGAACGATGGTGAAATCGAGCCATTGCCGGTAATAGAAACATGCGCTCAGCACCAAAACGGATAAGATAATTTGGATGACAACCGAAGATTCGTTCAGTACCGCGTAGCGCAGCCCCGAATAGGCAATGCGCAATTTTTGGATGGGGTTAAAGGCACCCTGTCCAGTTCCAAGAAATTTATTTCGCATATCTCACCTTTCAATAGCGGGTTTGTTTTTTAACCCAACCGATTCATCCTTAACGCGCCGGTAGTTTTCACCGGAGCCTTGTCAATAGTCGCCCGGCTACATTGGTTGCCTGCCCCCGATGCTTTTACGGGATATTCACTTACACCGCACTCCCGAGGGAAGTCGGGGCGGTGACAGGTGTCACCAGTTAGTAGAGGATGACTTTCAGGACACACCCACGTGGTGTTGGGCTTGTCTTTAGGCATAAAGTGTTTCTAGATTTTGCGGGCATTCACTTGTAGGGTCAAATAATTTCATCTCTTCTTCGGTTGGAATTTGAATTATCTCTGCCCACCGGAAGACATCTTCACGTTTTATCGGTGGATTTTCCATGTTTCGGCGCTGAATGCGCTCAAAAAGTATTTCAGGAGGCGCAGACAGATAATGCAATTCGACAGCGGCACCGAGATTGCGAGCGCCCTCACGCAATGTGTCACGCTCAGATTTTCCCCATGTTCCCCATTCTATAATGACTACAAGACCGAGTTTGAGTAATTGTTGCCCCAGTTTCCATTGCAACGATTCAATCCTTGCACGGGTTTCTTCATCATAAAGATTAATGGAGAGGGCCTCCATCCATTCATCTGGAGATAAGCGAACAGCGTGCAGGCTTTCTTCTAGACACTTTGCTAAAGTGGTCTTCCCTGAGCCAGGTAACCCACAAATGATAATTAATCTGGCAGTACTGTTTGACATTTTCATTATATTCAAAAGACCTAACTCTTCTTGGCGGAGCAGCCATCACGGTAGGGATGGCCGGTTATTTACTGGCTATCCATGAACTTTAATCGAGACAATTGAGCGTTTGTCGTTCTGGCTGGCGAAAGACAAGCCCCTCTTCGGGCAGGAAAATCAACAAGGCTTCGGTATAGGTTTTGTGAAAATAATCCACTTCCCTCATGCAACCAAGCACCAACACATCGGTTGCGTGAGGGAAGTGGTCGGGCGCTTGGTTTAATGGCATTATGATGTTGTCGGTCTGCGGGCCTGTCAGGTAAAAGCCCAGGCGCGCAAATTCATACGGACGAAAACTAATGATTCCGTTGCGCGAGAATCCATCGTCGGCATCGAAGTAGCGCGGATAAAGGGCGCGACCAACCAGGATGCGGGCGTTGTTTTGCAGCAGAAATCTTTGCAATTCGGACAGACCGGGCAGTTCGTTTGCGCCGGGAAGATTTTGCATTGCGCGATATTCTTCCAGCAAGGCCGTCTGGTCTGGGGGCGGGTATCTCGGCGGGATGGCAGCGCGGACGAGATACAGGCTGGCGTTGGCGAGTAATATTAGGACAACAAGAATGGCGATTGTTTTCCACGCAAGCGGCCCTGCCGGGACGATGGCGTCTTCCATATCAGGGGTCTTTTTTACAAGCCCGGTCCAGGCCCAACGACCGACTTCAGACAGTCCGAGGAGATAGTAGAGCAGGATGACCCAGTCGACGGGGAGTAAGAATCGCCAGCCGGAAATCATTGGGATGGCCAGACTAGCCACATAACCCAGGTAAAGCAGGGCCGGTGTCAGCCCTGCAAAGCCGAATCTTTTCCAGGCTGAGGCTAGCCCGGCAGCAATCAGGATTAAGTTTAGGGTGACAATTGTTCGCAATTCTCCCGCTAAGACTCCCGTCCAATCGTCCCAAAAAAGAACCCGGCGGATATATTCTGCCGGGTTTGGTTCCAGGCGGGCAGATGCGGGCAGATAGAGAACTCCTTGGACAAGATTGCGGAAAAAATAGGCGCTGATGGCTTTGAGGGTATAAGCAGGATTTTCGCTAATAAACCGAATAACCTGGTCTTGCATTCGCGCATTAAACGCGGATTCGCTCTCGCCAGCCAGGGGCCGCACCTGGTGATTGAGCGGGTCGAACTGGAACTGGATAGCCAACTGGCGCGTGTACGCGCTGCCATTGGCGCTGGGGGACGCTCCTATGCTGTATATACCCCAGGGGATGGCAAAGGCGGCAAACCCGATGACGGCCAAAAGCGCTGCTTCAGATACCTTGCGACGCTGGTTTTGCCACATACTCAACAAAACCCAGACTATAACCAGCGGTGCGAGGATAATAACCTGCGATCTGAGCAGGAGAAAGGCCGCAAATACCACCCCGATCCAGAGCGGCCAGACGCGCCGCTCATCAGGCTGGCGCATCCAGCCAACCAGTAAATATGCAAACAGAATCATGAGACCGGCAGAAGGAACATCGCTCAACAGTAGTTTGGAATGCGAAACCATGATGACGTTGGTTAGCGCAATCGAATTTTTTTCGCGCAGGATAAACAGGATGGCGGCGACCAACCCAATGGGACGGTTGGAAAAACCCCTTGCAAGCAGCAGGTAAAAAACAGATGGTATAGCCGCCAGAGCGATAACTTGAAGGTCGATGATTCTTTCATAGTCCTGATTGGCCCATAAGTGCAACAGGGACAGGAAGTAGGAATAAACGGGTTTGTCTGCCGGGTTTACGGAAAGCGACTCTCCAATGAGTGGCCGCTGGGCATTGATGTCGAGGGATGCCGAATCGGAGTCAGGATAAATTTCATAATTGGGCGGCATGGGACCTGGCAGGAAGTTTGTCGTTTGGGTCATCGGCTCTGACAGCCAGGTAACGCTGGCGACCAGAGTCAGCAAGATGGTAATCCAAAAATCGAGGCGCGCAGGATGAAGTTTTTGTCCGATCTGTGTTTGCAGGAACACAAACAGTCCTGTGCCGACCATGAGAGCCAATATTACCTGACTGATGAGAACGGGCGTTCCCGGGGAGTACCAGTAGTAACCAACTTTTTCCAGCCCAATTCCGGTTGCATTGACAAAGAAGGTCAAAATTCCTACAAACGCGAGGGCTGCCAAACAGGCAATCGTAAACTTTCTGCTTGCCTGTGATGACGAATTTTGACTGCTTCCCCAGGCGGCCAGGCTGGCAATAACCAGAATGGCACATTTTGCCAGCCAGTTGGCGGCAGGATGGATAATGATAATGTAATTTGAGAGCGATTCTGTGGTGACGCTTAGGAAACCCCAACAGATTGCCAGGATGAACCCTGCGCCAGCAACAATTGCCCACCTGCGTCGGAATGCTTTCTGTGCAATCTTTATCGAATATTCACGCCATGTCGGTGAAGATATTAAGCCTACCAACAAAAATAGCGATGCTGCTGAAACGATGAGAAAAAAGGCCAACAACTTGCTAGAGCGCAGCGCAGAGCTATGAACCTGGATTGTAGCAAGCACGTTGATAAGCAAGAAAACCAACAAACCCAGGATGGGCAACCACTTTTGCATTTTGGTCATCGTCTGTACAGTCCTTTAGGTGTCTCGCTGGTTGTTTTGCAGCTTTTCCATGCGCATGGCTGAAATTTGGCTGGCAACCAGCCCGCCGACGAAGAAGATTATCCCACTGACAATTGCTAGCATGGCACCGATGCTGACTCCGCGGCCCATCAAGATGATGGGAAGTCCCCAGCCCAGCCCAATCAGGATGCAGAAAGCGGAGAGGGGCAGGAAGACGCGCAAAGGGTTGAACATCAGGACGATATTTAGGATTTCGACCACAGTTTCGAAGGCGGTGTAAGTGCTGATGGTGCTTTTGCCTGCCTGGCGCGGTGCCACCTGAATGGGGTGCTCCAACACCAGGTTGCGCTCATTCAGGAACACCAGAGTAAGGACATCGCTAAAGGCCATCGTGTTGGGGCAAATTGTGATGTATTTTTGCGCCAATTCGGTGCGGTAAAGTTTGAATCCCGAGTTGAGGTCTGTTATCGGCAACGGCATCAATAGTCGGGTAAAAGCGCGGATGAGCCGTTTGCCGATAGCGCGATAGGGGTCGGGAGCCTGGCTTTCGTCCCGTTTCCCGACCACCATGTCGGCATCCTGTTCGAGCATGAAGCGGAAAATATGCTCAATGTCTTTGGGTTGGTGCTGGCCGTCGGCGTCTATGGTCACCAGATAGGGTGTCTGGGCATGGCGAATGCCGGTTTTGAGCGCACCGCCATAGCCGCGATTCAGGCGGTGATGGAGAACTGTCACGCTTGGATGGTTGGCCAGGCTTTCGAGGATTTCGCGGGTTCCGTCACTTGAGCCGTCGTTGATGAAAATAACTTGCCAGTTACGCGCTCTGCAAAATTCCGCCAGGGTTGGGGCAAAGTCAGGCAGGGAGTCGCGCTCATTATAGGTCGGGACGATAACGGTCAGGTTGGCGGAATCTGGTGCGGGCATGGGGCAATTATAAACAATAACAATACTGTCTGTAGGGCCAAATACCTTCGCCAAAATAGTTGAGTGAAATCTCTCGATTTGGGCAGTTTAAAACGAGAATGAGTGTTGCGCTCAACCCGAAATATCCTCGCAGGCTCTGTGAACGGTGAATTGCCAGAGGTGCCAGGCAAGAACCGGAATGGGCACAATAAAAATGTGCCGAAGGATGCTCATAGCATTCGGGAACACCTGTATCGGCTGAATGGTGTGGACATCAGCCTGGTGGACGGGTTTGGGGGTCTCGCTGGCGCAGACAATCATCATGGAGAGTGGGACGGATCTGATGAAATTCCCGACCGAAAAGCACTTTGGCTCGTGGCTGCGGCTGGCTCCAAAGCACGACTTCTCCAGCGCGAAGTGGACTTGCCGGCCCACCTGGTCGAGCAGTTGAACACGTCGAAGGAGTTCTTGTTCACCCCCAGCCAGTCCTGGAAGTTCGCGTTCTATCAGGCAGTACGCAAGGCAGCCCGCGAACTGGGCATCAAGGTCTCCGGTCTGCACCGTCTGCGCTCGAACTACGCCCAGGAGAAATACCGCAATCTGCGCGCCGCAGACAAAACCAAGCGCCATGCCAGGCAGGAAGTCTCACAAAGCCTGGGCCACAACCGCATCGATGTCATCAAAAGTTACATCCCGGATGCGTAAATAAAGCCATCGGCAGCCAGGAGGGGGAAGTCTGGCTGCCGATGGGGCTTAAATTTGGTGATTTGGGCGTAATCAATATCGCAAAATAGATAGTTTATGTTTCAAATCTCTGGTGGCTTTTTCGGCGCAGCCAATCGGAGCCGAGCACCAGGATGAGGGAGAACAGGCCAAGCATCAGGGCGGCACTGTATGCGCCGATATACTGACGTTCCTCGAGGGCATGATAAATAAACAGGGTGGTGGTCATCATCTTGCCTTGCGCCGCCCCGCCGATGACCAGGACCGCCCCAAACTCTCCCAACGCGCGCGCAAACGTGAGCGTAATGCCATAGACCATGCCCCAGCGCAACGCAGGGAGGGTGACTCGCCAGAAGGTTTGCCACGCGCTGGCCCCCAGGGTGGCCGCCGCTTTTTCCTGGCGAATATCGAAGGCTTCGAGAACAGGGATGAGTTCGCGGACGATAAACGGCAGGGTGACAAACAGGGTAGCCAGCACAATGCCAGGGAAGGCAAACGCAATCCGAATTCCGGTAGATTCGAGAAGCGGGGCCAGCAAACCGTTGCGTCCAAACAGCAAGAGTAGCATGTACCCGGCGACGACCGCTGAAATGGCAAAAGGCATGTCAATCAGTCCATTGAGCAGGTCGCGGCCTGGGAAGCGGTGGCGCACCATCACCCAGGCGACGATCGTGCCAAAGACCGAATGGACAATCACCACAATCAGGGCGATCCATACCGTATTCCAGAACGCATTGAGGGTAAGTGGGTGGGCAAGGGCTGAAAAAACTTCGCCCGCGCCCCTTTCAAATGCGCTGGTGGTCAAAGCAATCAGGGGAGAGATAATCAAAAAGGCAACGTACCCGACAACGAGTGTGATTAAAGTCCATTCGACCCATTTTTTTCTAAAGGTGCCAAGCCATACCTGAGCCGGGCGGCGGTTTGGCGTTTTGTCCGTTTTTTCGGTCATCGTCAATCTTGTCATGCGGTCTCCTGTTCAGGGTTTGCCTGGGAGCGGTTTCGCAGGAA
This sequence comes from Anaerolineales bacterium, assembly GCA_034411635.1. Classification (GTDB taxonomy): domain Bacteria; phylum Chloroflexota; class Anaerolineae; order Anaerolineales; family Villigracilaceae; genus UBA8950. Next base: position 8,058 of record DAOUML010000291.1, read on the forward strand.
ATTCACCAACATCATCAGCCCAAATGCAATCGCCACCATGACAATCGAAACCGCGCTGGCGCCAATTCGATTCTCTGATTCGACTTCCCCAAACACATAGACTGCCGCTGTTTGTGAAACAAGCGGAATGTTGCCGGCGACAATCACAATCGAACCAAACTCGCCAATCGAACGCGCAAAACTGAGCAGCGCGCCGGTGAGAATGGGCAGGGTGAGTGGTGGCAGGATAATACGCCAGAAAATTGTCCAGTTGCTGGCGCCGAGGGTGGCGGCGGCAAATTCAGGGGAGCGGTCTATCTCCAGCAGAACCGGTTGGACAGAGCGCACCATAAAGGGGAAGGTAATGAACAAGAGCGCCAAAATAATGCCCGGTGGCGCAAAAATAATCGAAAAGTCGAACTGGTTTTTTAGCCATGCGCCAAGCGCTTGCTGGGGGCCAAAGAGAAGCACCAGCATCACTCCGGTCACCAGGGTTGGGATGGCAAGCGGTAGGTCGATGATGGCGTTCAGGATGGCCTTGCCGGGAAATTCATAACGCACCAGCACGAAAGCGGTCAGGGTTCCCATGATGGTATTGATGACCATCATCAACGTTGAAGTCCAGAGCGTCAGCATCAAGGCGTGCCAGGCGATAGGAAGTGTGACCTGCCGCCAGAGTTCAAGCAGCCCGTCGCGCAGGCCATCCTGCAAAATAACCAGCAGGGGAATAACCAGCATGACAGACAGGTACGCAATCGCCACCGAGCGAATTCCCCAGCGTCCCCAGGGCAAACTTTTCTTCGGGTTGGTTTCTTCGGAAGTATTGGTAGGAGTATTCATCGAATTTTATGGGGCGGCTGCCGCCCGGAAATTAAGTTGACAATGTCACAGTAAGGCTGCCAGCCCTGAGACGTTGGGTTGAGTCGTTGGGTCGAGTTCATCGAGACCTTATCGAAACCGGAGCGGTTTTCAGCGTAGTCGAAGGGCGTGAAAATACAGGGCAAATGCCTTACTCCAAACGCGACTTGAAAGTCGCGCTACGGTAGGCAGTTACGATTATTCGCTGATTTGAATGCCCTGCGCCTGGGAAAGCATTTGGAAGAAGATACCATTCTCTCCAAAGTGCTTGGGCGTGGTTTCGAGCCAACCGCCAAAATGAGCAATCGTGAACAGATCGGGAATAAGCGGATAGGTATCGGCATTCGCCTGGGCTACGACAGGGTCGGGGGAGCGCAAACCATATTTGGCAAAGATTTGCTGCGCTTCAGGGCCAAAGAGAAAATCCAGGAAGGCTTCGGCCACTTCGCGCGTGCCATGTTTGTCTGCGTAGGTATCCACAATGGCGATGGGATTGTCAATTTGCAGGGTGGAGGTGGGCAGCACCAGTTCGTATCGCTGCCCGGCCTGGCGGCCAACCAGGACTTCATTCTCGTAGGTAATGGCGACATCGCCGATGCCTTTTTCAAAATTGACGATAGAGTCGCGGGCAGATTTATCCATTACGGTGACGTTGTTAAGCACAGCCAGCAGAAATGCCTGCGCGCCGGCGTCATCTGCCGAATAACCGGGAACATGGCCGCGCTCTGCCGCGCCGTACAGTCCGAGGATGTTCCACATTGCGCCGCCGCTGGTCTTGGGGTTGGGAGTCAGGATTTGCAGGCCGGGCTGGGCCAGGTCGACCCAATCGCGAATATTTTTCGGGTTGCCTTCGCGCACCGCAAAAGCGACCACCGAAGTGCTGACCATGCCGCCAAAAGGCTCGCCGCGCCAGTCGTTGGTAATCAGCCCAGCATCTTCGAGACGAATCACATCCGCTTCGAGCGAAAGGGCTACGATGTCCGCTTCGAATCCCTCGGCCACCGCGCGGGATTGCGCCCCCGAACCCTGATACGATTCTTCGAAGATGACGGTTTGCCCGGTCTTTTCCTTCCATTGCTGCTGGAAGATGGGAATCAGTTCGCGATAGGCTTCGCGTGGGGTGGTGTAGGCGGCAAAAACAAGTTTGACTTCCCCGCCGTCCGACGCAGCCTCGCCCGGTGAGCAGGCAGTGATCAGTAAGGCAACCAGTGAGAGCAAGAGAAATACTTTTGAATAAAGTTTTGTAGACATCTTAATTTTCCTTTTTTACTTTGTATTTGAATTCCGGATTATCAAAAAACGTGATGCTTTTATGATGATTCGACCTGACAATCAGGAGTGAGCAATTTTCTGTTTCCCTGGCAACCTCCTCAACAATGCCGTTCAATGAGATACGCCCGTCTTGCTCAGGCAGCGGCGTGCCCATAATGACCAGGTCGAATTGGCCTTCCTTGATTTCCTGAAGAATTTCTTTGTGTGAATTCCCGCGCCGTAATTTGGATTGAGCGCCCACGCCAAACATTTCCAGGGTATGCACACCGCCAGCCAGAAAGCGCTCGACCTGGCTGGTCTGGCTTTCGCGGACTGGCGCGTTGGCTAATACGGTCAACAGGGTGGCGCTGGCCCCAAAATGGCGCAGGAAACGCCCCGCAAACAGGACATCGTCTTTGCCCGGTTCTCCGCTGGCAACGCAGACCAGGGCTTTCTCGATGCGCGCGCCAGGATGCGCCGCCAATAACAGGTGATGGTCTCCAAGTTGGAGAATCTGTTCGGCAAGCGACAATCCTTCCATTGGCCGCCAACCGAGAATTACCAGGTCGACCGGGTTCGCCTGGACAGATTTTGCTATCGAAGCCGGGGCCGGGGACGGGTCGGTTCGCACTTCGATGGAGGCCATGCCGCTGCCGATTTGTTTGCGGGCGTCCTGCAAGTACGTCTCCAGCAAGGATTGTTCCTTGCCGACGCCAAGCAGGGTCATGCGGGCGTGCGCCATGCGGGCCAGGTATCCGCCCAGGCTGATGGCCGATTGGCTACGCAGAGAGCCGTCGGTCGCCACCAGGAAATGCAAGCCGGGATGCGATAGGGCATGAAGGCGTCGAATACCAACCCACGCTTTTTGATTAACCGTTAGCGGGAAGGCCGTAGATTGTTCAGGTGGGCGGCTGACGTCGATGATGATGTTCGGATTGCCAAACGGCACCGCTGGCGCAATCGCGCGCGCGCCTGGGATGGTGGGCAGTTCGAGCCGGATATTTTCTGTCGGGCCGTTAAATCCCAGGCCGGTGACCACGCCTTCCCCCAACGGGGTGCAATCCAGGTCGTCTTTTTCGGCGGCGAGGGCAATATCCTCCGGCCTGAAAACCACCTGCGCGCGTCCATCCGGGCTAAACCTGGAGGCAGCCTCGTCGGTGAGATTGAAAACATGCGGGCCAATTTGAATTTGCTCGCCTTTTGTTTGCCCCAGGAGAATGTTGGCCGTGCCGAGGAACGAAGCCACGAACTCGGTCTGTGGACGCTGGTATAAATCTTGCGGCGTACCAACTTCAATCAGGCGGCCATAACTCATCACGCCGATGCGGTCGGCCAGGTCGAAGGCTTCTTCCTGATCATGCGTCACCAGAATAGCCGCCACCCCCAATTCGCGCTGTATTTTTTTTAGCGAACGGCGCAACTCGATACGGATTTTGGCATCCAACGCGCCGAGCGGTTCATCGAGCAGGAGCACATCCGGCTCCAGGGCCAGGGCGCGCGCCAGGGCCACGCGCTGCTGTTGGCCGCCGGAGAGTTGACGCGGCAGCCTGTTTCCCAAACCAACCAGCCCCACCAGTTCCAGCAACTCGTCGCGCTTGCGCTGGCGAATCTTTTTCTCTGCTTTGCGCACTTGAAGCCCAAATTCGATATTTTCGGCAACGGTCATGTATTCAAAGAGGGCATAATTTTGGAAGACAAACCCGGTGTTGCGTTTTTGGGGAGGCAGATCAGATACTTCGCGTCCATGCAGCAGGATGCGGCCCGAATCTGAGGGGACAAGCCCCGCGATGATATTCAGAACGGTGGTTTTGCCACTACCGCTGGAGCCAAGCAACACAAAAAATTCCCCATCTTTGATTTCAAGCGAGACATCATTGACAACAGTAAGTTGGCTGTAGCGTTTGGTTACATTTTCGAGCAGGATTGACATGTTTACCTCTTGATTTGATGTAACCAAAAGATAACCGCCCGGCGTGACCAGGGCGGTGACAAGCGTGTGACAATCCTGTGACAGTTTTGCGTTAAATTTCCCCCATTGGCAAATGCTTACTATACTGATGCAAGAAACAATACAAGCCCTGAGCGGAGGGCTGAACGTTAGTGAAGCACGCAGTCGAAGGGCGGTTTGGCTGGAAAATGTCCTTCGACTACGTCGCGCAAAGACCGTGCGGCTCCGCTCAGGACTGGGCGATTACCCTTATTGAGATGTTTTTAACATGTACCCCACCCCTGGAATGTTGTGAATATAGCGCGGGTTAGCCGCATCAGGCTCAACTTTGGCGCGCAACCTTCGCACCAGTTGCCGCAACATCTCGGAACTCGCGCCCCCTGCCCCCCAAATGTCGCTAATCAGGTCGTCGATGGTCAGAACCTGCCCTTCGTTAAGCATCAGCGATTCAAGCAAGCGGGTTTCGAGGGAAGTGAGCGAGATATTTTCCCCATTTTCGCGCCGTACTTCGCGCAGTTTGGGATTGAATTCCAATCCTTTTACCGAAAAAATCGCCGGACGCGCGCTGCCCCTGGCACTGGCTCGCCGCAAAACGGCCTGAATGCGCGCCACCAACTGGCGCGGACTAAACGGTTTAAGGATGTAATCATCCGCCCCGGATTCGAGTCCGTTGACAATGTCATCTTCCTCGCCGCGCACGGTCAGCAAGATGATGGGCAGATCTGATTCCCGGCGGATGCGCCGGCAGATGGCAAACCCATCTTTCAGGTCAGGCGTGCCTGGCAGGTTGATGTCGAGCAAAATCAGGCCGGGCTGGCCTTCCTGCCAGCGGCGCAGGGCGCTGATGGCGTCATTCGCCATCACTGCTTCGTATCCCGCGCGGCGCACGGTGAACACAATCAGGTCGGCAACGACGCGGTCATCTTCCACCACCAGGATTTTCATCTTATTGCGATTCTCCGTATAAAGGGATGCTGAACCAGAAGATTGCGCCGCAGGGCTGACGGGATTTTATGCCCACCTGCCCGCCCTGGGCCTCCACAATTGCCTTGACTACCGACAAGCCTAATCCCAACCCCTGGCGGGCGCGTTCTTCGCGGCTTTCCAGGTGCGAAAAACGCAAAAAAAGATTTTCACCCATCCCTGCCGGGACGCCGCTGCCCTCATCGCTGACCTCAACAAGCAGGTTGCCGCCCGCTGTTGCGTGCGAGACCCGGATGCGGCCACCTTCCGGGCTGTGTTTGATGGCGTTGGAAACCAGATTGACCAGCACCTGAACCGTGCGGCGCTGATCTGCGCGGACGACCAGGGATGCGGAGGCAGGTAGAAATTCCAGCCGCAAATTGTATTTCTCGGCCAGCGGCGCGGTCATGTCGCTGGCTTCTTGCAAAATAGTCTCAAACCGGACAGGCTGGATGGATACTTTGAAGCGTCCGGCTTCAATGCTGGCGGCTTCAATCAGGTTGTCTATCAGGGTTTGCAGGTTGGTAATGCCCAGGTTCAACGAGCGCAGTAGTTCTTCGATTTCGACGCGGGTCAGGTTGGGCAGGTTGTCCAGTAACAACTCGGCAGAAGCGCCCAGGGCCGAAAGGGGCGTGCGAAATTCGTGGGTGATGTTCGACATAAAATCGCCCAGCAAACGGTGGACATATTCTTCGTTCGTTACATCGCGTATGACAAGGGCGCGGTTGGCGTTGCTGGCAATAGGCGGCAGAAAGGTTGCTGCCGAAACAGAAAGCAGTCGTTCTTTCCCGTTTGTTAAGCGGATGGAGATTTTGGCTTGCTGCCCCGCGTTGGGCAGTTGGCTGGCAAATGGAACTTCTTCCTTGTCAACGAGAAACACATCCGCCACATTCTGCTCGATCATCTGATCAGGCGCGCGCTCCAAAATTTTGCCCACGCCCGCGCTTGCAAAGGTGATGTGATTTTTGCTATCCAGGGTGAGGGTTCCCTCAACGATGGAATTGAGCAGGTGCTCGATCCAGGCTTTTTCGGCTTGCAACTGCCCAACCGAGTGCTGAAGCGCCACCCGCGCGTCCTCCAGTGTATTTGCCAATTGGTTGATTTCCAGCACGGAAGATTGGGCATTGACCGGCGCGGCGAGATTTCCCTGCCTGAACTTCTGGGCCGATTTAGCCAGGTTTGCGATTGGGCCGCTGATGCGCTGTGATTGCCATGCTCCCAGCCCCGATGCAATCAGCACGATAAAGACAACCCCCAGCGTGAGTGAATCGGTCAGGTTTCGTTGCATGGAAATTTGCTCATCGATGTTCAGGGCGCAGATAAGGTGAATATCGAGCACAGAATCAAGGGGAAAGTCGGCTACCAGGTAGCGATGTGCATTGATTTCAATTGCTTGTTGCGCGATGGATGCCCCAAATGGTTGGCGCGCATGGCGCAATAACTCCTCCGCAGGGGTTGCCATCAGTGAAGAGTCGCTGGCATTCACCACCCTGTTTTCTTGAATGAGAAAATAGGTTAGCCCCGTTTCATTTTGCAGCATGGACAGGGTTGCGGCAGTTCGCTTGCCGATGACGACCCTGTCGTTCGGTTGGCGGGAAAGTTCCAAATCAACTGATGTGTAAAGGTAAAAGATAATCCCTGAAGCCGAAACTGCATAGCCGCTTTGCGCGTCTTTGGCGCACAAACCAGTGGGCGGTTCGCTGCGGTGGAAGGCGGCGATTTCTTCATTGCCACTGCAAATCAGGAGGAAATCCAGGTTTGAGCCTTGGCCCAGGGTCTCGAAATACTCCGGGAAGGCCTCGTCGTCCTGTTCATCCAACAGCCGAATCAGGGTGGGGCGTTGTGAAATCAATAGGCCCAGGTTTTTCAAATCGGCTTGTTCATTTTCCAGGAAAGCGCGCGTGGTCAGCACGGCCTGATCGAGGAGAAGTTGCGCCTGCCAGGAGGCCTGCCGATTGATAATCAGGATGGCAGGCAGACCAAGCGTAAGCCCAATTCCCAGTGAACTAATCAGAAAGGTTAGAATCAGTTGGTTACGCAATTTGTGCAAACTTTTTTCGGCGCGCATGGAGTTATTCTATCAGTTTCTTTTTCATATGTTCGACATGTTTGAACACACTAGCGAGCGCTCATCGGTTGGGATGAGCGGGACGGGCATAGTTGCTTCAAAACGGAGTCAATTTCCAGATCATACTGGCTGCACATCTCTTTGAGCGTGCAAAACCGATTCAAGGAACACCCGACGCAATCCACCCGAAGTTTAATGAGTGTCTCAACTGCCAGCGGTGAAGCGGCCAGTAAATCGGCGACCAGCATTTCGGGAGAAAGAGTCGAGTGTTCCATCATCGTGTTAGTGCCCGCTTCCGGGGGTGAGCGTCCCGTCGAAGATGTCAGGATTGTCGTCGCCTTCGACCATCAAAAAGCCTGCCAGGCCGCGCTCCAGCCGTGAAAGGGCATGGTCAACCAGGATATAGCGCCCCGGCACCTCAAGTTTGAACTCGACCATTGTCGCGCCGCCTCCTCGGGATTTTCCCGCAGAGGCTTCTACCCACCACCCGCCGCAGATTTCCACTGGTAAACGTACGTCCGGCGATGTCTGTTAAGCATCACCCGGCTATGGGTGGTAAACATGGCCCGACTATTGACACCGGCCCTAAAAAATGAATTGCACTGAAATTGCACTGTTTGAGGCTTTTTGGCTGGTGATGGAAAAGAAGAACCCCCATATATGGGGGTTCTTCTAAAGGATAACCCTGTATCTAGGGGATAAATCAGTGCCCCAGGCAGGAGTCGAACCCACAACCTACTGATCCGAAGAGACAGCGATCTTCATCCAGGGCGTACATATGGGGGTACTTTGTCCACCAAGCCCCATATATGGGGCTGATTTTAGTCCATTTGGTGCAAAAAAAGCACATGGAAAGAGTGTGTTGCACCGACTTGCACCGATATTCTTTTTTGAAACCAACTGCTCTGATTAGATACGAAAAAACTGGGTTATAAAGTTGCCCTGGGTAAGAGCGAAAAACACGCAGTTTCTACCCTGCAACCCTGCATACAATCCCGTCATTTATGACGGGATTGTTCTATTTACTTGCCAGGCACCGAATGACAGGAGACCCACGCGGTGCTGGGGCCCTGAAGAAAGACAACTCATACAATGTAGGCGCTGCTTGCAATCCGAAATTCTTCCTGGGAATATCGATACTCTTTCTTCTTTGGCTCGAAAAATTCATCGTATTCCTCAGCGGCCTTCGCGTCAATGCGATACACTTCGCTTTCCAAGTAGCGCCATTCATGCCCTGCCAGGAAACCTTCCTCAAGTTCGAGCACCAACAGGCTGTAGGGAAATTTGCCATCTTCATCACTGATGCGGTAACTTTTGGAGCCTTTGAACCCGTGCTTGCAGTAGTTTTGCGGATGCCCGTGAATGACAATCGCCTTGTAGCCCATTTCAATTGCTGCTTGCTTTGAGTGGGAAATCAAGGCAGCGCCGATACCTTGTCGCTGGTAAGCAGGCAGGACACTTATCGGGCCAAAAGTCGTTATCCCAACCTTGTTGTCTTTTTCATCGACAAGGTACGATCTGGTATACATAATATTTCCGACAATCTTATTATTGAGAACGGCGACGAAGTCCAGTTCTGGAATGAAATCAGGATGGTATCTCATTTTATGGACGAGGTAATGCTCATCGCAGCCTGGAACATACAAGTTTCAAAAAGCCTCGCGAGTGAGTTCTTCGACTTCCCGATAATCACTCTCGACTTCGTGCCTGATGGATATTTTCATGGATTACCTGCTCCAACATTGGCTGAATTTTGTTGCGTTGGCATTGCGGTAGGACAGCCAGTTATTCCGCGCCCAGCGGACACATGCCGGCAATTGCTGCGCCCGGTGGGTCCGGTTCGGGAGTGGCGGCGGGGTGGACAACTGCCCCGGCGACCATCATTGGCACGCTTTTGTTGTGCAAAACTCGACTGACTTTTTACGCAATCGCCGAATAGGGCTGAATGGACTCTAAAACATTATTCTCGTCTTGTTGAGCGAAATATAAGTCCCAACGCAACTGTAAATTCATCCAAAAATCAGCCGACATATTGAAAAACTTTGCCAAACGCAAAGCCGTGCTAGGCGTGATGCCCCTGCGTCCGTTAATAATTTCATTTACACGCTGATAGGGAACAAGGATATTATCAGCTAATTCTTTTTGGGTAATTCCCATAGGTTCAAGGAACTCTTCCAAAAGCATTTCGCCAGGGTGTGTAGGTGGGCGGTGGGTAGGAACACGAACCATTTTTATCTCCTGCTGTTAGTGATAATCTACAATTTCAACTTGGTCAGGTCCCTTTTCTGTCCAGACAAAGCAAATGCGATACTGGTCATTAATTCGGATGCTATATTGACCTTTTCTATCACCTGACAACGCTTCAAGCCGATTCTTGGGTGGGATTTTCAACTCGGCTAACGCGGAAACAGAATCAAGTTGGTCAAGTTTTCGAGAGGCTACTTTCCAAACATTATTAGGGCAAATACTTCTTGCCGCTTTGGTATTTTCGCCGTTGAAAATATCTTCTGTACCTGCGTTTTTGAAGGCTTGAATCATGGTCACATGATAGCACGGAAGTCATGCTATTTCAAGTCCTGAAAATTTTGCAAGGAACTGCCATCGCGGTAGAGCGACCAGTTATCCGGTCGACCCCACACAAATCCGGGTGTCCCACAGGGATTGCTTCGCTTATGCGGAACTACCGCACCGGGCTTTTCAAGAATACTCACACTTTACTGAAAAGACAAGAAGGCCGCTGTATGCTCTGCGGACTGCACTTCATGTCAGAAGACCACATCGAAACTCACCACAGGAACGGCAACCACAACGACAACATGCCCGCCAATCTGGT
>DAOUML010000292.1:0-5510 GCA_034411635.1 Anaerolineales bacterium
GTGGGCATACCCTGCCTTGAAAGAATTGGGCGTGCTGGAGGCCGTTCCCTTCAAGCGTCTGGATCCGTTTTATACTGCTCGTTTTCCAAAGCATGAAATCAACGCCCATGCCGACATTGTGCAATACGAAGCGGAATTGGTGAAGAATTTTCCGCATGAGCGCAAAGGAATTCACGACCTGATCGCCGATCTGGTGGAAACGTTTTGGCAGGTGCGCCGTTTTGGGGCGGAAGGCGAAGCGGGTATTCGCCCGCCGGTGGAGCAAATGCCAATCGAATACCCCAAAATGCTCGCCGCCATGTCGATGAGTTGGGACGAGTACATGAGCCAATTCATTCAGGACGCCGAGTTGAAAGCGCAAACTTGTGCTGCGAATTCTTACCCGGAACAGGTATAAACCGCGCATTTTGGGATGCGAGAATGTCCCTGCAACTTTTTACGAGATTGCCTGTATTACACTTTAACCATGAATGCGCTCACCGACCGCGAATTGCTGGCAAACGCCCGTAACAGCAGCGCCTCCTCAGCGCCAGAGTGCTATGGCGAACTTGTCACCCGATACCAGGTGAGCGTCTTCAACGTCTGTTACCGCTTGCTGCACAATCGCGGCGACGCGGAAGACCTGGCCCAGGAAACTTTCATGCGCGCCTATCACCGACTGCACACCTTCGACCTCGAACGCGAATTCGGCCCCTGGATTCGCCGCATAGCCGCCAACCTGTGCTTAAACTATCTCGAATCCCAAAAAAACAACTTCAGCCTCGACGATGAACGGGATGTCGATAAAAGCGCAGGCCCGGAGCAGCGCGTCGAGGTGACGGAACGAAGCGAGCAAATCCGCGCTGCGCTTGCCAGCCTGCCGCCGCACTATCGTGTCGTTGTCGAATTGCGCCATTATCAAGAGCTGTCTTACAGCGAAATTGGGCAGGAACTCGATATCCCCATTAGCACAGTGAAGAGTCATCTCTTCCGCGCCCGCCAAATTTTAGCGGAGAAACTTCATGCACCTGACTGATTCCCAACTCAACGAATACCTCGATCAGGAATTCAGCGATGCAGCCCGGCTGGAAACCCATCTCAATTCATGCCCATCCTGTCGAAAGAGACTTTCCAACCTGCAAACCCTGTTCGCTGAACTGGATTCCCTGCCCGAAGAGGCTTTAACCCGCAATATCGCGGCCCATTTCCTGCCCGAACCTGCCCTGATTGCCCCACCCCCGCGCTGGCTCACCCTGACGGCATTCGCGCAGGCAGTCACTGCGCTGGCAACGTTAATCATTGCCATTCCGTTTTTTTCTGCCATGCTGCCCCTGATTGAAATCCCCAACCTTTGGGCCCATCTCATTGAAGTACAAACCTTATGGGCCAACTGGTTAAATGCTCTGGCGACCTTGCGCTTGCCCACTCTTGCGCCATTGCCCATGCCCATCACAGAAATATCAACCCTGCTGACTATGCTCGCAAGCGTTTCTGTAATCTGGATTCTTGGCAATGGCTTGTTGTTGAGAAATCGTCCGTAGAAACAAAATTAGCCATCCTGCGATGCCCCCTGGGAGACCCTTTATGACCGACATCTTTCGCGCTTCGTTCATTGTCCTGCTTTTAACCATCGGCCTTTCCACCTACTTGCTGGTTATCGGCGCATTATTTAGCAACCGCGTTGCCAAAGCCCAAAAAAGTCTCACCCTCAATCCCGGACGCTCCTTCTGGCTTGGAATGGTCAACTTTCTCTTCTTCAGCCTGATCGCCTTCGTCATGCTCACCCTGGCCGAAAGCGCGGGGGCTTTCATTCAAGGTATTCTGAGCGTTCCGGCCTTGCTCATCCTGGCATTTCTATCTGGCATGCTCAGCCTGGGGCTGACCGCCATCGTCCAAAATCTTGCCGAGCGTCTCTTTCCAGAGATGCCAAACTGGAAGCGGCACCTTTGGAGCGCAATCATTTTATGCCTCGCCTGCGCCTTGCCATTTGTCGGCTGGTTCCTGCTCTTGCCGTATATCGCCTTTGCAGGTCTGGGGGCCACAATTTTGAGTTTCTTCCAGAAAAGTTAAGCACTTCCCGCTCTCAGAAAAGACGCGCGCGCCGCGTCTTTTTGATTCCTCCCACAAAATTGCAACTTTTTTTGGCCTACCCCTGTATCCCTTACATCAAAACACAAGAAAGGAACATCTTATGGCCGACATTTCTGCCATCTTCTTCATCCTGCTCATTCTCGGAACCGCGTTTCCCGCCATGCTCACGGCCTGGTGGCTGTTGTTCCCGGCGCTGATTGCCCGCGCCCAAACCCGCGTCGAGAAAACTCCCTGGCAAACCTTCTGGGTGGGGCTGATTCTGGTTTTTGCCGTCTCCATCCCGATTGTGATTTTGCTCGTTCTGCCTTTTGGCCCGGCCCAATTCATCGGTTGGATGCTGATTGTGGCCGGGCTGGCTGTCAGTTCAATCGGCGCGGCGGGGATTGCCGCCCACCTGGGCGCGCGCCTGTCACAGCATGGCAAGTTTACGCCGCTGGGCGCGTTCATTCGCGGCGCAATCCTACTCGAACTGGCCGCTTTTTTGCCCATCATCGGCTGGCTCTTCGTCTGGATTCCCATGCTCATCGTCTCGTTCGGCGCAACCGGCTTTGCCCTGCTCAACTGGGTTCCGCGTGAAAAAGCCCAACCGGCCATAACCCCGTTGCCCGAACAGGCATAAATTAGCCCCCAAACGCCCCGCCATGACTCTTTCCCGTCGAGATTTTCTCAAACTGGCTGCCCTGCTTTCTGGCAGTGCCGCCCTGAACGCTTGCGCGCCAATCGTCCGCAGGCTGGACAGCGCGCAAGCCGCCCTGCCCTGGGCCCCGCTCACCGCGCCCGACTTCACCGCCCTGAATCGAATCACCTTTGGCCCCAGGGTTGAGGAACGCGCCCGGCTGCTGGAGGTGGGTCTGCCAAACTTCATTGAGCAACAACTCGACTTCGAATCAATCGACGACATTGCCTGTAGTTTACAACTCTCAAACTTCAAAACCCTGAAAATGGCAGCCAACGAAATCGAAGCAGTCGCCAACCAACTCTTCGACGGCTACGACCGCGAACTGCCCATTAAGGAACTGCGCCAGGCAACCTTCCTGCGTCAATGCTACAGCAAACGCCAACTCTACGAAGTCATGGTCGATTTCTGGAGCGACCACTTCAACATCTTCATCGATAAAGAGCCTTGCTTCTATCTCAAAACCGTCGATGATCGCGAAGTCATTCGCAAGCACGCCCTCGGCAATTTTCGTGATCTGGTCTGGGCCTCGGCCCATTCCCCGGCCATGCTGGTCTATCTCGATAACCAGGCCAACGTCAAGGGCGCGCCCAACGAAAACTATGCCCGCGAACTGATGGAACTTCACACCCTGGGCGTGGATGGCGGTTATTCCCAAAACGATGTCATGCAACTCGCGCGCTGTCTTACTGGATGGTCGGTTAAAAAACATTTTTGGCTGGGCGATTTCGTCTTCAATGAAGACCAGCACGAACCCGGCCCAAAAAATGTGCTCGGCCTGACGATTCAAGAATCGGGTCAGCGCGAGGCCGAACAGGTCATCGAGCGGCTGGCCCTGCATCCATCCACCGCCAGATTCATCGCCGCCAAACTTGCCCGCCGATTCATCGCCGATGAGCCTCCCCAGGCCATCATCGAAAAGGCATCCCAGGTTTTTCTTGCCACCAAAGGCGATATCAAATCCGTCCTGCGCGTCATTCTTTTGGACGGTCTCAGGTTTGCGCAGCCCAAATACAAACGCCCGCTCAATTTTGTTCTCTCCGCGCTGCGAATGCTCAATGCCGAAACCGACGGCGTTGGCCTGTACCTCCCGCTTTTGCGCATGGGACAACTGGTTTTCAACTGGCCCACCCCCGATGGCTACCCCGACACAAGCGAATCCTGGCAGGGCAGCCTGATGCCGCGCTGGCAATTTGCCTTTGAATTAATGCAAAACACAATTCCAAAGACAAAGCACAACCTGAAAGCGTTATTGGACGCTTCAGCAACTGGCGACTTGCCCGCTGATGTGGATGCGCTTGCCTCCCTGCTTTTGGGCGTTCCGCTCTCCCCTCCCGCCCGCGACGAGATCATTGCCACCGTTCATTCAGCCGGAACGGCCCCCGAAGAAACCCTGCCAATCATCGCCGCCAGCCTGATCGCCTCCCCCGCCTTTCAGTGGAGATAACCGATGCGCAACCTATTACCCTTGCCTGCCACCCAACAAACCTGGATGCCGCGCCTGGCCTTTGCCCCACAGCACAGCGCCTCGCGCGGCGATACCCTGGTTGTGATTTTCCTGCGCGGGGCAGCCGACGTGTTAAATATGGTCGTTCCGCATGGCGAAGAAGCCTACTACCAACTGCGCCCAACCCTCGGCATTGCCCGCCCCGACGATTCAAAAAAAGCAAAACAAGACAGAACTATCGATTTGGACGGCTTCTTCGGCTTTCATCCCAACTTTGCGCCATTGCTTGAAGCCTGGCAAAGCCGCCAACTCGCCATCATCCATGCCTGCGGCGCGCCCGACGAATCGCGCAGTCACTTCAAGGCGATGGAATTGATGGAACGCGGCATAGAAAACGAGCGCGGCCCCGCATCCGGCTGGATCGGACGCCACCTGGCAAGTTTGAACACGGGCAACTTCTCGCCCTTGCGGGCAGTTGGCATGGGAACTCGTCCACAGCGCAGCCTGAGTGGTTCGGTTCCCGTTTCGGCTTTGCGTTCCATCGCCGATTTTCATCTTGGCGGTAACCCGCAAGCCTTGCAACAAATGCGCGCGGCGTTAAATCATGTCTATCAAAACGATGAACTTGGGCAGGATACCCTGTCCATCATGGACACCCTGCAAAAACTGGACTCCCAAAATTACCAGCCATTTGGCAAACTTAAGACCGTCTCAACCATTCCCCATTATCCCGATACCGAATTCGGCCTCGCGCTCAAACAAACCGCCATGCTCATCAAAGCCGAAGTGGGCCTCGAAGTTTCTGCCATCGACCTGGGCGGCTGGGACACGCATTTTGCCCAGGGTTCCATCACCGGCCTGATGCCCTTGCTGATGCAAGACCTGGCCGAGGGCCTGGCCGCATTCCACGCGGACATGGCAGAACACATGAACAACCTGACCATCGTCACCATGTCCGAATTTGGGCGGCGCGCTTACGAAAATGGCAGTTTCGGCACCGATCACGGCCACGGCAGCATGATGATGGTCCTCGGCGGACAGGTAAATGGCGGCAAAGTGCATGGAAAATGGCCGGGGTTGGAAGAAGGTCAACGAATTGAACCCGGCGACCTGGCCGTGACCACAGATTACCGCGATGTGCTTTCTGAAATCCTGCTCAAACGCCTGAACAACCCGGCCATCGACATTGTCTTTCCTGATTACCAGCCAGTTCCAAAAAATAATAGACCTCTTGCAAAAGTCATCAATGGCAGCCTATAAGTGTCCTTCGACTGCGCTTTTTTGCATAAAGCATTGCCGTCCTGAGCGGAGGGCGAA
>DAOUML010000293.1:0-17715 GCA_034411635.1 Anaerolineales bacterium
TGATATTCGTAGGGCGACACATCGTCCCCGAATGGGGGTTTATGTCGCCTAAAAGCAAATTCTCACTGTCTTACTCCTAAACGCGACTTGAAAGTCGCGTTTAGGTAGGCAGTTACCCTTTTCGTTAAATTGCAGCCTATCGAACTCTAAAGTCAAGTGAACAAGTTTGATCAAAGAATGTGGTCAGATTATGGCTGATTGTCAGTGGTTTCGGGGCTAGTCCTGCCATAATGGCCTTGATCAGAAAAAAGAAGCACTTTGGCATCTCGGAGATATGAAAATGTTAGAATTCTGGCTGGTAATTTTGGTAGGACTCATTGGCGGCATTGCTGTAGGCATTCAATCGCCCATAGCAGGAGCAATGGGACAAAAGATTGGCGGAACGGCAAGCAGCGTAATTGTTCATCTGAGCGGTCTGATTCTCTCTTTAATTTTTCTCGCATTCAGGGGCGGAGAAAAAATCCGTGATTGGAATACTTTGCCCTGGTATATGCTGGGCGCGGGCATATTCGGTTTGATTCTTTACCAAAGCATCAACGTAACCTTGCCTCGACTCGGCGCAACCACCATGTTGGCTCTTATCATTATCGGGCAACTTCTTACGGGCGTCTTATTGGATACGTTTGGATGGCTTGGCGTAACAGCCCGACCCATTGAAGCAACGCGAATAATTGGCATTGTCGTTTTATTAATTGGCGGTTATCTGGTTATAAAATAAATTTGAAGTAAGCCTGTCTCGAAGAAAATGCCCACCGGCTCAAAATTCGTCCTTGAATCTCCATTTGAAATTTTGTATGATTCCATTATCGAAACCAACATCGCATAGCGCGCGCCTTCTCAGTGAGATGAACACGGGTATTAAATTTTTCCCCAACGCCTACTACAGCGAAATCATCAAATCAGTAGATGAAAGCGATGCGGCTGTGCATTACGTTGATTGGGGTTTCCGCCTGCACGAGATACCATGCAAGGTACATCTGTTTCACGGCCTCGCAGACAGGTTGGTTCCCCCGGCTTTCGCAAAACATCTGGTCGGGCATATTCCCAAGTGTGAACTCGTATTGCTTGAAAATCAAGGACATTTGTTTCCCGTCGATCATCAGGATTTAATTTTCGAAACCGCAAAATTGACATTATAAAAAGAGCCTATGGCGTGGGTCGCCAGGCGATGTGTTTGCCAGCGCAGATGTCAGAATGTATTACCTGATAGGGAAAAGGAGTTCGAGCGTGTCTCTGGCTAATGAACTATTGTGGCTTCAACAAGCAGGAAAAGGGAAGTCCCTTCTCCTTATTCATGGCCTGCTTATGAATGGAGACATGTTCGCGCCTGTTCTCGATAGTTTATCGAAAGATTATCGAGTTTTAGCCCCCGATTTGCGTGGTTTTGGCCGCAGCGGGAATCTTGCCCCGCCTTACACGGTTGAACAGCATGCCCACGACCTGGCTCAATTATTGAAGTCGATGTCGATAGAATCGACCGTCGTTTTAGGTTACTCCCAGGGCGGGTTGGTGGCCCAGCAGTTGGCGCTGGATTACCCAGATTTGGTTAGCCGCCTCGTTCTCTGTTGTACTTTTTCTTATAATCGGCTAACCTGGCAAGAAAAAATAGAGGCTTTCTTCTTGCCCTTTCTGGTTCGAATCTTGAACGCAAAACAACTGGCGCAAATGGCGAAGGGATTAACGCCAGAACAATCACGGCAGATTGAGACAATGATTGCCTCAAACCAAAAATCCCGCATGGCCGACGCAGTCAAAATTATGCTAAGATTTGATAGTCGCCAGCGCCTGCATGAAATTAAATGTCCTGCGTTGATAGTCGCAGGCGAGAACGATAGCGCAGTACCTTTACATCACGCCCGCATGCTTGCCCAGGGAATTTCTGGCGCGGAACTATTGGTTATGCCAAACGCAGGTCACGAACTGATTTGGACGCATGGCATGGAACTAATGACCGCCATAAGAACATTTCTGGCAAAATCATAGCAAAGAACTTTCCCTGCTATGATGGAATCCGCTTATCCTGGCCGCCAACCCGACCAGCAAACCGTATGGATAATCTAACGGTACACAGCGCGTGAAAGGAGTGTCCCATGTCCACCACCTGTACAAATACCGTCTCGCCGAATGGCAAATACATCATCCAAAAAATCGTTGGCGAAATCAACGCCGAAATCGCCCTCGACCTCAACCATGAGACCCACGCCCTGGGCCGTCGCCTGGGGATTAACTGCTACCTGTCGGACCTGACGGAATGCCGCAATACCGATTCCGTCATCGATAACTACGACTTCGCCTACAGCGACATGCCCGCCGATCCCGGCATAGACCGCTTCGCCCGCGTCGCAGTTCTTATCGATCCCGAAGACCACTCACACGATTTCGTCGAAACCGTCGCCCGAAATGCCGGCCTCGATGTCACCCTCTTCCGTAACCGCGACGAAGCCATCCGGCATCTGTTGGGAGAATAGCAAAACCCTATCAAGCAGGCGGGAAACCCGCCCTGATCGCCGCGCCAGCCTCCAGAAAATGCAATATCTCGCCACTGATAGAGGGGGCGGGGTCGCCATTGTGGCGATTTTGCTGAAACATGCTCCAGCCCGGCTGGTTATTCCCCAGTGGGCAGGAAACCTGCCCAATAAAAAAACCGTCTTTCGACGGTTTTTTTATTACTCTGTCGGGGCGAGAGGATTCGAACCTCCGACCTCTTGCACCCCATGCAAGCGCGCTAGCCGGGCTGCGCCACGCCCCGAAAACAGACTGTCATTATACCGCAAATACGGGATTTTCAGTTCAAGAACCATTCTTTTGAATGGTCCAAGTGCCAAGGGAGAGATTTGAACTCTCGACCGAGCGATTATGAGCCGCTTGCTCTGCCACTGAGCTACCTTGGCATTTTTGCTCTTAGCGAAGGGGGATAATACTACGGGTTGACCGGTTTGTCAACTTAATTTTTTATGGGTTCAGTAGGATTTGCCGTGAAGATTGCCCCAAAATACGAGGTCTTACCGCGGAGATTCCCCAAGAACCTTTTTATTTTCTAATTTGAAACAGAACTTGATTGAACTCTTGCTTAATGCTAAACTGTATATTGTAAGTATTCTATGCCAAGGAAAAAAACATGCCTGAAAAAATTCTAATCATTGACGATGACCTTGATACGCTCCGCTTGGTTGGGATGATGTTGCAAAAGCAGGGATACCAAATCCTTGCCGCATCCAATGGCCGGCAAGGATTGGATCTTGCGCTGGAAGAAATTCCAAACCTGATTCTTTTGGATGTGATGATGCCGCAGATGGACGGGTATGAGGTGGCGCGTAATCTACGCGCCAACCCCAAAACGGTTGATATTCCAATCTTAATGTTCACTGCCAAAAGCCAACTGGAAGACAAGGTGACTGGCTTTGAGGCCGGCGCGGATGATTACCTAACCAAGCCCACCCACCCCGCCGAATTACAAGCGCATGTAAAGGCTTTGCTCGCTCGTTCTGCCAAGGGTGTCAAACCAGGTTCATCGACAACACCGCTCAGAGATGAGCCCGCCTTTACCGTTGGCGTATTGGCCGCCAGGGGCGGGCTGGGGGTAACAACCGTGGCGGTCAACCTGGCATCGAGCATTGAAAAGACCAGCAAGGCGGTGGTGATCCTGGCAGAATTTCGACCAGGACAAGGAACCCTGGTGGGCGATTTAGGCCTGGGTAAAGAAAATGGGCTCAGCGAATTACTGAAAATGCCGCCCAAAGAAATCACCCGCGAAGCCATCAAGGAAAGAATCAACAAGCATCAATCAGGCCTGAAAATTCTTTGCGCTTCAGCCCAACCGAGCGATGCTGTTTTGAACGAGAATGTGCCAGCCTTTCAGTCCATTCTCTCGCGAATGAAGTTTATGTCGCAGTATGTGGTGGTTGATTTAGGCACTGGCCTGCCAAACTTGACCCAAAAACTGCTGCCAGGGTTCGATGAATTGCTCGTCATCACCGAGCCTTTTAATAACCCCATTTTGCATACCCGCGCTTTGCTTGATGATATCATCCGACTTGGTTTTAATAAAACCAAAATCAGACTGGGTGTTAATTACCGGCTTCGTTCTGAACTGCAATTCTCAGTGCCACAAGTTCAAGATAAAATCAACTTCCCAATCGACGTTACTTTTACGCCTGCCCCCGAACTGCTTATGCAGGCGATTCGATTACAAAATACCGCTTTTCTTGCCCAGGCCGATAGCCTCACCAATCAGCAATATTCTGGCCTGGCAAACCGGGTTATTAACCGAACACAAAGCCAGAAAGTGCCAGCATGACCGAATTGCCGGGCCAGGTTTTGCATGAAATCGACTATGCTGCCGACCTGATTCAGCAGGCCAAATATATCGTTGCGCTAACCGGAGCCGGGATTTCGACGCCATCGGGAATCCCGGATTTTCGTTCTAATGGCACAGGGCTATGGGCCAAGGACGAACCGATGGAAGTGGCATCCCAAACCACATTCCGCACCGCGCCAGAGAAATTCTTCGCCTGGTTTCGTCCGCTGGTTACCTCCATTTTGGAGGCCCCCCCAAACGAGGCCCATCTTGCGCTCGCCGCATTACAAAAGATTGGAAAACTCAAGGCAATTCTCACCCAAAATATTGATATTCTGCACCAAAAAGCGGGCGCAAACCAGGTTATCGAAATGCACGGAACTCTGGCTACCCTTACCTGTACCCAGTGCTATAAAAAATTTGAATACCAGCAATATCTCGAAAATTTTCTCGCCAAAAATCAACTACCATATTGCTCCACCTGTGGCGCATTGCTCAAGCCAGATGTCATCTTATTTGGCGAGCAGTTACCCCAAAAAGCCTGGCAGCAAGCCCAAAACCAGGCCCGGCAATGCGACCTGATGATTGTTATTGGTTCATCGCTGGAAGTTTTGCCCGTAGCGGGCCTGCCCATGCAGGTCGTTGACCGGGGCGCTCACCTGATTATTATTAACAACGTTCCAACCTATATCAGCGTCAGGGCCGACATCAACATTTATGCCGACGCATCTTTAATAGTGCCTGAAATTGTAAAGCGAGTTACCAACGCATGACCCCCAACGCACCCTCCCTTGAACTGTATCGCCGCCTGATAGAAATATCACGCGACCTGACCTCCACGCTTGATCTTGAGCATCTACTCACGCGCATTATTGAAGCCGCCAGAGCCTTGATTGATGCCGAAGCCGCCTCAATCTTGTTATACGATGGAGCCGCCAAAGAACTTTACTTCCAGGCCGCCACCAACATGGAACCACTTATGCGCGGCTTAAGCGTCCCTATGGATAGCATTGCCGGCTGGATTGTGCTTAACCGTCAGGCTGTGCGCATTAGCGACGTTAACAAAGATGAACGCTACTTCAAGAAAGTTGCCAAAACCGTTAGTTTTGCCACCCAATCGATTATGGGCGTTCCGCTGATTACCAAAAACAAAGTAATTGGCGTACTCGAAGTATTGAATAAACAAAAGGGCGAGTTTAGCGAAGCCGATGAAGAACTGCTGATCGTGCTGGGCGCTCAAGCGGCTGTCGCCATCGAAAACGCGCGTCTTTTCCAACAATCAGATTTGATTGCCGAATTTGTCCATGAGTTGCGCA
The DNA here is from genome assembly GCA_034411635.1 of Anaerolineales bacterium. Lineage (GTDB taxonomy): Bacteria > Chloroflexota > Anaerolineae > Anaerolineales > Villigracilaceae > UBA8950. The sequence goes on from DAOUML010000293.1 coordinate 5,614, forward strand.
ACCCATTGGCTTCCATTAATACGGCCAGTTACCTGCTCATGCGGCCTGAAATTTCACCCGAACAGGCCCATCAGATTATCGAGAGCATCCAGAGCGAAACAATCCGCCTGACAACTCTTTCCTCATCTTTTCTTGATCTTGCGCGGCTTGAATCGGGCCGGGTGCAATTTCACAAATCATCTTTCCCGCTTCGCCCCATGCTGGAAGAGTGCATCGCCTTGATGCAACTTAAAGCGGATGAAAACCGGGTCAACATTTGCCTCGATGTCCCCGCCGATATGCCCACCGTTCAGGCAGACCGTGATAAATTGAAGCAGGTAGCCCTGAACCTGATTAGCAACGCCATCAAATACAACCGCCCTGGCGGTCAAATTAACATCAAATCTGATACGACAGAAACCGAATGGCGCCTGTTTTTTAGCGATACCGGCCTGGGCATTCCCGAAGAAGACCTCCCCCGTATGTTTGAGAAATTTCACCGCGTGCGCGCAACCGAAAGAATCACCGGTACCGGCCTGGGGCTTTCAATCTGCAAAGGTATTATTCAGGGGCATGGCGGAAGGATTAGCGTGCAGAGTAAATTAGGACAAGGGACGCAATTTACCATTGCCCTGCCGCGCTAATTAACGCGCCCCGCGCCGCCCAAACTGACGCTCCAACACATCCACAGACAAATGAATCATCGTCGGCCTGCCATGCGGACAGGTGCGCGGCGATTCGCAGGCTTCCAGGTTTTCGAGCAGGGCGCGCTGTTCTTCGGGCGAAAGCGCCTGCCCGGCCTTAACCGCCAGCCGCTTGCACACCCGCCCGGCCACTTTGGCCTCGATTTCGTTTTGCAGGGGCGATTCGTCCTCTTCGAAATCCTCCACCAGGGCGCGCAAGGCCGCCGCCGGGTCGCTGCCAGAAAACAGAACCGGCATGGCCCGCACCTGGAAAGTTCCCGGCCCAAACGGCTCAATCTCAAACCCAAACTTTTGCAAAACCGGCAACTGCTCCTGAATCAGGCTCGCGCTGGCGGGTGGTAACTGCACTACCTCGGGAGTCAGCAAGGCTTGCGAGGCGATGTTCTGGCTGGCGCGCTGATTCATCAACTTCTCGAATAAAATTCGCTCATGGGCAGCGTGTTGATCAATCAGGTACAGACCATCTGGCCCCTCGGCCACCAGGTAGGCCGCCCCAATTTGCCCAACCAAACGCAACAAAGGCAGATTGCTGAATGCCGAATGCTGAATGTTTTCCTGCGACCCAGCGCTCAATTCTTCATTCTGCATTCTACCTTCTGCATTATTTTGCATGCTGCCTTCTGTATTCATCTCCTCATGCGCAATCCCCCACTCCAACCCAACCCCCTGCCCCCCAAACTGATTGTTGGATACTGAACCACTTCCCCACAAATTCTGGGCTGGCGGCATCGATGGCACGGGTGAGTAGGCCAACAGCGCGCGCCGCGCTGAACGCTGCACAAAACTAAAAATCTTATCCTGAGCCTGAAAACGGACTTCGGCTTTGGCCGGGTGAACATTCACATCCACCTGAGCCGGGTCAATCTCCAGAAAAAGCGTCGTCAGCGGGAAGCGCCCAACCATCAACAAAGTATGATAAGCCTGAATAATTGCCTGGGTCAGGGGCGTATCTGACACCCAACGTCCGTTAATGAAAAAGGTGATGTCTTTGCGATTGGAACGGGTGAGAGAAGCCGGGCTAATGTAACCCGTCAGGCGCAGGGGCTGACCGGTCTCCATTTCTTCTTCGGCCAGCACCTCGAGCATTTGTTTGGCAACCTCCACCCCGTAGAGCGAAGCCAAAATCGCGCGTCGGTCGCCATCGCCGCTGGTTTGCAGCACCGGTGCATCGTTATTCACAAAACGAAAACGCACCTGCGGATAAGCCAGGGCATAGCGCGACAAAATCTCATCGATGGCGCGCCGCTCGGTCACATCCTTCTTCAGGAATTTAAGACGCGCCGGGACGTTAAAGAACAAATCCTCCACCCGCACCACCGTCCCCACTGGCGCGCCCACCGGCTCAACCGGCCCGGCGATCCCCGCCTCGACCCGAATCCTGGCTCCGCTATCTGAATTTGCCCGGCGGCTGGTAATCGTCATCCGCGAGACCGAGCCAATCGAAGCCAGGGCTTCGCCGCGAAAACCGAGCGTGCCAATCTGGAACAGGTCGTTGGCATTTTGCAGTTTGCTGGTGGCATGGCGCTCAACCGCCAGCGGCAACTCATCCGCAGCAATTCCAGCCCCATCGTCGGCCACCTCAACCAGTTTGCGGCCCGCATCTTGCACGCTAACAGTCAGCGCGCGGGCGCCGGCGTCGAGCGCGTTTTCAACCAATTCTTTCACAACCGAGGCCGGGCGTTCAACCACTTCACCAGCCGCAATTTGGGATGCGACTTCAGGGGATAAGATTCGGATTTTCATGGGCTGATTATACCCACTCACGAGCCAACGTATTAGAAATCCATAATTTTTTGCGCGTTTCGCTGCTATTCACCCTGCGGTATGCTAAAATAAAAACAATTACACAATCTTTACTGATTTGTTGCCGTGAAAAAAGACGCATTTTGGGCGCAAGCGCGCAAACCAAAATGCGGGGCTGATTACGGGAGTTCCCCAAGAGCCTCAAAGGAGTTGCCATGTCTGAAATGATTGAAGTTAATATTGATAGTGTTCGCGTTAGTCTAATGTCGCCACAGCGGTTGGTGGTTTTGCGCCAGGTCGATTCCGAGCGTTACCTGCCCATCTGGGTCGGCCCTTACGAGGCCGAGGCGATTACTGTCGCCTTGCAGGAAATTGAAATGGCTCGCCCGCTAACCCACGATCTGCTTAAAAATTTATTCAGTGTATTTGGCGCGCAAATCAAACGCGTCGAAATTGTTGCCCTGCGCGATGACATTTTCTTTGGAAATATCGTTGCCCAAACTGAAGATGGGCGCACCCTCAACATCGACTCGCGGCCATCCGATGCGGTGGCCCTGGCTGTTCGTGTCCGCGTGCCGATTTTGGTGCATGAATCGGTGATGGAAATGGCTGGAATTGTGCCGGAACAAGATATGCGCAGCGGCCCACAATTGCCTGGCCCCTCAGAGATGTCGGCATCGCCATCTGCGCCGGCAGCCAGTTCAGCCGGCAAGCCGGTTAGCATGGAAGACCCCTCGCGCCTGTCTATTTTTGAAGATTTCTTGAGCAAACTCGACAAGCCCAAGGGCGATGATTCAGAGAAAAAAGACGAAGAGTAGAAAAAGCAATCTGGAGAAACGCAATGACGCTTGACGAAAAAATTTACCAGTATGCGCAGAAATTGCCGCTTTCATTACAGGAAGAACTTCTCGATTTTGTTGAGTTTTTGGCAATGAAAGCCGAACTGCAGGAGAAGAAAGATTGGTATTCGTTATCCTTAACATTGGCAATGCAAGGACTGGAAGAAAACGAGCCCGATAACTATAGTCTTGCTGATCTGAAGGTAAGTTTTACATGAAGAAAGCCGGGCAGGTTGTCTTGTTTCGCTTTCCTCAAACTGATATGGATGAAGGCAAGCTGCGCCCCGCGCTTCTTTTGGGAAAACTGCCTGGTGAGTATGATGACTGGTTGATTTGTATGATTTCGTCGCAGACACGCCAGTATATTGCGGAATTTGACGAAATAGTGCAAGTATATGATGGTGATTTTTTAGAAAGTGGTCTTAAGTTTGCAAGTGTAATTCGCGTTGGACGGTTGGCAGTTGTTTCAGGGGAAATCCTTCTTGGCTCCATAGGCCAGGTTTCTACAGAAAGATTGATTCGTATCAAGCAACGTTTGGCTGATTGGCTGTCTGTAAACTAAAGCATCACCTTGAGTTAAGGCACGACAGGGTAAAATTGACTCGGGCGTGCCTTTTTTGTTCAACACTTCATCATTTTACTCATCCCATTTCTCGCTTTTCCCTTTTCACCTTCTCATCCATGGACAATTACTCCCCCTCCCCCGAAATATCCAGCGCCACGCCGGGCCTGCCGCATAGCCGCGAAGCCGAAGAAGCCGTTATTGGCGCGGTGCTGATTAACCCCGAAGTGTATTATGATCTGGCGCAGTTTCTCAACCCCGATGATTTCTACCTGCACCGCTTGCGCTTCGTTTGGGAGGCCTTTACCAGCCTGCACGAGAAACGCATTAAAATTGATTTTCTGACCGTTAGCAACGAACTCGAAAGCATGAGCCGCCTGGAGGAAATCGGCGGTGGCGCGTACCTTACCGCCCTGCTCAATCAGGTTCCCACCACCCTGCACGCCGAAGATTACGGAAAAATCATCGAATCGCACTCGGTGCGGCGCAAAATGTTGACCGCCGCCAACCAGATTGCCACGCTGGCCTACCAGGAATCCTCGCCTATCGAAACAGTAATGGGCGAGGCCGAGAAAGCGATTTTCAACGTCTCAGAGCGCAAGATGCGCCACGAAGTAACGCCGATTCGTTCGGTTTTGAGCGATTACTACGACCACATCGACGAACTTTCGCGCCGGGGTGATGATATTGTCGGCGTGCCAACCGGCTTTACCGACTTGGACAAAATGACCGGCGGTTTGCAGCCTTCCGACTTGTTGATTATTGCCGGGCGGCCCGGTGGCGGTAAAACAGCCTGGATGCTGACCCTGGCAAATAACGCCGCTTTGCAATATAAAAAACGAGTGGCGATTTTCTCGCTCGAAATGTCGAACGAGCAGGTGGTGCAGCGTTTGATTTCGCAGCAGACCGGCATCGACAGTCAGCGATTGCGCACCGGCAAACTGACCGACGAAGACTGGCCACTCTTCACCCACGCCATTGAGGTACTCGGCGATACGCGTATTTATCTCGACGATACCCCGGCCCTTTCGCCGCTGCAATTGCGCACCAAATGCCGCCGCCTCGAGATGGAATTCGGCCTCGATCTGGTGATTGTCGATTACCTGCAACTCATGTCGTCTGAATCGCGCAATGAGAACCGCGTGCAGGAAGTTTCGTATATTTCGCGCTCGCTTAAGCAGTTGGCGCGTGAACTGAAAGTGCCGCTGATTGCCGCCGCGCAACTTTCGCGCGCCGTCGAACAGCGGGCGGATAAAGAACCGCAACTCTCCGACCTGCGCGAATCTGGTTCGCTGGAACAGGATTCGGACATCGTCATGTTCATCTACCGCGACGAGAAAGACCCGGCTACCCAAAACGTAACCCACCTGAAAGTCGCCAAGCACCGCAACGGCCCGGTTGGGACGATTGACCTGATTTTTAGAAGCAACCTGACCCGGTTCGAGAATGCTGCCACGCGGACGGTGGATTTTAATCAGTGATATGTCAAGCTCTGAGCGGAGGGTCGAGTAGGGCGTAGCCCATATCGAGACCCGTAGTCGAAGGGCGACTCTACGCAAGAACCGTCCTTCGACTGCGGGCTTCGCAAAATACGCTTCGCCCTCCGCTCAGGACTTGGTGATAAGATGACCAAATTCCCCGGCTTTACCTCCTCTGAAACCTTTACGCGCCTGCCCAATTCTTTTTTCAGCAAATTGTTGGCTGAAATGGACGATTTGGGTGAGTTGAAGATTGTCTTGTACGTCTTCTGGCGGTTTGAGCAGATGGAGGGCGCGCAGCGGGTGCTTTCGCGGGGCGATATCGAGTCCGATACGGGGCGGATGGGCGGGTGGTCTGCGGCGGAATTGGATGGGGCGTTGGAGAAAGCCACCCGGCGCGGAATCCTGTTGCGGGTGGGGGATGATTCGGGCGGCCTGTTCGTGTTGAATTCGCCCAGGGGACGGGCAACCGCCGAGGCGTTGGCAAAGGGTCGTTTAACGCTCGCCGCCAATTCTCCCAACCATCCGCCGCGCGATGTGCCGAATGTTTTTCGGCTGTATGAAGAGAATATCGGGCCACTAACGCCGCTGATGGCGGATGCGCTGAAGGATGCCGAGAATGAGTATTCGGCGGAGTGGATTGCGGCGGCGATGGAAGAGGCGATTAAGCGTAATATTCGCAACTGGAAGTATGTTGAGGCGATTTTGAAAGGCTGGAAGGAACGAGGCCGTGATGAAAGAAGAAATCAAAAAAACACTGAGCAAGGTTCGAGCGGGTACGGAAGGGGAGCCTTCTCCGAATATCTCGAAGGCGGCCCCGACGCCGAAGATTGAGCCGTTGGGCAACCCGGACTGCCCATATTGCCAGGGCGCGGGCTATCTGCGCTGGGATGTGCCGCTGGGCCATGAGAAGTTTGGCAAGGTGGAGGCCTGCGTTTGCCGGGCCAGCGATAAGGCCGCCTCAGCGCGCGAGCGTTTGTATGCGCTCAGCAGCCTGGAGCATTTGCGCCATCTGACCTTTGAGAATTTTCGCGCGACAGGCAACCCGAAAGCGAAGCATGTGATTAGCCAGCCAGAGCAGGAGAGTCTGAATCGGGCGCTGGAGGCCTGTCAGTCTTTTGCGCGCGATTTGGACGGTTGGATGTTGTTGGAGGGGACGTATGGCTGTGGCAAGACTCATTTGGCAGCGGCGATTGCCAACGAGGTTGTTTCGCGTGGCATCCCGACCCTGTTTATTACCGTGCCAGATTTGCTCGATAGTTTGCGCATGTCGTATAACAGCCCGGAGACGACCTTCGAGACACGTTTTAACGACATCCGTAAAGCCGATTTGCTGGTGATGGACGATTTTGGCACCCAAAACGCGACCGGCTGGGGGCAGGAAAAACTGTTTCAGATTATCAATTACCGTTATATTAACAAACTGCCGACGGTGATTACCACCAACCTGATTTTGGATGAAATCGAGGGGCGCATTCGCTCGCGCTTGCAAGACGAGGAGATGGTGACGCATCTCCGCATTTTGACGCTGGATTACCGCCACCCGGAGGAGACCAGCAACCCCGGCCTTTCGATGCTTTCGATGAGCGACATCAAAGCGATGACCTTCAAGAGCTGGGAAGACCGCGAGAACGAAATTGGTCAGGAGATTGTGACGGTAACGACGACCGAGCGCAAGGGGGCGTCGGAGTTTCGCTCGGTAAAAGATAAGGAAATCGTGCGCGAGAAGGTGACGGCGGCGCATGTCAAGCGTTTGCGTCAGGCGCACGATGCGGCGGCCAGTTATGCCGATGAGCCGCGCGGATGGCTGGTGCTGTTGGGGCCGTCATACTCTGGCAAGACCCACCTGGCGGCGGCCATTGGGCATTATCGCCTGGGCATGGGCGGTCAGGCAGTGATGGCCGATGTTTCAGAGTTGCTCGATTATTTAAAGCAGACGTTTCGGCCAAGCATGGATATTGCTTTCGACCGGCGTTTTCACGAGGTGCGCACCACGCCGCTCTTGATTTTGGATGGGTTCAAGGAGAGCAATATGGGCACCGCCTGGGCCGAGGACAAACTGCACCAGATTTTGAACCATCGCTATTACAACAACCTGCCGACGGTACTCACCTCGATGATGACGCCGGATCATTTCGCGGTCAATCACCCCAGTTTGTGGAATAAATTGCTCGACCCGACCAAAAGCCAGGTGTTCACGGTGGATATGCCGCCGTACAGAAGGCAGAAGCCGAGGGGGCGCAAAAAGGCTAGTTAATGCTGGAAGATGTGAAGAGTAACTATCCCTGCTGAATTTGGGCGGCGCGCAGGGTGTTGCGCATCAGCATGGCAATCGTCATTGGGCCAACGCCGCCAGGCACAGGGGTGATGAATCCGGCAATTTCTTTGGCTTCGTCAAAGTGAACATCGCCAACCAGTTTTTGACGCGGCTTGCCAGTTTTTTCGCTGAGGAGCGGGGAGCCATCTTCATTCAATAGCGGAATACCGTTAATGCCCACGTCGATAACCGCTGCGCCGGGTTTAAGCCAGTCGCCGCGCACCATTTCTGGCCGGCCAATGGCAGCAATCACAATATCGGCCTGGCGGATGACTTCGGGCAGGTTTTTTGTGCGCGAGTGGCAAACGGTGACGGTGGCATTCTTGCCAATGAGAAGCAGGGCGGCGGGCATGCCGACGATGTTCGAGCGGCCCAGCACGACGGCGTTGGCGCCTTCGATTTTTACCCCGGCCTGTTCAAGCAGATAAATGCAGCCGTAGGGTGTGCAAGGCACAAAGAGTGGCTCGCGTCCCTTTTGGGCCAGGCGGCCAATGTTGAGCGGGGAAAAGCCATCGACATCTTTTTCGAGGCTGATGAGTGACAGGATTCGTTCTTCGTCGAGGTGGACGGGCAGGGGCAGTTGCACCAGGATCCCGTTGATCAGTTCATCGGCGTTCAGGTCGCGGATGACGTTTTCCAACTCTGCCTGGCTGATATCGGCGGGCAGGGGGTGGTGATACGAGACCATGCCCAGTTCGTGACAGGCTTTCTGTTTCGCGGCGACATAGGTGGCAGAATCGACCCGGTCGCCAACCAGCACGGTGGCCAGGCCGGGGCGGGGCTTGCCTTCATCAACGCGGTGGGCCACTTCAGCGGCTACTTCGTCTCGCACTTGTTGGGCAATTTGTTTTCCGTCAATCAGTTGAGCGCTCATGGTGTTCTTCTCCTATATGGATTTTGACGATTTCATTATACAAGTTGCCCGGCAACCCCCATAGTGACAAATATCCTTATCCTTGCGGGACAAAGAGACCGAAAATGTGACGCGCCAGCCTATTCAAGCGATTTGAAGTGGCTGGTAAGGGTGTTGATGATGTAGTTTTCCCAAAGTTGCTGCATGACTTCGTTACGGTAATCATGGCTGGAGAAGGTTTGGATGACCACGCGGCCATTCATGCAACTGGTTAGCAGGCCATAACTGGATTTTTCTTTGGGGAATCCGCCTGCAATCAGGGTGGCGTCGCCGCTGCCGGTAAGACGCACGTAATCGCCGCCTTTATCGTACCAGTAGGTGGAATAGTTGGTGAGCGAAAATCCGCTGTTGGGGGTGGTGAAGAGCGGGTGGGCGCTTTCAAGGGTGTAGATGGATTCAACATCGCGGCGCACTTTTTGAAATTTAATGCCACATTTTGAGGTGAGCGATTGAATGCGTCCATTGGCAATATCTGAGAGATACCACATTTCAACAATCAGGGCGGTTTTTTCGCTGGTCACTTTGGGGGTGATGATGTCCCAGAATTCTCCTTGTACGCCGGAGCGGCTTTCGGCAGCGACGATGATCAGGTCCCACTGCGTGCCTGAGTTCAGGTGCGACATAAAATCGCCAATGCGCGTGCCAACGTAAATGTATTTCAGCCCCATCAGGTCGAGGGTATCTTGCACCCAGGGTCTGAGATTGCTGGCCGGAGCATCTTCATAGACCAGGATTTTGGCGTTTTTGATCAGGTCATCGATATTTTGTTGGGGCTCCGGTTCGGTGGGCGATTGGCTTTCGGTGGCCGGCTGAACCTGAGATACGCTTTGAGTCATTTGCGCGGCGGCCTGGGTGGCCTGAATTTCGAGCGAGATTTTGGTGGCATCGATGACCGGGGCCGATTCGGGCGGTTGCGGGGTGGGCTCTTCTTTGACTTGAGAATCGACCACCGCCTGGGTCATTTGCAGCGACATCTGGGTCGATTGAATTTCCAGGGCGATTTTGGTGGTATCAATCGCTGGAACAGGGGAGGCGCCTGGCGCGCTGCAAGCCAGGCTGGCGAGTAATATGGCTATCAGAGCAAGGACAATATTTCGAGTGGACATGTTTTTTCCTTTCTGGTGGGGGATCGGAAGGCATGTCAAACATTCCATATTCATTATGCGCTTTTTAACCCATCTTTTCAACCCAATTTGAGAGCCGAAATCACGCGCAAGAGGCTATTCAGGCGGGTTTGTACCGCTTTGAATAGCCTCTTGCATTATTTCTTTCTCTATGAGTAATTGCCTACCCATCCCTAACCCCCAGCCCTCTACACTTCGCGGCACACGTCCCGAAGGGAAAGGGTAGGTAGTTACCTCTATGAATGGTGGCCTGGTCTGTTTATAAGTTTACCGCTGGCAGGTCTTTCATCGCTTCAGCCACGGCTTCTGCCGGGTATTCATAATCTTCCAGGCCGCTCGTCAGGTATTTCTCGTAAGAAACCATATCAAAATGACCGTGGCCCGAAAGGTTGAACAGGATGACGCGCTTTTCGCCTTTTTCTTTGGCGTCGAGGGCCTCATCAATGGCGGCGCGCACCGCGTGGGCCGATTCGGGGGCAGGGATAATGCCCTCGGCGCGGGTGAACTGTAGCGCGGCCTCGAAGGTGGCGCGTTGTTTAACGGCAATGGCATCAATCAGGCCGGCATCGACCAGCGCAGAAAGGGTGGGGGCCATGCCATGATAACGCAGTCCGCCCGCGTGGATGCCGGGCGGCATGAAGGTATGGCCGAGGGTGTGCATTTTGACCACCGGGGCCATTTTGGCCGTGTCGCCGTAATCGAAGGTGTATTGGCCTTTGGTTAGCGAGGGCGTGGCGGTTGGTTCCACAGCCACCAGGCGGGCGCGCTGTCCGTTTTTCAGGTTTTCGCGCAGGAAGGGGAAGGCGATGCCCGCAAAATTGGAGCCGCCGCCCACGCAACCGATAACCACATCCGGGTATTCTCCGGCCATGTCCATCTGCTTGAGCGATTCTTCGCCAATAACGGTCTGGTGCAGCAAAACATGATTCAAAACCGACCCCAGCCCATACTTTTTTGTTCCGCCAGACATGGCCGCCACTTCAACCGCTTCTGAAATGGCGATGCCCAGCGAGCCGCTGTTTTCGGGGTTCTCAGCCAGCAGGCTGCGCCCGTAGTTGGTGCGCTCGGTTGGGCTGGCAAAAACCTGCGCGCCGAACGTCTCCATATAAATACGGCGATAGGGCTTCTGGTTGTACGAAACCTTCACCATGTACACTTCCAAATCCATATCGAAGAAGTTGCAGGCCATCGCCAGCGAAGTTCCCCACTGGCCGGCCCCGGTTTCAGTAGTCATAGCGTGCGTACCGGCGATTTTATTGTAATAGGCCTGGGCAATGGCCGTATTTGGCTTGTGCGAACCAACCGGCGATGCCCCCTCATATTTGAAGTAGATATGCGCCGGAGTTCCGAGCGCCTTTTCCAGCCGGGCAGCGCGGATCAGCGGAGTCGGACGCCACAGTTTGTAGATTTCACGCACCTCTTCGGGGATTTCGATGAAACGCTCCGCGCTGATTTCCTGCAAAATTAAATCCATCGGAAAGAGCACCGAAAGAAAATCGGGCGTAACCGGCTCCAGCGTGGCTGGATGCAGCACCGGCGCGGGCGGGATGCCGCTATCGGCATTAATGTTGTACCAGAACTTCGGCAGGTCGGTTTGCGACAGGTTAAAACGGGTTTCACTCATGATAATTTCTCCTTTTTCTTTTTTTCTCCCCTCTCCATCGGGGAGAGGGGCTGGGGGTGAGGCCACTTTTTATGGAACAAAGACATACGACTGCGAATCGGCCTCGGATTGCTTCTCGGCCACAATCTGCTCGATGGCCGCTTCTTGCGCGGATGCGGACGACCCAAGGCCTGCCTCTTGCAGCATGGGCAGGGCCTGCTCTTTGGCGTTTTTATCGGGGTTGGTGGTGCGGGTTAGGGTATTCATGGGTTTCTCCTTCTTAAAATAAAAAAGACAGCGTTCATCCCAAACATGGGACGAACGCTGTCTAAAACAGTCGATCCGTGGTGCCACCCAACTTAGGCCGCTTTTTGATAAAAAAATCCCCTGATGAAGCAATCAGGGGGAAAAGCCAGCCTCACTCATTAATCAGCACGTTTCACAACGTAGTGACTCTGCCTGGGTAACGGGCGCAGGTTCCCGGATTGGGCTACTCACTTTGGCCTCCCTGGCCTGTCCGGTCAGGACAGGCGATAAGGGTGTTTCGACCCTACGCGACCAGCGTTTTCTCCCTTTCAACTCGAAGGTCCATTCATCGGTTCCGTTTCGGTCAGGACTTTCACCAATTACCGCCTGCTCTCTGTGCCGTCGTAAAACGAGTACTCGTCCTCGTCTTTGTTTTTCAATATTGGCGCGATTATACGCCGTTGATGCGATTTGTCAAGTTCAAATTTTTATCAACAGCAATTCCAAATCTGAAACGTAATTTTCAGGCAAAGGGCTTTCCCGCTGGTTCCGGCGGGCTGGAAGCCCTGCCTCAGCACAAAAAAGCCCTTCGGG
>DAOUML010000294.1:0-3347 GCA_034411635.1 Anaerolineales bacterium
AGTATCCGCTGATTGGATCGAGGGGGTGAAGGCACATGGCCCATTGTGTCCAGATTTACCACGCAATGTTTCAGTATCCGCTGATTGGATCGAGGGGGTGAAGGGGATAACACCATAAACCCGACAAACGCCCACTGTATGTTTCAGTATCCGCTGATTGGATCGAGGGGGTGAAGGGGCAGATTCGGCGCAAAGCACCGCCGGATGCAGACGTTTCAGTATCCGCTGATTGGATCGAGGGGGTGAAGGCTGGCATAAAGCGGGCCTTGCCTCCTAAAAGTAATGTTTCAGTATCCGCTGATTGGATCGAGGGGGTGAAGGCGACTGCCCGCCCTGGGCCGCCGAAGCCTGGCAGGAGTTTCAGTATCCGCTGATTGGATCGAGGGGGTGAAGGGTATCCCCAACCTTCACAAACCCCATCTTCATCAATGTTTCAGTATCCGCTGATTGGATCGAGGGGGTGAAGGAACATTTTCAATCGTGTTCGTTTAGAGATTGTGAAGTTTCAGTATCCGCTGATTGGATCGAGGGGGTGAAGGGGTACAATCAACACGGATGCCAGTATCTTTACCTTCGTTTCAGTATCCGCTGATTGGATCGAGGGGGTGAAGGATATTCCCGGCGGTAATTGCAACTTTTTGCATATCGTTTCAGTATCCGCTGATTGGATCGAGGGGGTGAAGGTCAGCCAGATTTCCGAAATCCCGTTCCAACAACTCAGTTTCAGTATCCGCTGATTGGATCGAGGGGGTGAAGGGCACCAGAAACGCGAGAAGATCAAGGGGGTCAGATTGTTTCAGTATCCGCTGATTGGATCGAGGGGGTGAAGGATCATTATTTATTGCTTCCTACTGTATTTCCTATTCATGTTTCAGTATCCGCTGATTGGATCGAGGGGGTGAAGGAACTGAAAAAGCTGGACTAAACCTGGGTACAAAACTGTTTCAGTATCCGCTGATTGGATCGAGGGGGTGAAGGGCCGCATACGCAGCCGCAATGAGGAGCGCAACGTCTCAGTTTCAGTATCCGCTGATTGGATCGAGGGGGTGAAGGGCCTGGTTGAGTATTCCTTCGATGGCGGCCTGACCTGTTTCAGTATCCGCTGATTGGATCGAGGGGGTGAAGGTGGGCGCGGCGTTGGTGACAGTCGTGCAGGCTTCGTGTTTCAGTATCCGCTGATTGGATCGAGGGGGTGAAGGCTTGTCGCAGCGCAACAAACTCCTGCCAGCGATACCTGTTTCAGTATCCGCTGATTGGATCGAGGGGGTGAAGGCACAAGCGGCATGGCTCCGGTCAAACGCAAGTTCACGTTTCAGTATCCGCTGATTGGATCGAGGGGGTGAAGGGCCCAATCGCGGCCACAACATCCGAGTTTTCATCCACGTTTCAGTATCCGCTGATTGGATCGAGGGGGTGAAGGCAGCGTCAACGCCATCCTGGATGATAGCGGTGATGTGGTTTCAGTATCCGCTGATTGGATCGAGGGGGTGAAGGTACTGGAGCGCTGCCTGTCATTCCTTCAAAACTATGGTTTCAGTATCCGCTGATTGGATCGAGGGGGTGAAGGGAACCAGGTTCGTAGACAGGATTTGAGCGGCTATGGTTTCAGTATCCGCTGATTGGATCGAGGGGGTGAAGGCACCCAGGCCCGAAATGCCGCACTGAATGAAATCGCGTTTCAGTATCCGCTGATTGGATCGAGGGGGTGAAGGGCTTGGTTGACCATTCTCCATCACGCGGTTGCAAATAGTTTCAGTATCCGCTGATTGGATCGAGGGGGTGAAGGCTTCATGGTTAGTTTTCCTTAGAGTGCGAGACCCGCTGTTTCAGTATCCGCTGATTGGATCGAGGGGGTGAAGGGTCGCGCTCCCCGCACCCGCACCCATCAGAAACATTGTTTCAGTATCCGCTGATTGGATCGAGGGGGTGAAGGTCCGGGACTTCTTTGGCGTCCCGGCGGTCGTCGTGCGTTTCAGTATCCGCTGATTGGATCGAGGGGGTGAAGGCACCCTCGAAGACGCCGCGAAACGAAAAGACTAACGTTTCAGTATCCGCTGATTGGATCGAGGGGGTGAAGGGCAAACCGAGCATTTGATGCGATAACCAGATACCGTTTCAGTATCCGCTGATTGGATCGAGGGGGTGAAGGACCGTTCGCCGCGTTGATGGTCGAACTGACCAAACGGTTTCAGTATCCGCTGATTGGATCGAGGGGGTGAAGGACCCCGGCCATTGAAGCCCAGAACTGACCATCCAACGGGTTTCAGTATCCGCTGATTGGATCGAGGGGGTGAAGGTGACCATCCAACGGGGGCATCGTAACGCCCCAGTGTTGTTTCAGTATCCGCTGATTGGATCGAGGGGGTGAAGGCCCAGGATGGTACTTTTGAATTTCTCAAGGTCCTCACGTTTCAGTATCCGCTGATTGGATCGAGGGGGTGAAGGCATTTCGCCGCTGCTGGTTTGTAGCATACGTCCAACGTTTCAGTATCCGCTGATTGGATCGAGGGGGTGAAGGCTGTGTTCTTCCTGTGTACGCCTGGTTGCTTTTGCCAAGTTTCAGTATCCGCTGATTGGATCGAGGGGGTGAAGGCTGGCGCGGGAACAACCGCGCCGCCCCTCAGCCCTTCGTTTCAGTATCCGCTGATTGGATCGAGGGGGTGAAGGTTTAGCATCTTTTTTGTCCTCAACTGTCCTCAATTCTGTTTCAGTATCCGCTGATTGGATCGAGGGGGTGAAGGAGGAACTCGCCAGCACAATCACCCGCTCTGCTGGGAGTTTCAGTATCCGCTGATTGGATCGAGGGGGTGAAGGATGAATAGTTTGAATATATCTGATGCGCTTGCTGAGTTTCAGTATCCGCTGATTGGATCGAGGGGGTGAAGGTAATTAATCAAATGTTTCGTCGTAATCAGCCATCGCCGTTTCAGTATCCGCTGATTGGATCGAGGGGGTGAAGGATCAAACGCCAGGTGCAGGTAAAGAGCCTGTACGTTTGTTTCAGTATCCGCTGATTGGATCGAGGGGGTGAAGGGCCATAACAGCGAAGCGGGGTCAATGGACAAAAGAGTTTCAGTATCCGCTGATTGGATCGAGGGGGTGAAGGAACATCCAGCGAGTAAGACCGGAACTTTTACTTATCAGTTTCAGTATCCGCTGATTGGATCGAGGGGGTGAAGGATCGTGGGTTTTTTGAGTGGCGGCAAAACCCGGTTGTTTCAGTATCCGCTGATTGGATCGAGGGGGTGAAGGCGACGCCTGTTGAGACTGAGCAGCAACCAGCCGAAGTTTCAGTATCCGCTGATTGGATCGAGGGGGTGAAGGTGGCCTACCGGGACGCAAACACG
>DAOUML010000295.1:0-8096 GCA_034411635.1 Anaerolineales bacterium
AGACCCGGCCTCGCCGTTCGGTGGGCCAGAGATACTTTACCCTACAAACTGGTGGCTCTGGTATCGGCCACCTGCAAATTTCATGATACCAGGAGAAAATATGACCGCTGAAACCGCTTCCCAGAAACTACGCTGGTTCGATTATATCCCGATTAACATCAACTGGTTTGCCATCACCCTGCGCTCGCAGGTGCTGGCCGGGTTGGTGATTCCCCTGTTGGTGCAAGAGTTTGTTGGCGAGGCCCAAAAAGGGTCGTATTTTGGGACAATTCGCCTGTGGGGATTGATGGTGGCGCTGCTGGCGCAAGCCCTGTTTGGACTGATCAGCGACCGCTCGCGCTTCAAGTGGGGTCGCCGGCGTCCATTTATTTTTCTCAGTTCCATTTTTGAATCTGCAATCATTTTGGGGCTGGCCTGGGTGGCCGGGCTGCAAGGGCTAACCGGATACGGCTTTCTGTTTGCGGCCTATCTTCTGGCAATGATTTTTGCCAATGCAGGCCATGCCGCCACTCAGGGATTAATTCCCGATGTTGTGCCGCAAGAGAAGCGCGGCATTGCTTCCGGGCTAAAAATGTTGCTGGAAATTCCCTTGCCGGTGGTAATGGTTGGGATGGTGATTGCCCCAATGGTCAGCCGCGGCAACCTGACCGGCGCGCTGATTGTGACCGTTGTGGGAATGCTGGCGTGCATGGCAATTACCATGCTGGTACGCGAAAAACAACCCGAAAATACCCCCGAACCATTGAATTGGAAACCATTTCTCAGCCTGGTCATGATGACGGTGGTTTTCACAGGCATTATTCTAGGATTGGGCGAATTGGTCAGAATTTCGATGAAATCACTCAGCGAGGCTTCCTCACTAACCCTGGGCGCAATCGGAATTTTGGCGATGGTAGCAGCGGTGGTGGCAGGCATTTTCGCCAGTCTGTCAATTCATCTCGACAAAAGCATCCGCCAGAACAGAAATTTCATCTGGTTCATCATTGCCCGTTTGGCCGCGCTGGTGGCAATCTTTAATATCACTTCTTTCTTGCTCTATTTCTTGCAAGAAAAATTTGAAATGTCATCCAGCGAAGCGGTAGCCCTGGCCGGGCAACTGCCCATGGTGCTGGGCGTCTTTGTCATCCTGTTCGGGTTGGTGGCTGGCTGGCTGGCTGACCGTTTCAGTCGCAAACTGCTGACCATCATCGGGGCGCTCATTGGCGCGCTTGGAGTCGCGGTGATGGTGCTCGGCCCCAACATTCCGCTTATGTTTGTGGCCGCCGGGCTGATTGGCCTGGCCTATTCGCTCTTTAATGTCGCATCCTGGGCGCTCGGCACCGACATCATCCCCAAAGACCGCGCCGGGGAGTTTCTCGGCCTGCAAAATTTGGCCGGGGCCGGGGCTGGGGCCATCGGCGCCTATATCGGCGGAACCATTGCCGACCAATCGGGCTATGTTTTGATGATGGGCATGTTTGGGGTGATGTTTCTGCTCTCGGTCACAGCGACGCTTTTTATCAAGGTAGAGAAAGGTTAACAAGCGTTTACATTCCACCCAACCAAAGCGCAGTATAATTCGGCCATTCGGGAGGCCGCCATGGACGAGCCTGTCCTGGTACTTAACGCAAATTTTGAACCGATTCACATCTGCAACATGCGCCGCGCCATCGGGCTTATCCTGAACGGCAAAGCGGATATGATTGTGAATGGACGCGGAATGATCAAGACCGTTTCGCGCGATTTTCCGCGCCCATCGGTCATCCGGCTCGAAAACATGATTCACCGTCCGCGTCCACAGGTCAAACTAACCAGAAAAGAAGTCTTTCGCCGCGATAATTACACCTGCCAGTATTGCGGCAAACCCTCCCCAACCCTCACCATCGACCACGTTATCCCACGCCGATTAAAAGGCCCCAACACCTGGGGCAACGTGGTAACTGCCTGCCCGGCCTGCAACCTGCGCAAAGGCGGGCGCACGCTTGAAGAAGCGCACATGCGCCCGCTGCAACCTCCCCGTGAGCCGCCAGCGAGCGCAATTTACATTTTTGAACGTCATCTCAGCCAAAATAGCGAGTGGGAAACCTACATCAAGGGCTGGTAAAAAAATTACAGACTTTTGAAGATATGCGTCAGAATCGTCGCGCCGCTGCCGCCGATATTTTGAGCCATACCGATTTTGGCCCCGTCCACCTGGGTTGGGCCGCACTCGCCGCGCAGTTGCTGGATGACCTCCACGATCTGATACATCCCCGTTGCGCCGACCGGGTGGCCCCTCGCTTTTAGCCCGCCCCGAGTGCAGACCGGCACGCGACCCGTCACCAGAATCTCATTATCGAGGCCGAGTCGAGGCCCCTGGCCGCGCTCCGCGAACCCACACGCCTCCAACGAGAGCGCCGACATAATCGAAAACGCATCGTGTAATTCAAAGACATCGATATCGGCAGGCATCACCCCGGCCTGTTCATAGGCCTGTCTCGAAGAGAGATACGCCGCATTCAAGAAGAGCGGCTCCTGCCGGTCATGGACGGCGATGCTATCAGTAGCGGCGCCGCTGCCCGCCACGAGAATGCGTTTGCCTTCGCCACGAACCTTCTCCGCCGGGACAATTAAAGCCGCCGCCGCGCCATCTCCTATTGGCGAAGCATCCAGCAAATTGACGGGGGTGGCAACCATGCTCGATTTCTCGAACTGCTCCAGCGTAATCCGCTCGCGCAAACGCGCATACGGATTATGGACAGCATTGGCATGAGCATTGATACTGAACGGCGCAAAATCGGCATGAGTCCAGCCGTATTCGTGCATATAGCGGCGCATGACCAGCGCATTCAGGCCAACAAACGAGACGCCCTGCTCCACTTCATAATCGGCATCGGCGGCGGTTGCCAGGGCGGCAGTCACCTCGCGCCCGGCCTTGTCGGTCATCTTCTCGACGCCAATGACCAGGGCCGAATCAATCTCTCCTGAAGCAACCGCCATCAACCCGGAGCGAAAAGCCGCCGCCCCCGAGCCGCAAGCCGCCTCAATTTTGACCGCTTCCGCGCCGCGAATACCCAACCAATCGGCAATCAGGGTGGCGAGTTGGTTTTGCCCGCTCACCAGCGGCGAAAGCATATTGCCCACAAATAAAGCCTCCACCGTCTCGCGCCTGGCATCCTGCAAGGCCGCAACCGCTGCCTCAAAGGCCAGGTCTTTGAGGGCTTTGTCCCAATGTTCATCGACTTTGGTTTGTCCAATACCAATTACGGCAAGTTCGCGCATAAAACTCTCTCCTGCTCAAATAAAAATCTATCAGCCGCCAAAATAAGCCAACGCCCAAACAATGAGCGGCGCAACCAGAATGGCTGGCAGAAAATTGCCTACACGAATTTTTTTAATTTCAAGCAAACTGCTAATCCCCAACCCAAACAGAATCACCCCGCCGGTGGCGGTCATTTCGGTCATCATGGCGTCACTAATCACGCTGCTTAATGTGCCGGAAAGCAGGCTGATGCCGCCCTGATAAGCAAAGACCGGCAAAATGGAAAACATGACTCCAATTCCCAGCGTGGAGGCGAAAGCAATCGAGATAAACCCGTCCAGCACTGATTTAACCGCCAACAATTGAAAGTCACCGGTCAACCCATCCTGAATCGAGCCCATGATGGCAATCGGCCCGGTGCAATAGAGCAAAGAAGCGGCCAAAAATCCGCGCACAAAGCGGCTGGAAGTGCCACCCTCGCCGGAGCCAGTAAATCTTTTTTGCAGCCAAAGGCCCATGCTGGCGATTCCATCCTCAATCCGCCACCACTCCCCCAGTACCGCGCCAATAATTAACGCGCCCAACACAATCAGCGATTGGGCAGTTCCAAAGAACATTTGCAAGCCAATCGCAGCAGTGAACAGGCCCATGCCGTTCACAACGGTCTCTTTGAGTTTCTCTGGCAGACGCGCGCCAAAAAAAATACCGATTAAACTACCCGCAATGATAGCGACAACGTTGATCAGGGTTCCGGTCATAAAAATTAACGCTCTTTGGCAAGGTTGCTTTTCTTGCCAGCGTGGGCATTTTCGGCCAACTCGAGCATGAAAATCAAGGAAGAAAGACGATTGAGATAAGCCAGCAAAGATTGGTTTTCCAACCCGCCAGCATGAAAAAGCGCCACCACGCGCCGTTCGGCCCGGCGGACGATGGTGCGGGCCAGGGCCAGGGCTGCGCTGGCTGGCACATCGCCAGGGACGATAAACTCTCGCGGCAATTCAGTGTTCTGCTCCAGTTGGTCGGTTTGTTCTTCCAACCAACGCACGCGGGCCTCGTCGATGCGACGGAATTTGGCGGCATTTTCAGGCGTTGCGCCAACTTCGGCCATCAGTTGATACAAATCGCGCTGGGCTTCAAGCAGCAGGGCGGCGGTGGCATCGGCCTGGGCGCTGGCGCGGGCCAACCCCATGGCGGCAGTGGCTTCGTCCACTGCGCCCAGGGCTTCAATACGATCATCAAATTTCGGCACGCGGCCCTCGCCCAATAAGCCGGTTGTGCCTTCATCTCCAGTACGGGTATAAAAAGGTGACATGTCCGCTATTATACCCGCACCCATGCGGGAAGGGGCAAGTGCCACAGGAATCAAAAAAGGGCAGGCATATTCCCTGCCCTTTTGAATTTCAGCGACAGAAATCTACAGCGAAGCCGCGACTTCCTCCACCGCGCCGGTCAGGGCTTCAAGACCCTGATTAATTTCATCATAGGTGATGACCAGCGGCGGCTCAATACGGATGGTCTGGGCACTGGTCAGCGTGCCAGCCACGAGCACACCGCGCTTGAACAGGGCCGCCGATACCGCCCCACCGATTTCGGCATCCTGGAAGTGCTGGCCGATGAGCAGGCCCTTACCGGTGACCTTGGAATAGACCTTCGGGTATTTTTCGGCCAGTTCCTGCACCCTGGGCATAATGTAATTGCCTTTTTCTTCGGCAACTTCCCACAGCCGGTCACGGACTGTGACATTAATCGACGCAATCGCCGCCGAGCAAGCCAGCGCGCCACCGCCCGAAGTGGTCGTTTGCAGGAAGGGGTTCGGATACATGAACGACTGGAAAATTTCCTCGGTGGTCACCACCGCGCAAACCGGCATGACGCCGCCGCCCAGCGATTTGGCAACCGCGATAATATCCGGCACCACGTTCCAGTGTTCAACGCCCCATAATTTGCCGGTGCGCCCCATGCCAGTCTGGACTTCGTCGGCGATGAGCAGGGTTCCGTGCTTCCTGGTCGCCTCGCGAATGCGCGGCCAGAAATCGTCCGGCGGAACAATCGCGCCGGCTTCGCCCTGAATAGGCTCCATAATCACCGCCGCCACGCCCACGCCAATCTTCTCGCAGATATCGAGTTGCTGCTCAACCGCCGCCGCATCGCCATACGGAACGTGATAAACCGGGCCGGCATACATCAAGCCAACCGGCTGACGGTAATCGGCCTTGCCCAACATCGAAAGCGAGCCCATTGTTTTGCCATGAAACCCCTTAACAGAAACAATGAAAGCCGGCTTCTGGGTATAAACCTTTGCCAGTTTGATGGCCGCTTCAATCGATTCCGTGCCGCTGGCCCCAAACCAGGCATATTTCAGGTCGCCGGGGGTAATTTCGGCCATCAGTTTTGCCAGCACGCCGCGCAACGGGTCGATCAGTTCCTGACTGGGCATCGGGGTACGCAACAACTGCGCCTGCACCGCCGCCACCACTTCAGGATGACTCCAGCCCAGGTCAAACATGCCGAACCCGCCCAGAAAGTCGATAAACTTGCGACCAAGTACATCTTCAAAGGTTGCGCCGCGTCCGGTCCACTCGGTGGCGGCCCATTGCCCGGCCTGGGTCACCGATTTGCGGTACTCCAGCCAGCCTTTGTTGAAATGCTCGGCGAAGTTGTGCATCGATTCGTTGATAATCCACTTGCCGACATCTTCGGGCGGGCGTTCAGGATTTTTGATGATATCGAGCCACTTTTGGGCATATTCTTGTGCAGCCTGCAAATCTTGAGACATGGGAAATCCTTTCGTTGATTAGAATTTTCTCGTCCATTCCTTCGGCCAGCGCTCCACCACCACCTTCTTCTGGGTGAAGAACTCAACCGCGTCACTGCCCTGGCCGTGCATATCGCCATAGAACGACTCTTTCCAGCCAGAGAAGGGGAAAAACGCCATCGGGGCCGCGACACCGATGTTAATTCCGATATTGCCGGCCTCCACTTCATAACGAAACTTGCGCGCCGCCGAACCGCTCGAGGTGAACAAACTGGCCTGGTTGCCATAGGCCTGGCTGTTCGCCAGCGCAATTGCCTCATCAATCGTATCGACGTGCATCAGGCCCAGCACCGGGCCAAAAATCTCGGTCTTCCAGATTTCACTGCCTGGCTGCATATCGGCCAGGATGGTCGGACGCACGAAACTGCCGCCTTCGTACCCTTTAATCACCGTTCCGCGCCCATCGACAGGCACCGACGCGCCCTCGCTGGCCCCCAGCCCAATCAACTGCTCAATCCGCTGGACGCTGTCGCGGTTGATGACCGCCCCCATCTGGATACCGCTATCGAGGCCATAACCAACCGTCCGGCTGGCGGCGGCGTCGCACATGGCTTCGTTAAAGTGATGACGCGCTTCACCCACCGTCACCGCCCAGGAAACCGCCAAACAGCGCTGACCGGCGCAGCCAAAAGCCGAATCGGCGATGATTTTGACAGCCATGTCCATATCCGCATCCGGCAGGACGACGACCGGGTTCTTGGCCCCGCCCTGGGCCTGGACGCGCTTGCCATTGGCCGCTGCCCGGCTGTAAACGTATTTCGCCACATGCGATGAACCGACAAAAGTAATCGCGCGAATGACCGGGTGGTCGAGAATCGCATCGACAGCCTCTTTGCCGCCATTGACCATGTTGATAACGCCCTTCGGAAAGCCGACCTGGTCGATGAGTTTGAAGATCAACTGCATCGTCAGCGGCACTTTTTCGGAGGGCTTCATGATGTAGGTGTTGCCAGTCGCCAGGGCGTAGGGCAGATACCAAAACGGAATCATGCCGGGGAAGTTGAACGGCGCAATCGTGGCGCACACGCCCACCGGCTGACGAATCATCAATTCGTCGATACCCGGCGCGATGTCCTCGGCGATTTCACCCTTCGACATCATCGGGATTCCGCAGGCTACTTCCACATTTTCGATGGCGCGCACCATTTCGGCTTTGGCTTCCTCGAAGGTTTTGCCACACTCATTGGTAATGGTGCGGGCAATTTCGTCGTTATTGGCCTTGAGTAGTTCGCGCAATTTGAACAGGTACTGCACCCGCTCATTGGCCGGCGTGCGCCGCCAGGCCGGGAGCGCCTCCGCCGCAGCCTGGGCCGCCGCCTCGACATCGGAAGCAAGACACAGTGGAGTCCGCGCGATAACGGAGCCGGTGGCAGGGTTGAGTACGTCCACATAGTCCAAAACGGTGGGTTCAAGCCATTCGCCGTTAATGTAGTTTAAGATTTTTTGCATGTTGTCCTCCGTAGGGGCGCAGCAATGCTGCGCCCCTACCAATTTATTTCACGTTTTTATCCGCAACCGCCAACGCCTGCTCCACAATCGCCAGGCCCTCATCGAGTTGTTCTTTCGTGATGCACAGCGGCGGGACGACAAAGAGCATACTGCCCAGGTTGTTCGCCATGATGAAGGTAAACAGGCCGTTGTCGCGCAGGAACTTGCCAACCTGGCCCATCACGTTGGCGGGCATAACCGTTTTACGCTCGCGGTTTTGCACCAGTTCGATGGTGGTAAACAAACCGATATAGCGCACATCGCCCACCGAGGGGTGCGCGGACTTGATGGTTTCGAGCCGCTCACCCAGGTATGCCCCGGTTTCGCGGGCTTTTTCGAGCAAATTCTCATCTTCATAAACCTGGATGGTTGCCAGCGCGGCGGCACACGAAAGCGCGTGACCGTTATAGGTCAGGCCGGCGTACAGGTATTTGTCATCAAAAAATTTGGCAATTTCCTCGCTGACAATCACCGCGCCGAGCGGGGCGTAGCCGCTGGTGATGCCTTTGGCGGTGGTGATGATATCGGGGACGGTATTCCAGTTATCGACGGCAAACCACTGCCCGGTGCGAC
>DAOUML010000296.1:0-9668 GCA_034411635.1 Anaerolineales bacterium
CGCATCGCGCCGGGTTTGCTCCACGTCGCGAAAATCGACTGTCACCAAATCAATGGCTTGTAACCCGAAGGCGGCTGCCGCTGTAACCAGCGCGGAACGGGCATAAAGCACTTCCAGGGCTGACGGAGTGCGAGTCGCGCCAACGCTGGCGCAAAAATCTTCCGCGCCAAAAATCAAAGCGTCGAGGCGCGGGTGAGCGGCCAGTTCTTTGAGATTAAGAATTCCCCTGGCGCTTTCAACCACCAGAATCAAACGAATAGCATTAACCGGCCAACCGTGCTTCAGTTCGGCGGCTTCGATTTTTTCGCTAACCCAGGCCACCTGTTCAGGCGTTTCGGCTTTGGGCAGCACAATTCCATCGGGGCGGTGGGGCAGAACAGCGGCCAGGTCGTCGGTTGCGAGGCCAGAGTCAACGCCGTTAATGCGGGCCAGATTTTCGCTGGAGCCAAAATCGAGGTCGCACAGGGCGCGGGTGATGGTTGCGCGGGCTTCGGCTTTACGATTGGCGGCGGTACCGTCTTCCATGTCCATGCAAATACAATCGACGCCCAGAGTCAGGGATTTGGTGATTTTTTTCCAATCATCACCCGGCATGTAGAGTAGAGCGCGGCGGGAGCGGGCCATGAGATTCAGGGCTGAATGACCGGGCGCAGGGCGATATGCGGCACTTCGCGGTTGTTGCTAAAAAATCCTTCGGGCAGGGGTAGCGGCTCGTAAGATGCGTTGGTGCCGATTGTGTTGTAAGGAATGTAATAAAATTCCGTTTGGGCCTCAAAGCCATCCCGCAAATCTTGGAAGGCAAAGAAGATGTATTGTCCATCCGGGCTCCAGCGCGGGCTATGGTAACAGCATTGGTTCTCAATCGGGTCAATCGTATCGCCTTTGCGCAGTTCCATGTTGTAAAAATTCAGGTGTCCCCAGCCCTGGTTACGAATGAAGGTTGTGAACAGGAAGAAAAATTCACCGTCCCAGTCATAATCTGGGATGAGGGGGTTGTTGGCGTAGCCTTTGGGATTAATAAAAGAACTGGGAAATTCGTTGATACGCTTCAGGTCTTCGGCGCGGCAACTGCTAATATCGACGACGCCGATGGTATCGAGGCGGCGAGAATCGCCATCGACTGCGCCAGGGTATAGCCAGGCGATAATTGTGCCATCCTCTGACCAGCGAAAATCGCGGACGGCAACAGCGGCGCGGGTTGCGGGGGTGTAACTCAGGCAGCCTTTCATATCAATAAAACTTTGTTTGCTGCGCGCGCTGCCAAGAACCTGCAAATCATACGGGACAATATACATTTCGCGATTAAGCGAAACGGCAACCTGTTTGCCATCAGGCGAAATGCGGAAGGCATCGAGATAGGCGGCAAAAGGAAAGGCTACCAGAACATCGAGCCTGCTGGTTTCGACATCGAGCATGTAGATGGTTTTATCGGCGATGTAAAACAGGGTTTTGCCATCGGGCGACCATTCCAGGTTGGCTTTCTGGCGTCCATCGTTGGTCATTACGCGTGGTTCGGAACCGTCTATGTTCATGAGCCAGATTTCGTTGTTGGCGACAAAGGCGATCAGGTCGGCGCCGCCGATTCCGAGGGGGGGCGGTTCGGGGGTGGGGGTGGATGTGGGCGGCGCTTCGGTTGGGGTGGGGGTTGCAGGTTGCAGGGTAGGCGTCGGTTCGTTTGTCGGAGGCAGGTTGGTGGGCGTGGCGAGCGTCTCTGTTTGCGGCGTGGGAATGGACTGGGTGGCAGTTGGCTCTGGAGCGGCAAGTATCCCACTAGAGAAGAGAATCAGTCCCCCGGCAACGAGGAGAAGCGTGAGCAGGCCGAAGATTCCGACTCCCCATGCCCAGGCTGGTATTTTTGCCCCGGAGACTTCGGCTGAGAGCGCAACGCGGGTATCTGCTTGGGCTTCGCGGGCCGATAGGCGCGTTTTTTGGGCGCTCGCGGGCGACGAGATGCGCGTGAGGGGCGCGCGCAGGGTGATGGTGGGCGATTCGCCGCGCGCAACTGCTTTGAGGGCTTCGGCAAATTCGCGCGCGGTGGGGTAGCGTTCTTCAGGGTTTTTGGCCATGGCCGATTCGATGACCGCTTCGAGATCGGTGGGCAGGTTGGGGTTGATATCAAGAATGTGGGGGATGGGGTCGGTGATGTGCTTGACGACGACAGCCATGGGGGTGTCGGCTTCGTAGGGTTGGCGAGCGGTGAGCATTTCAAAGACGATGACGCCCAGGGCGTAAATGTCGCTGCGGCCATCGAGTTTGCCCCCCTGGGCTTGTTCAGGACTCATGTAGGCCGGGGTGCCGATGATGCCGCCGCCAGTGATGGTGGCTACGCCTTGGCCCTGGGCAATTTTGGCGATGCCGAAATCAGAGATGTAAGGCTCGCCGGTATGGTCGAACATGATGTTGCCCGGCTTGAGATCGCGGTGGACAACGCCTTTGCTGTGGGCTTCGTCGAGGGCGCTGGCGAGGCGTTCCATGATTTTGGCGGTTTCAGCGATGGAGAGCGGGCCAGAGTCGATGCGGTCTGAAAGCGAGCCGCCGGTCATGCAGCGCATGACGAAGTAGGGTTGGCCGTCTTCTTCGCCAACGTCATAAACCGGCACAATGGCGGGATGCTCCAACGAGGCAACGGTTTTGGCTTCGCGCTCAAAGCGGACGCGGAATTGCGGGTCGTGCAGCATTTCGCGCGGCAAAACCTTAACGGCTACTTCGCGCTCGAAGAGGGGGTCATGGGCTTTGTAAACGGTTGCCATGCCGCCGCGTCCTAATTCTGATTTAACTTGATAGCGACCAATTTTTTCAGGGGTCATAGGGGCAAATCCTGCGCAAGAAATAAGGGAAATTTTATCCAGTATACAGCAAAAATCCCTTGGAGGGGGAATAAGTTTTGAAAATTTTATTTGATTAATTTGGATTTGATGCTATCATAGACGTTTATCTAACTCAAAGGATTGCAACCATGAACATCTTAACCCGCATTAAACAATCTTCGCGTGAATTATTGCTCTTTGCCAGCGCCGCTATGATTTTGGGCATGGCGCTTAGCATGATGAACGCGACCTTTAACAATTTTCTGAACGAGCGTTTTGCCTTGAGTGGGTTCGAGCGTTCATTTCTGGAGTTTCCGCGTGAGTTGCCGGGCTTTTTGGTGGTTTTTGTTTCGGCGGCGCTTTGGTTTTTAGGTTCGCGCCGGCTGGGGGTTTTTTCGATGCTGCTGGCGGGCATTGGCGCGTTTCTGATTGGTTTCGCTTCACCGGCGTATTGGGTGATGATACTCTGGCTTTTTATTTACAGCATGGGCGATCATTTGTTTATGCCAATTGCTTCGACAATTGGCATGGAACTGGCTCGCGAGGGGCAGGACGGAAAACGCCTGGGCCAGTTAAACGCCATTCGTAATGCGGCGGCTATTTTTGGCAGTTTTCTGGTTTTTTTGGGGTTTCGCTATTTGGGTTTTACATTTGAGATTACTTTTGCAATTGCGGCTTTCTTCTTTTTTTTGGCGGCCTTCCTGCTTTACCAGATGACGCCCGCCAAAGTTGCCGAACGGCGCAGTTACCTGCAATTGCACAAGGAGTATAAATTGTACTATGCGCTCAATGTTATTTCAGGGGCGCGCAAACAATTGTTTATCACTTTTGCCCCCTGGGTTTTGGTGCAGGTTTTTGAACAGCCCACCCAGATTATGGCGACCTTGTTCACCATTGGCGGCGTGATCGGGATTCTCTTTCAGCCTTTGCTGGGCTGGACCATCGACAAATTTGGCGAGCGATTTGTGCTTGCGAGCGAAGCGCTTATTCTGATTGTGGTTTGCGCGGGGTATGGGTTTGCAAAATTCATCTTTCCGGCTGAGATTGCTTTTCTGGTGGTTTGCGTTGCCTTTCTGGTAGACCAGATGATTTTCTCGGTTGGCATGGCGCGCGCCACCTACATGAAGAAGATTGCCAAACAACCCGATGACATTCAGCCGGCTCTGACCGCGGCCGTGACCATTGACCATGTTTTTTCAATTTCCGCGGCGCTGCTTGGCGGGTTGATTTGGAGCGCGTTTGGGTTTCAGTATGTCTTCTTGATGGGAGCAGGCCTGGCGCTGATTAATTTCTTTGTGGCTTTGCAGGTGCGTCTGCCGATTACGGTCAAAACGTGAAAAATCATTGACACATACGCGGCTGTATAGTATTATGCGCTGTGAAGGATGCCAGTTGGTTCGCGTTACGTAACAGTATGTGGCTCACGGTTTACCCGTGGGCCTTTTTGTTAAAACGTAACAGGGATGGCGGGTGTCCAAATCGATTTTCTTTTTTTGCACGAAGGAGCAAACACAATGTCTGAACGTATCACCGGTACTGTAAAATGGTTCAATGGGAGCAAGGGCTATGGCTTCATCTCCCGCGATGGCGGCGATGATGTTTTCGTCCATTTCTCGGCGATCCAGGCTGATGGCTATCGCAACCTTGAAGAAGGCCAAAAGGTCGAATTCGCGGTTGAGCAGGGCCCGAAAGGCGCCCAGGCCAGCAACGTTACCATCATCCGCTAAACAATATTCAACCCTGAGAATACCAATCCCCTGGCGTTATGCGCCAGGGGATTTTGATTTTTGCCTGCCCAGGCGAAGCATTGCCAGGAATGCGAGAGAAGTACCAATCAGACCAGCGAAGACGAGCCAAATCATGGCTTGCGCGCCGCCAATTTCGATGATTTTGCCAACCGCTGAAGGCAGCACCATGCCGCCGAGGCTATCGCCAAGTAAGATGATGCTGCTGATAGAGGCGGTGAGAACCAGAGATTGACCGGCAAGGTTAAACCCACCCGGCCAAATGGGAGCCAGGAAAAAGCCCATCCCTATCACAACAACCCACAAGACTGCCAGCGACTGCGGAAAAATCAGCGGAAGCAGAATCACCAGCAATGCGCCCAATAGCGACACCGCAACAATTTGCGCCGACCGAAAACGAAGGGCCAACGGAATGGAAAGCAGGCGTCCTATCGTAAAGGCCAGCCAGAATCCGGAGTTGAGAAAAGCAGCCCCGGCAGAATCAGCCAAATTAAGGGTGGTAATGTAGGTATAAATCCAGTTTCCAAAACTGAGTTCGGCCCCAACATAAAAGAAAAGGAAAAGAGCCGAAACAAAGACGAGCGGATAGGGAATCGATTTGCGCGGCTGGCTGTTTGCAGTTTTTTCATGTTCAGGGCGCGGGGAATCGGGCAGGGCCAGAAAGCGCAGGCCAACCAACCCGGTATAGATCGCCAAAATCCAGAATATCCAACGATAGCCGTTTTCAACCCCAACCAACAATCCAAAAAGAAACGGAGAAACAAATGCGCCCAGACCAAAACAAAAATGCAGGCCATTGATATACGGGGCAGATTTCCCTTTGTGCAACCAAACCAGCAAAGTGTTTGGCGCAACCCCCACCATGGCGTCAAAAAGGCCGCGCGTGAACAGGAGCAAGGCCAAAAGCCAGAAGAAGGGAATCAGTGGAATGAGGGCGGTGAGCGAGGCCGAAACCAGCAAACCAACGCCCATCACCGGGTGAGCCGGCAGGCGGTCGAAAACTCTTCCGCTCAGGTAGGTGCCCAGGGTGTAGCCAAGCGAGCCTATCAAGAAAAGCAAGCCCATCGCTCCAAGGGTTACACCGGTTTGGGCGGCCAGCGAAGGCAAGGTTGGGCCAAAGGCTCCCATGCCCAGGCCGAGGTAGATAAAAACGAGGTAATAGTTCAGGCTGAGAAGCAGGGCCTTGTTGCGGGCAAGTGTGCGGAGTTGGCGAATCGGTTGCATCGTTGTAAGCGCTTTCTTGAATGTTTGGCCCCGATTGTAGGCGATTATGAGCCTTCAGGCAAGTTGCTCGCTGGCCCAGGCTGCATGAAGCCCAACCAGCGGCTCATCATGCGCTTGCGCCTTTTCCAGCGCGGAACGCAAAGCCTGGTGGCCGCCGTTGGCGGCGGCGACGGTCAGGTTGCGCTGGTAGCCGCGTCGTTTGGCGCGTTTGAGCGGGCTGTTTTTGAATTTGCGATTGAATTCTTGCGGGGAAAGGGCCAGGTCGGCTTCGATGGATGGAAATGGCAGGCCAGGGCGCGGCGCAAAAGCCGGGTCGGGTTGGTTTTTGTGGCTGAAGCGTTTGTTCCAGGGGCAAACCATCTGGCAGATGTCGCAGCCGAAAACCCATTCACCCATCAGCGGGCGCAGGTCGACGGGGATATCGGCTTTGTTTTCGATGGTCAGGTAGGAGATGCAGCGAGAGGCATCGAGGGTGCGGTTGGGTTGGATGCACCCCGTCGGACAGGCGTCGAGGCAGCGGGAGCAGGTTCCGCAGTGGTCGCTGGTGAAGGGCGGGTCGGGAGGCAGGTCGAGGCCAAGCAGGATTTCGGCCAGGAAAAAGTATGAGCCATGAGTGGGGGAAATCAGGCAGGTGTTTTTGCCAACCCAGCCCAGCCCGGCGCGTTGGGCCAGGTCGCGCTCCAGCACAGGGCCGGTGTCGGTGTAGATGCGGTTGGGGATGGGCTGGCCGACCTGTTCATCGAGAAAGGCGAGCAGTTTTTGCAATCGGCCTGGGATGATGAGGTGGTAGTCGTCGCCCATCGCGTAGGCGGCGACGCGTCCGCGTGGATGCGGCTCATTTAGCGGCTCAACGGGCGGCGGGTGATAGGGCATTCCGACAACGAGGATGGAGCGGCACTCGGGCAGGATTCGGCGCGGGTCGGCGCGGCGTTCGAGGGCGAGGTCATCCGCGAGATAGCCCATTTGGGCATGGAATCCGGCTTGAATCCAACTGCGGTAGGTTTGCAAGTGGGGCGGCGGGTCGGGAGAGGTGATGCCCGCCAGGGTGAAGCCGTGCTGATAGGCCTGCTGCTTGAGGGCGCGGGCCAGTTCAAGCGTGTTCATGGAACGACGATAATAACCGACAAGTATTCGCCGAATGTGTAGCCGTTGTTGTCGTACAGCACCCAGTAGCCGCGATACGCGCCAGGGAGTTGCGGGGCAACCAGCGCAACGCTGATTTCTGCTTCGCCTTCAGAGGCGACGATGCTATCGAGGTATGAAATCAGGCCGCCCATGCGGTCGCCAAAACCGTAGCGCAGGCTGTAGGCGCGAGTCCAATCGCAGGCGCCCGTGTTTTTGACTTTCCAGGTTTTGGTAAAGCGCTGACCGGCCTGGACTTCGGTTTCATCGGGGATGGTGATATCTTCGAGAAAAACGGCGTTATTGCAGATGACCGGGGTGGCGGTGGGCGTGTCTTCAGGCGTGGGCGTGGAGGTTGGCGCTGGAACGGGGGTTTCGGTGGGCGGAAGGGGCGTCTCGGTGGGCAGGGCGGCGGCGGTTTGGGTGACGGCAGCGACAACCGTTTGGACGGCCTCGGTTTGAACGGCGGCGATATCGACCGGGGTTGGGCTGGGCGTTACCGGCTGGGCTGGAGCGCAGGCCGTAATGAGAACGGCCAGGAGCAGAAGGAACAGGAGTTTTTTCATGGGAACCTCATTACCTTGCCAGCAAACTAACCATTTCGTAATAATCCATGTTGATTTCACGCTTGGCGTTGACCACGTCTTCAAGGGGAATGTACTCGATATTGCGCCCTTGCAAGCCGGTCATTACGCCGGTTGTGCCGCTCAGAATCGCATCGACGGCTTTGATGCCCATGCGCGAGGCGAGCAAACGGTCATACGCGGTTGGCGAGCCACCGCGCTGGATGTGTCCCAGGATGGTGACGCGCGTGCGAAAGCCGACGTCCATATCTTCTAGCGCGCTGGCTAATTCGGCGGTGGTGATGCCCGAGCCTTCGGCGTTGATAATGAAGGCGTGAGTTTTGCCGCGTTTGTAGGCGCTTTCAACCGCATTGGCGACATCTTGAATGGTGACCTGGGTTTCGGGGATAAGAACAATCTCAGCGCCGCTGACAATGCCCGCCATAACAGCCAGGTAGCCCGAACCGCGCCCCATCGTTTCGACCAGAAAAGCGCGTCCGTGCGAGGAGGCGGTATCGCGCAGTTTATCCACCGCGTCCATGATGGTATTCATGGCAGTATCGACACCGATGGAGATATTGGTTCCCCAGATGTCGTTGTCGATGCTTCCCGGAATGCCAACGACGTTGATGCCCTGCTTGTGCAAGGCCAGCGCGCCCGTCAGTGAGCCGTCGCCACCGATGACAATCAGGCCGTCCATGCCATATTCGTTCATGCGCCGGATGGCTTCGCGCTGTCCACGCGGTTCACGAAAGGCGAGAGAGCGGCGGGTTTGCAGCATGGTGCCGCCGCGCAACAAAATTCCGCCGACATCGCGCGCGCCCAGGGGTCGAAATTCGCCATTAATCAGGCCTTCGTAGCCGTTGTTGATGCCAATGACTCTTGCGCCGCGCGCCAGCCCGGCGCGCACAATTGCGCGGACGCAGGGGTTCATGCCCGGCGCATCACCGCCGGAGGTGAGAACACCGATGGTTTTTGATACTTTTGCGTTCATATAAAAACACCTAACTTTCGCGTTTGATGATGAAATTATCAAAATCACGCGCAACCACCGCGCCAGGCAGCACAGATTGCGCCTCGGCAACCACGTCCTTTTCACGGTAGCGGCGTGAGATATGGGTAAGAAATAATTGTTTCACACCGGCATTTTTTGCCAGTTCTGCCGCGCTGCGGGCAGTTAAATGACCGAATTGTTGGGCAATTTCGGCATCTTCATGCAGGTAAGTACCTTCAATCACCAGGCCATCGGCATCGCGGACATAATCGAGCAAATTGTCGGTTCGGCCTGTATCGCCGATAACTACCAGTTTGGTTCCCGTCTGAAGTGGGCCTAGCACGTCTTCGGAGGTGACAACCCGTCCATCTTCCAGCGTAATGGCTTGCCCATTGACCAAATCACGGCGCTGAGGGCCAAAGGGAACGCCCAATTGGTCGGCCTTTTCTGCCAGGAAAGGACGGCGCGCTTTTTGCTCAAAGCAATAGCCGAGACAATCGGGGCCGCGGTGACTGACAGGGAAAGCGCTGACCGTAAAATCTGCCTCGTCGATGATAACACCAGGGGTGATTTCGCGGTAAGAAAACGGCATGGGCGGTTTTTTGCCAACCAATACCACTTCGTCCAACAAGGTTTTCACACGCTGGATGGTATTTTTGCCGCCAAAAATTTCAAGCGACTCAATCGATTCCCAACGCATGAAGGTAGACATGAGGCCACCCAGACCGAGAATATGGTCGAGATGGCTATGGGTGAGCAAAATACGATTAAGTTGTTTGAAGCCGATGCCCGATTGCAAAATCTGGCGCTGGGTGCCTTCACCGCAATCGACTAAGAAACGGTGCTCATTATGCTTTACGATTAACGCCGAAAGCCCTCGGCGAACCGAGGGCGCGGAGGCGGAAGTTCCTAAAAACAAAATTTCAAACACGAAATATCCTTTGGCTTTGAAATGCGCGCAACTTTGAGATAGCAGACTTCATATTTTACCGCACAGAATCAGGATTTCTCGCGAACATTTACGCCGAAGCCGGGTTGCGCCAGAATTTTTCCATCTTTGCAGGCTTCTTTGCCGCGCAAAACGACGCGGGTAACGCGCCCCTTGACCTGCCAGCCCTCGAAGGGGGTCCAGCCACAGCGGGAATACATTTCGGCGGCTTTGATTTCGTATTTGGCGTTTTCGTCCACTTCCACCCAGGTTTCGGGTTGTTCG
>DAOUML010000297.1:0-10804 GCA_034411635.1 Anaerolineales bacterium
ACCAGCCCCAATATGACCGGATGCCCAGGCCTGACCGCCACGCCATGCACGAGCAAACGTCCCAATTTCTCGACGACGCCGGCAGAGAAATCTTCGGCGCCGGCGGAGGAACCGGCATTGAGCAGAATCAGGTCATGGGCTTGGGCGGCTTCGGCGACGCGGGCGCAGATGGCATCGAAATCGTCGGGGGTGATGGGGTAGCGGGTGGGAATGGCGCCCATGGCTTTGACCTGCGCAGCCAAAACGAGCGAGTTATATTCGAGAATGTCGCCACGCTTGAGTTCCGTGCCAATCGGGACCAGTTCGGTGCCAGTGGGCAAAATCGCCACACGCGGGGGGCGGGCCACTGAAACAGAAACATGCCCGGAGGCGGCTATCGCGCCCAAATCGTAGGGGCGAAGAACGTGTCCGGCGGGGAGCACGAGTTGGGTGGCGACAATGTCTTCGCCCAATGGGCGGACGTGATGCCAGGGCACGGTAGAGGCCCGAAAGCGGATGGAGGCCGGGCGGCGGACATCCACACAAATTGCCCCGCTTTCGTCGAGGGCTTCGACGTTTTCTATGGGAATAACAGCGTTGGCCCAATCTGGGAGCGGGTCGCCGGTATCGACGTATTGGGCCGATTCTGGCAATTGAAGCGTGACCGGGGCCGAGGGCTGCGCGCCGCGAGTCTCTTCCGCGCGGACGGCAAACCCGTCCATGGCGGCGGCGTGATAGTGCGGCGAGGAGCGCAAGGCCCAAACTGGTTCGGCCAGCACGCGTCCGAGTGCATTTTCATTGAGTGGGATGGTTTCTTTGGCGAGAATTTGCCAGAGGCCGGCCTGCTGCAAGGCGGCATGGAAGGCTTGCCGGGCCTGGTTGAGGGGAATATCGTGGAGGTAGAGTGACATGGTCGGTTTTGAAAAACTGCCCCAGGCATGATGGGGCAGTTTCTATGGTAAGAGTTTCGGCTTAAGACTCAGGCGTAGGTTCAGGGGTTGGGGCTTCTTCGGTAGGCAGCACTTCGGGGGTGGGGGTGAAGGGTTCGGGGGTGGCGGTGGGGGGGAAGCATTCCAGCCAGAGCGCGTTATATTTGGCGGTATATTGAGCATCGAGCGCGGCAATTTCGGCTGATTTGTCCCATTGGTTGAGAGCCAGGCAGCGGTCTTTGAGACGTTCGTATTTCTCGTTGAAATCGTCACCATAGCGCAGGAGGGCCACGCGATATCGGTCGGTGGCGGTCAGGTTTGAGCCATCGCGCAAGTTGGGAACGTGGATGTAGATTTCGCCAAATAAGTTAACCGCCTGGGCCCAATCGAGTTCCCAGTTGGAAGCGCCTTGAATATACATGCGGGCGAAATTGCGCAAACCAGCGGCCTGGCCGTCAATAGGGCCGAAGCGTTCGGCCAGGGTCAGGTCATAAATTCCGCCTTCGAGCAGGGGTGGGTTGTAACCGCCCTGGCCCAAAATTTTGGCAACCCCACGATTGCGCAAGGCCATGTAGTACATGCCGTCCAGGTCGGCAGCCTGGTAGGTGATGTCTTTTTTACGCAAGGAATCCATACTGGCAATGGCCCCGTCCCAATCGGAGGCGGCCATTTGGGCCTTGATTTGGTCGTAAATCGCGCTCTGTTCGCGCAAATCGGGGGTAGGAGTCAGGGTTGGGGTTGGCGTGACCGTTGGGGAGGGGGTAATCGCCATCTGCACCAGAGATTGGGAGAGTAGTTCTGCCGCGCCAGGGTAAGCCGGGTCTTTTTGCAGGATGTATTCGAGCCGTTGGCGGGCAATATCAAAGCGGCGGGCTTCAAAATCCTGGCGGGCCAATTCAAACTGCTCGCCAAGAGCCTGGTCGATGATGGATTGGGCAGCCGCCCGACGATCAATCAATCCCCATTGATAGCCGCCAAAACTGCCAAACGCGAGCGCGGCAGTGAGGATCAGCAGGCCAATTAGAAAGCCAAAACGGCTTCGTTTTTGAATTTTGGTGGGTTGGGTATCAGATAGGTTTGTCATAGGTTTATGAATTTTGTGTAGAACAGGTTATTTTTAACGCGCAAAAAAGCATTATACCCGATTGAGCCTGGCTTACAATCGGAAAAGCAACTTGAACTCGCTCCAGGCAATTGCCAGGCCAACCAGACCGCCGACGAACATGCCGGCCAGGGCGGTCAACATTGCGCCACCGGGCAAATAGACAGCCAGCAGGTAAGACAATCCGCCGCCGAGCATGGCGGCCAATATGCCGAGCAGGATGGCGCGCCGGGTATGCAGCGATTGCCCGCTGCGCGAGGAGAGCAGGGTATACAGCACAATGGCTTCGAGAAGCAGGGAGAGTTCGGCCAGGGCAATCAGCGGAGCGCCTGCCGGGCGGAAGAAGTTGACTGTCAGCCAGCCTACGATGCTATAAACGATCACCCGAAAGAAGACCGCGAACAGGGGAACAAAAGGCTCTTTGCGGGCATAGAAAGAGCGAACGGCCAGTTCGTGAATGTTGTAACCGAGCAGGGTAAGCAAAAAGGCGCGGGTGGTCCAGGTAATGAGCAAAGAAATTTGCTCATTGAACCCAAAGTAACCACTCACCAGCGGATGAAGCCCCGCCGCGCTGACAGCGGCAATTGGCAGGCTGAGTACAATCAGCACGCGCAAGGCGCGCTCAAGCGTTTGCATGAAGCCGGGCCAATCCTGGCGAGCGGCAAAGCCTGAAAGGGTCGGCAGCATGACAATAGCAATCGAGGTGCCGAGAATGGTTTGCGGCACTTGCATAATCATCCAGCCAAAGGTCAGGGCGGTGATGGCACCCTCCTGCTGGAGTTGGGAGGCAAAGTTATCGCGCAAGATGACAATTGCCTGAATGCCGCCCATAGTGAGCAGGCGCGGCCACATCAGGCGCAGGGCATCGCGCAGGCCAGTGTTCGATAAATCGAGCGAGGCGGTCCAACGAAATCCGTAATAGAGCAAGGCCGGAATCTGAATCAAAAGGTGCATACAGGCCCCGATAACAACGCCATAGACAAGCCCGTGAATACCATAAATCGGAACCAGGAAGATTGCGCCCAAAATCTGACCGAAGTTATAGGCTGAGGGGGCCAGGCCGGGCATCAGGAAGTGCTGGTTGGCTTGCAAACTTGCCATGACCAGGCCACTGATGGAGAAAATAACCGTTGCAATCAGATTGAGGCGCATCAGTTCAGCCAGCAGGGTCAGTTGTTCGGGCGGAAACCCTGGGGCAATGACCCGCGCGGCAATTTGTTCGGCAAAAATGGCGACCACGATTGCAATGCCGCCAGTAACGACAAAACCCAGATTGGCAACCCGCGAGAACAGATCCCAGGCGGCGGCGCGGTCTTTATTGGTCAGGTATTCGGTGAGCAATGGGATAAATGCCATTGCCAGCGCGCCGCCTGAAATCAGGGCAAAAAGCACATCGGGCAGGTTGTTGGCGGCGTTAAAGGTATCGAGGAGATAAACATCGTCACGATACTGGCGCGAGATGATGTAGGTGTGCACAAACGCCAGCCCCTTGTTGCCGAGAAATAAAAAAATGACCAGCAGGGTATTAAAACTGGTGCGGGTGAGCCTAATTTTGGCAAGAAATTCGTCCATGCGCGGCCTTTTTTGCAGGAATAAAAAACAAACCTCGCAATGATACCAGATTGCGAGGTTTGCAAGCGAGGCGAAAACGTCTAATGCGCGTGGTCGGCGGGGGACAGGTTTTCGCTGCCGGGCAATTTTTCGGACAGGGCGTGCGGGTTGTGAATCAGGGTGGGCATGCACTGAGGACAAATGAAGTAATTTTGTCCTTGATATTCAAGGTTTAGGATGGGAATCGTATCTGAGGAGCGTTCACAATTAAGGCA
This sequence comes from Anaerolineales bacterium, assembly GCA_034411635.1. GTDB lineage: Bacteria > Chloroflexota > Anaerolineae > Anaerolineales > Villigracilaceae > UBA8950. The sequence goes on from DAOUML010000297.1 coordinate 3,837, forward strand.
AGTTTTTTGGGTCATGCAAGAATTCCTTTCGGTCATTTTTATTAACTATACCCGACACTCTGAAAATCCCCTATGACAAAAGTTACATCGCCAACAGCCAGCGCAGCAACCAGAAAGCCGCCATGCCAGCGGCAATCGTCCAGGTGATGCTGCGGGTGCGCAAGGCGACAAAAATTGCCAGCAGGCCGGCAAGCAAACGTGGGTTGAGCAGGCTGAGGGTGAGGACTCCGCCAGGCATGAGCAATTCCCGCGCGATGATGGCCGTCAGCGCGGCAACCGGCACATAGCGCAAGGCGCGTTTGACCCAAACCGGGGTCTGCCAGCGGTGGAACAGGCCGATAAACGACAGGCGCGTTAAAAAGGTCAGGAATCCGAGGGCAATCATCACAGGCCAGATGGTGTTCATGTTTTGCGCTCCGCCAAAAGACCAGCCAGAATGCCGACCAGGGCGGCTGTCAGCAGGCCGAGGTTGTAAGGGAGTTCGGCGGCCAGAATCGCCGTCAGCCCGGCGGCAAGGGCCGCAAAAACCGTCGGCCTATCGCGGATGACCGGGAAGACCAGGGCGATGAAAGTCAGCGCCAGGGTGAAATCGAGGCCCCAGGAATCTGGAATTTGCTCGCCTAGAAAGATGCCAATCGCGGTGCTGATTTGCCAGCCTGTCCAAAGCGTCAGTCCGGCGCCAAAGAAGTACCAGTGTTTGTTCGCCGGTGGAGAATCAGCGTTGTAATGCAGAATCGCTACAGCGTAGGCTTCATCGGTCAGGAGGTAGGACAAAAGCCCCTTCCAAACCGGATTCAGGCCGAGGGTGTGCGGTGAAACGGAGGCAGAGTAAAGCGCATGACGGAGATTAATGACGAAGCCGGTCACAATCATCACGAGGGCAGGCGTCCCCATCCCCACCAGTTGGACGAGCATGAACTGGGCCGAGCCGGCAAACACAATTGCAGACATCGCCTGGGCCGCCAGCGGCGAAAGCCCCGCGCCCAGGGCTAAAATGCCGTAAATCATGCCAAAAGGGGCAACCCCCAGCAGAATAGGCAATTCGGCGCGCGCGCCAGCGAAAAACTGTGAAGTTGAATGGCTGTTCATCAATTTGGCCGATTATAGCCGCAAAATGTCGCTGCGCGATGGGTATTTTATGCCCGGCACGGGTATTTTATGCCCGGCACGGGTATAATTGCCCATCTTCTTGAGGAGTCGCAGATGAATTCTTTTCTCGCCACCATTCTGACCTTCGCCGCCGCCATCACCTGGCTGCGCATCATGGATTTTGCCGCCCATCGCGGCTGGATTGAAAGCCGTTTGAGCCGCAAACTGATCCACATTGGCACCGGGCCGATTTTTGTCTTGTGCTGGCTGCTCTTTCCTGGCGAGTGGTATGACCGCTACCTGGCCGCGCTTGTGCCGGGGCTGATTACCGTCCAGTTTGCGCTCATCGGACTGGGAATCATCAAAGACGAGGCTTCTGTCAAGGCCATGTCGCGCACTGGCGACCCGCGTGAAATCTTGCGCGGGCCTTTGTATTACGGAATCATGTTCGTAGCCCTGACCATCCTTTTCTGGAAAGACTCACCGGTTGGGATGGTGGCGCTGATGATGATGTGCGGCGGCGACGGGGTGGCCGACGTTATCGGGCGACGGGTTCGCTCTGCCCGACTGCCCTGGTCGGGTGAAAAAAGCGTGGCCGGGTCCTTGAGCGTTCTCATCGGCGGCTTTGGGCTTTCGCTGGCAATTCTGGCGGTTTATCTCTGGCTCGGAGTTTTCAGCGCGCCCCTTTCGGCTTATCTGCTGCCCCTGGGCCTGATTGCCCTGGTCAGCATGTTGGTTGAATCGCTGCCGCAGAAAGACATCGACAACGTGACCATGACGATTACCGCCGCTCTATTGGGCTGGTGGCTGTTTTTATAGTATTTCCAGCACAAATCAAATGCGATTCTGATATTGAAAAGGTAGAATTTTTTCAGATTAACTTTTCTAAGGAGAAAATCATGCCAAAACTAACCATTGAGGGTGTTGGAACTTTCGAAGTAGAAAAAGGAACTCGCCTGGTGCTGGCCCTGAAAGAAAACGGCGGCGACCCGTTACATCGTTGCGGTGGAAACGCCCGCTGCACCACCTGCCGGGTGGAATTTCTGGAAGGCGAGCCGGAAATCATGACCGAAGCCGAAAAGATAAAACTGGAAGCGCAGGGCAATCTGGGAAAATTCCGTCTTTCGTGCCAGTGCAGCGTTGAACAGGATATGCGCGTTAAGGTGTTAATGCCATTTGGCGAGAGCAACTTGGATGACCCCGGGCCACAACCCGAAAAACATATTACGCCATAAACAAAAAGGGCCTTGATGAATTCATCAAGGCCCTTTTTGTTACTCCTTCAGCAATTCCACATCCTTCTCGATGCTTGCTTCCAAATCGAGCGGCGGCAATTCAGAGAGCGAATTGAGACCAAAGTGCTGGAGAAACTCAGGCGTAGTTCCGTACAAGATCGGGCGGCCAGGGCCTTCTGAGCGTCCAACCTCCTGCAAGAGTCCTTTGCTCAACAGACTCTTCATCACCCCGTCACTGTTAACGCCACGAATTGCATCAACCTGCGGGCGAGTGACCGGCTGCTGAAAGGCGATAATTGCCAGGGCTTCGAGCGCGGCGCGGCTCAAGCGGCTGGTGGCTTCAAGGCCGAGAAAGGTCTCCACCTGTTCGGCCATTTCGGGCGCAGTCGTCAACTGCACCCGCCCGGCGTGGCGCTGAAGGCGGATTCCGCGCGCTCGCAGGTCTTCTTCAAGAGATTCCAGTCCCTTTTCGATTTGAGTCGGCGTCAATTCAAGGGCTGCGCCAAGTTGGGCTGGGGTAACAGGCTCGGGCGCGGCAAAAAGCAAGCCCTCCAGCAAGGCTGAAAGGCTGAGTTCGGGTAGGTTTTGAGAGTCGCTCATGCTATAATAGTCCGGTTATTCGTGAAAAATGGAGATGCCGTTATGTCGAAAAAAGTCTTACTGTCAATTTTGATCTTGATTTTATCATCAATGGCCTGCAATATGTTTATTGGCGGGCCAGAATATCCTGATGGGCAAATTCCCGTCTCGACAGAAATCGCGGGCAGCGTTGAAGAACAACTCAAACAAGCCGTCGAAAGCGCCCAACAGACCGGAACGCTTTCTTTTAGCATCACTGAGGCGCAATTGACCTCCCTGCTGGCCCAGCGTCTCGCCTCCGAGCAAGAAGCCTTCCTGACCGAGCCGCAAGTCTACCTGCGCGATAATGAGATTCAGATTTACGGAAAAGCCCAGCAAGGGCCGTTCACAGCCAATGTGCGCATTGCACTGGTAGCCATGGTCGATGGCAGCGGGCAGCCCTCCATCACCGTTAAATCGGTCGATTTTGGCCCCTTGCCCGCGCCCGAAGAATTAAACAAAACCATCAGCGCAATGGTCAACGAAGCCTTTACCGGCGCGCTCGGCCCGGCTGCCACCGGGTTCCGCCTGGAAACCATCACCATTTCAAATGGGCTGATGACCTTAACAGGCCGCATTAAATAACCCACTGTCAAGAATGAAACGGCTCTTTGCGCTCCTGCTGACCGTCGCCCTGCTGATAAGCGGATGCGCCGCCCCGCGCGTCTCCAGCAGCGCGGTCCAAATCCGGGTCACAATCCAGGTGGACGGTCAAAGCCTGGGCGTAGAAATCGCCTCTGGCAGCAGCATCCAACAAGCGATTGAAGCCGCAAATGTCACCGTTGGCAGCCTCGACCGGGTCGAGCCGCCGGTCTATGCCCTGGCACAGGATGGCAGCCAGGTCAGCATTATTCGCGTGCGTGAAGAATTCGACACCCGCGAAGTGACTCTGCCTTTTGAAAGCCAAACCGTGCGTAACGAATCACTGCCGCAAGGTGAAAAACGCCTGATTCAGGAAGGCCGCAACGGAAGACAAGAAATCACCACCCGGCGACTGTTCGAAAACGGGATTGAAACCAGCGCGACGGTTGTCAAGGCCATCGTCCTGCAAGCCGCCCAGCCTGAAATTATCATGGTCGGAATGCAGACCGCGTTCGCCTCGCTGCCCGTAGAAGGAAAACTGGTTTATCTCTCCGGCGGCAACGCCTGGCTGATGGAAGGCTCAACCGCCAACCGCGTCCCTATTGTCGCCAGCGGCGACCTCGACGGGCGCGTGCTGCGACTCTCGCCCAAAGGCGATTTCCTGCTTTACACCCGCAAATCTGAAAAGCCGCTTAGTGAAGAAATCAACACTTTGTGGGTGCTGCGCATTGGCGACCCCAACGCCAAACCGATTAGCCTGAAAACCGCCAACATCGTCCACTTTGCCGATTGGATACCGGGCGCTGGCACACAAATCGCCTACTCCACCGTCGAGCCGCGCGCCGCCGCGCCAGGCTGGCAGGCCAACAATGACCTGTATCTGTTAAAGTTTAATTCCAACGGACGCGTTGAAAAACCGGAAGCCATCATTCAAGCCAACAGCGGCGGCGTGTATGGCTGGTGGGGCAGTGATTATGCCTGGGCCCCCGATGGCAGCCGCCTGGCCTACGCCCGCCCCGACGGGATTGGGCTGGTCAACTTCCGCGACAAAAACCTGGCGAGCCTGCTCGAACTGACCCCGCTGCAAACCCTGGGCGATTGGGCCCTCATTCCGCCGCTCAATTGGGGCGCAGATTCGCGCACGCTCTACTACGTCCATCACGCCCCGCCGCCCGGGCTGGTCAACCCGGAAGAGTCGCCTTATTTTGACCTCGGCGCGCTCTCGCTCGAATCGAGCGCGAACGTGCGCATTGTCCGCCAGACTGGCATGTTTGCCTACCCATCTGCCTCGCCCACCGAGGAAAAGGGGGACGAACAAACCTTCCGCATCGCCCACCTGTACGCCCTTTCACCGCTGCAATCCGAAACCAGCGGATACAGACTGGCAATCATGGATCGTGACGGCTCAAACCGCCGGACGCTCTTCCCACTCGAAGGCGCGCCCGGGTTGGAGCCGCAACACCCTCACTGGTCGCCAGATGGTGAATTTCTGGCTGTTGTTTACCAGGGCAACCTGTGGCTGATTCAAGTCAGCACCGGAAACGCAACCCAAATCACGGGCGATGGGTTAATAGATAAGATAGACTGGCAATAATCAGCATACTCGTCCTGAGCGGAGTGCGTTAGGACGATCTCATAGGAAACCGCCCTTCGACTTCACTGCGTTCCGCTCAGGGCTTGTTACACCCAAATCAAATTCTCGGAGACCCCCTCATGCGCATCCTCATCACCGGCGCAGCCGGATTTCTCGGCTCGCACCTTTCAGACCGCCTCATTGGCGAAGGCCATCAGGTTGTCGGCCTGGACAATTTCATCACCGGCTCGCCAGATAACATCGCCCACCTGGCTGGCAGCGAAAACTTCATTTTCTACAAAAGGGATGTCTCGGAATACATCTTCATTCCAGGCAAAGTCGATGCCGTTCTGCACTTCGCCTCGCCCGCCAGCCCCAACCCGGCCTCGCCCTACGCCTACTTCAACCTGCCCATCCAAACCATGAAAGCCGGCGCGCTCGGCACGCACCACACCCTCGGCGTCGCCAAAGCCAACGGGGCGCGCTACCTGCTGGCCTCCACCAGTGAAATCTACGGCGATCCGCTCGTCCACCCGCAGAGCGAAGACTACCCCGGCAACGTCGACATCACTGGCCCGCGCGCCGTTTATGACGAAGCCAAACGCTTCGCCGAAGCCCTCGCCCTGGCCTATCACCGCCAGCACAAAGTGGATACACGCATCGTGCGCATCTTCAACACCTACGGCCCGCGCATGGACCTCGAAGATGGCCGCGCCCTGCCCAACCTGCTCAAACAAGCCCTGCTCGGCCAACCGCTCACCGTCTACGGCGATGGACAGCAAACCCGCTCCTTCTGCTATGTCGATGACCTCGTCGACGGCATCGTAAAACTGCTCTACTCCAACGAACACATGCCCGTCAACATCGGCAACCCGGTCGAAATGACCTTGCTCGAATTCGCCGAAATCATCAACCGCATCACCGGCAACCCCGCCGGAATCACCTTCGTCGACGCCCGCTCCTCGCGCGACCCCCAGCGCCGCCGCCCCGACATCACCCGCGCCCAAACCCTGCTCGATTGGCAACCTAAAGTAAACCTCGAAGAAGGACTGCGCCGCACCATCCCATACTTTAAGGAAAAACTCGGCCTCGCATGATCATGATTCTACGCAACCCCGATGAGCGCGTGCGCTTCACCAAATTTGCCATCATCGGCGCAGTCGGCTCAGCCATCGACGTTGCAGGCATGAACCTGCTGGTCGTTTTTGCTGGCGCATCGCTGGTACTGGCAGGCACAATTTCATTCATCATCGCCACAGTCAGCAACTTCACCTGGAACCGCCTGTGGACCTACCCCGAATCGCGCACCAAACCGCTGATGGGCCAACTCCTGCAATTCAGCATCGTCAACACCATTGGACTGAGCATCCGCATCCCGATTCTCACCTACATCGAACCCCTGCTCGACACCTATCTCGGCAGCCTGCCCTATCAATACGCCGCCCAGCACCACACCTTCATCAGCCACAACCTTACCCTGGCCCTCGCCATCGGCGTTGTGATGATGTGGAACTTCTTCGCCAACCGCTACTGGACCTACAGCGACGTCGCCATTAACAGCCCGCGCAAAAGGAGAATCCGCAACCAATGACCACCCCAACCCCGGCCATCATCCCCATCTACACCACCCGCGGCGATGCCGAAGCCTTTCTGGTGTACCCCTACCTGTATAACCGCCTGGGCGAATGGGTCGGGTTCGTGCAACCCAACCGCGAAGTCTACTCCGTGCTCGGCTACTACATCGGCGAACTCTCCAACGACAAACGCATCGTCCGCAAACGCGCCCTCGACGAAGCAAAAGACCGGCTCAAACCCCCGCCCCCCCCCCCCCCCCCCCCCCCCCCCCCCCCCCCCCCCCCCCCCCCCCCCCC
>DAOUML010000298.1:0-1536 GCA_034411635.1 Anaerolineales bacterium
TTTCTCGCTCTCGGGCAATGTCGAACGCCCCGGCAACTACGAACTGCCGCTCGGCACCACCTTCCGCGAATTGATTTTCACCCACGGCGGCGGCATCCCGAACGGACGCAAAATCCGCGCCATCATGCCTGCCGGAGCCTCCTCGTCCATTATCCGCGTCGATGATGAGTCTTTTGACAAAGTGATGGACACGCCAATGGATTATGAAAGCGTTCAGGGTGTCGGCTCGATGCTTGGTTCGGCCTCGGTCATCATCATCGACGACAGTCACAGCATGGATTGGGTTATCAACAAAACCATCGACTTTTTCAAGCACGAATCCTGCGGCAAATGCACCCCCTGCCGCGACGGCAACTACTGGATGAAACACCTGACGGCGCGCATCCACAGCGGACAGGCCAGCGCCGGGGATGTCAAACTGCTCGACAGTGTCGCCGCCCAGGTTTACGGCAAATGCCTGTGCGCCCTGGGCGATTTCTCGACCATGGCAGTCCGTTCGGCGATTGAGCGTTTCCCGGAAGATTTTGAGAAGGTAACTGGCAAGTCGTAATTCGATATTCGATAATTCGAGCATCGACTACCGAATATCGAATCGTTGGTAAGTGGCAATTGGAAAATGAGCGTTATGAATCCGCTTGTTTATCGTATTTTCTTGCACAAAGAACCCGAAGGTGGTTTTACTGTGACCGTCCCTTCCTTGCCGGGTTGCGTAACGTATGGAGAAACGCTCGAAGAAGCCAAGCAGATGGCGCGTGAAGCGATTGAACTCTATATCGAAAGCCTGCGAGAACATGGCGAATAGCGAATATCGAGAACAGAGAGCAGACCACTTATTCTTGAGCATCCAGCCCCCACTCTCTAATCTCCAATCTCCAATCTCTAATATCGAGCAACTATGACAAAAATGGTAAACCTGAAAATCAACGGAAAACCCGTCAGCGTCCCCGAAGGCACGCTGATTGTTAACGCCGCCAAAACGGTGGATATCGACATCCCGGTCTTTTGCTACCACCCCAAGATGGAACCGGTTGGCATGTGCCGCCAGTGCCTGGTCGAAATTGGCCGCCCGATGATTGACCGCGCCACCGGCCAGCCCGTCCTCGATGAAAACGACCAGGTAAAACTGCAATTTGGCCCCAAACTCGAAACCTCCTGCACCACCCCGGTCTCGGAGGGCATGTTCGTTATTACCGACAGCGAAAAAGCCCAAAGCGGCCAAAAAGAAATCCTTGAACTGCTGCTCACCTCGCACCCGCTCGATTGCCCGGTCTGCGACAAGGGCGGCGAATGCCCGCTGCAAAACCTGACGATGAAATTTGGCCCGAAAGAGAGCCGTTTCATCTTTGACCAAAAACATCACGGCGAAAAACATGTTCCGCTTGGCGACCTGATTTTCCTCGACCGCGAACGCTGTATCCAGTGCGCGCGCTGCATCCGCTTCCAGGACGACATCGCCGGCGAACCCGTGCTCGGTTTCTACCAGCGCGGACGCCACACCGACATCGTCACCCACTCCGACCCCGGCTTCGACTCGGT
>DAOUML010000299.1:0-2022 GCA_034411635.1 Anaerolineales bacterium
TGACTCCCGACGAACCCGCCAACTGGCCCGATTCGTTAACCCATCCCGCCACCTTCACCGCCCTCGATTCCTGGTCTGACCTGGCGCGGACAATTTACCATTTCCCCGTCCACCGCTTCGAGACCGAAGAAGAAGGCACCGTCACCGGCCTGCTGGCGCTGACACACGTCAAACACCCCATCTTCGGCAATTCTCTCACCACCGCCCCCTTCGGCTCCTACGGCGGATTCGCCTACGCTGACGCTGAATCCCGCAATCTGCTGCTCGAAGCCGCGAAAAAACTCGCCAATGACCTGGGCGTCGACCACGTCAATATTCGTTTCGCCGCTGAAGCCCCCTCCCCGCCCAACGGCTGGATTCAGCACCCCGTCTACCACACCTACCTGGTTGAACTCTCCTCGAATACCGAATTTCTATTATCGAGTTTCTCCTCCAACCACCGCAACCACATCCGCAAATCGCTCAAAAAGGGATTCACCGTCAAATTTGGCCGCCTCGACCTGCTCGACGACACTTACGAAGCCCTGGCGCGTTCCATGCACGAACTCGGCTCGCCCTATCACGCCAAAAAATATCTCAAAACCATGGCCGACCTGCTTGGCGATACGCTCGAATTTACCGTCCTATACGCGCCAGATGGCAAACTGGCCGGGGCGGGAGTCTTCATTCAGCAGGGTGAAACCGTCACCAACCTGCACGCCAACATCCTGCGCGCCCACCGCTCCGACTACGCCGGCGAATTTCTCTACTGGCAGACCATCCTCCGCTACGCCGAACGCGGATTCAAAACTTTTGACCTGGGCCGCAGTCTCGACGGCTCCGGTAACGAAACTTTCAAACTGAAATGGAATCCCCGCCAGCAGCGACTGGCCTACTGGTATTGGCTCAAACCCGGCAGCGAATTGCCCGCCCTCAACCAGAAAAATCCCAAATTCCAATTTGCCATCGCTCTCTGGAAGCGTTTGCCCGCTTTTATCATCCGTCCGCTTGGGCCGTTTTTGATTAAGGGATTGGCATGAACAACAAAACACGAAAAACTGCCCTTCGATGAACTCAGGGCATCGCTACGGATCTCGTTACGCGCTGACGCGTTACTCAACCCTCCGCTCACATCGTCCCGGCGTTGTTTGCCGGGAGGGCTGAACACTGCCCTTCGACTACGCCGCCAGGAACAGGCGGCTCCGCTCAGGACTGAACACTGGATACTGAATACTGAACATTGGTCACTAATGCCTGAAATCCTCCCCCTCTCCCAACTCCCCCCCAACTCCCTCCCCGCCCTGGCCGACCTGCATGCCGCCACCATGCCCACCCTGCTCACCGACCTGGGCCGCGACATCCTCCTGCGCTACTACCAACTCGCCCAAACCGACCCATCCGTCATCGCCTTTATTGCCATCAATTCCACAACGGAACACGCACTACGCACTACGCGCTATGCGCCTATTGGTTATGTGCTTGGTTCACCCAACCCCGCCGCCCTCAACGCCAAACTGCGCGCCCCACTCCCCTGGTTCGCCGGGCAACTACTTAAACTGACCTTCACCCGCCCCGGCGTCCTCATCCAACTGGCCCAATCTGTCCTGACGGCTTCGCCCGCCAACCAGGTGCGTCCCGGCCAAATCGAACTGACCTACATCGGCGTCGCCCCCGAAGCACGCGGACGCGGCCTCGGCAAAACCATCCTCGCCGCCTTCGCCCAATCCGCCCGCGCCGCCGGATTCACCTCCATCGCCCTCAGCGTCGAAACCGACAACCCCGCCGCCCTCGCCCTCTACACCCAATTTGGCTTTACAATTACCCAAACCTTCAGCGAAGGCCGCTATCATCGGCACAGGATGGAAATTTCGCTCGGTTGACAAAATTCGATATTCGAAACTCGGTATTCGTTCTTCGCATATTCGAGTATCGAATATCCAATATCTGTCATCCATCATAACATCGTAGACAAAAGCAGCACCTTAACAACCGAGAGAACCATCAAGACATCGTAGACGGGTTGAAAACAGAGCGTTTGAGCAA
>DAOUML010000300.1:0-26575 GCA_034411635.1 Anaerolineales bacterium
AAAGCGGTAAAGTGAAAATTGTTTGGATATTACTGCTTGTAACGCTATCAGAATATAAAAAATGGCAGAGTTTCTTTACAAAAAAACGCCCTCTCCCAAACCGGGAAAGGGCGTTCTGCTTTTAGTAGTGACTGCTCACTGGCCACTGGTTACTGCTCACTGCTCCTCAACATAATCCCCGCCGCCTTGCGGCCAATCTCCACCGCAAAGTTCGTGCCGCGATCCCAGGGGTAAACCTGGCTCATCGACGCGAAATACAGCCCCTCAATTGGCGTCGCAATCGCCGGGATGTTTTGCGAATGGTTGACCAGCGGCACCGGCTGGGCATACGCCGTCCGCCACAGCCAGGTCTTCTTGACCCACTCGCGTTCAAAACGCGGGTTCAACTTTTGCAAACTGGGCAAAAAGCGCTCCAGCAACTCTTCCTGCGTCAGCCTGAAATACTCATGCTCCGGCTCCAGGTAATCGCCCACATAAACGATATGGTCGCCGCCGAAATTCTCCGGCCCGACAAAATTGGTATGCTCCACCACCGCCAAAAACGGGAACCCCGCGCTCTTGGGAATGTTGTACCAGTAATAACCTTGCTCCGACAATTTTTCCTTCAGCGCCAGTGTCATCACCACCGCGCCCATCGACTTTAATCTCAGCAGGCCTTCGAGATATTCTTTGGGAAGCGACGGAACCATTTTCGCGGCGACTGCTGGCGAGAGCGTCACCAGCACTTTATCGGCCTTTTCCACGCCTTCGGGCGTCGACAGTTCGAGACGAAGCCCATCGCCTGACTCCCGTTGAATGTGCGTCACCGGCGTTCCGAGCCGAATCTCGACTCCTTCCGCGCGCAACTTCTCAGCGAATAAGTCAGCAAAAGCCTGGAATCCGCCCTCGAAGGTCCCCAGCCGCGTCGTCCGGGCGTGAATTCTGGCCCACATCCAGGCCATATTGACCTGTTTGGCGTACTTCTCGCCGAATTTGCCAATCAACAGCGGCTCCCACATCAGTTTATAGACTTTTTCCCCGGCCCATTGGCGCATCCAGGCCTCCACGGTGGTCTTTTCGAGTTCCTGCCAGTTCTTCGTCAGGCGCAGGAACAGGCCCACCAACCCGAAGCGGATTTTATTAATCCCCCAGCCCAGGCCGGGGAATAAAATCGCGTTGATGATCGAATCGAACGGGTAGAACTTGCCCTCGTGGTACATCACCGTCAGCGGGCGCGGGAAACGGACTTTGTCCTCCAGCCCCAATTCTTTGATGATGCCGAGCATGTGTTCATCGCTGGCGAACCAGTGGTGGTAGAACTTCTCCACCGACCAGTCCCAGCCCGGTTCCTTGAATCCACTCGCCAACCCGCCGACGTAATCCGCCGATTCGTAGATGACGACCTCGTGCCCGGCCTTCTGTAAGTCCCAGGCGGCGGCCATGCCGCCATATCCCGCTCCAATAATTGCAATTTTCATAGTTTTCCTCATTCGCTGGTCGAGCGATGCCCTGACTGGCGAAGCCGTGTCGAAGGGTAGGCTGAAAGCCGTATCGCCTGTCCTGGTCGAACAGGCCAGGGAGACTGGCTGTTCCGGGTCTCGATACGCCAAAAGAATTGGCTACTCGACCCTCGATTTTTAATTTTATACTTACTTCTCCAACCGTCCAGCCAGGGCTTTCAACTTGCCCCACTCCTCGCGGATGATGTAGAGCATTGCCAGCGTGCGCAGCCAGCGCAAGTCGCAATCGGGGTTTTCGGCCAGTTGCTCAAAGACTTCCAACGCTGTGTCGTCGGTGCGTTTCGAGCGGGCATATTCCCCGGCCAGTTTTTCGAGCGACTTTTCGCTTTGTTTGTGCAACCGACCGGCATTTTCCAGGCTGGGACGCTTCTGCCGCACCTGCTGGCCCACCCGATTAACCGCTTCGTTCAGTTCATCAATGGTAAACGGCTTGCCCAGGTATTCCTGCACGCCCAGGGTGATGGCTTTGTTAAGGGAGTCGATTTCCCGTTGGGCCGAGATGATGATGCAGCCGGTATCGGGGTAAATTTCGCTGATTTTTTTGAAAGCGGTCAGGCCGTCCATGCCGGGCATGTTGATGTCCATGATGACAATATCCGGGTGATGCTCACGCGCCTGCTCAATGGCTTCGGGCCCATCTTTGGCGATGGCAACCACAATCACATCCGAATTCATCGAAAGCATGATTCGGACACTGCGGCGCGTTTCCTGATAGTCGTCTGCAATGAGCACCCGGAGTCGGTTGTCTGCGCCTGTTTCGGACATGCGAAACCTGTAAGTGTTTGAACTTGTCATTTCGAGACGCGTAGCGCCACTTGTCATTTCGAACCGCGTAGCGGTGAGAAATCTGGAGCATGGGGTAAGATTTCTCGCTATCGCTCGAAATGACACTATTCCTTAATTTTACGTCAAAAAACAAACCTCGTCATTTCGCCTCCACCTCGCCGCGCAGCGAATCAGACCATTTGATGCCCTCACGCGCCAGGAACCAGGCCCCCAGCAAAGTAATCGGCAGCCACAAGGCCACATGCAGAACTAGCGTGTAGCCAGCGGCCATGGCCTGGTCGACGCCGTAAGCCGTCAGCACGGCGATGCCGGGCGCGTCGAAGGTGCCGATGTAGCCGGGGGCCGAAGGGATGGTCGTCGCCAGGTTGACGATGCCGTTCATCAACATCAGCGCAAAGAACGAGACTTCAAAATCGAAGGCGTGCATCACGAACCAGTATTTGGCCGTTTCGAGCAGCCAGATGACCACCGAAGTCAGGAAAACCATCAGCACATTGAAGGGGGAGCGCAGCGAGGCCAGGCCATCCAGGAATTTGTGCAGTATGCCGCTCACTTTTTCGCGCAAACGCTCCGGCAACAAACGCTGAATGAACCACTCGCCAATCTTGGCCGTAAAAGCCGGGAACATGGCCGCCAGCAGAAAAACAATCAACGCGCCGAAAAATGCCGCTGTGCCATAAATTGCCACTTCCTGAATATTGCCGACAAAGCCAGATGAACTGGTCAGTTTTGCCAGTTCGTTCAGGTTGACGAAGATAAAGGCCAGCATAACCACGCCATCGAAAATGCGCTCGACGATAATGGTTGCCAGCGAAGCCGAGACCGGCACGCCTTCCTTGCGCTTCAAGATGACTGCCCGCAGCACCTCCCCGGCTCGGGCCGGGTAGATGTTGTTGCCCATGTAACCGATGGTTGTAATCGGGAACATTTTGGCGGTTGGGATTTTCTTGATTGGCCCCAGCAAATAATGCCAGCGCCAGGCCCGCGCCCATACGCCAATAAAATAGACCGCCACGCCGGGCAGAATCCACCAGTAATTGGCCGCCACCACTGCCGACCAAAAATCGCCCAGGTGAAGTCCACGCAGGGCGAGCCACAGAAACAGGATGCTGATCAGCACCCCAAGCCAGAGTTGCCATTTTTTCATCGTGGACTGATTTTACCAGATTCAGGGGGATGCTAGCAGCAATTCCAAATCTGAAAAATAAAGTAACCGCCTACCGTAGCGCGACTTGAAAGTCGCGGTTAGGAGTAAGGCCGTTGAGAATTTGTTTTCAGGCGACATCCCCCCCATTCGGGGACGATGTGTCGCTTTACGCATATCAGTTCGTCGGCAGTTACACAAAAAACGCCAAACCGTTTCGGGCTGGCGTTTTTTGTGAATGACAGGGCGTAAACTTGTTTTACGGAATCAGCACATCAATCACCGACTGGATGATTTTGCTGCGATAGTCAATCGCGGCTTGCACGTTTTGCATGTGCAGTTCGTAGATGACCGAGTCTACTTCGGCTTTGCCAAAGTCGTTGGTGCTGGTTGGCAGGGTGGTGGTGCTGTCGCCATCCAGGCGGATGATGGATTCGGCGGCCAGGGTCGCTTCGGCCTTGCTGCCAAGTTCAACCGTCTTGGTCTGCACGGTCAGCACAGCGGCGTCTTTGACGTATTTGGCGACTTCGTTTGCCACGTTCTTGAGGGCTTCTTTAATTTCAGGGGTTGCCATAAGTTGTTCCTCCTAAGGTTGGTTGAGAGATTGCAGGGCTTGCCATTGCTTGGATAATTGGGTAAGGTACTGATAGGCCATCGGCAGGGCCAGCAGGGCCGAACCGGGGGTGGTAAGGGAGATTGAAATCTTGCCAGCCGCCAGGGTGACGGTGGCGAACATGCGCAGGCGCAGATTGCGCGTCATTAATTCGCGGCGCAGGGTTTCGGCATGGGCGCGCAAATCGCCAGAGGTTGCGCCAGCGGAGAGAACGGTTGTGGCGTCGCCGGTCCAGTTGACGCGGGTGGCGGCAAGCGCGCCGCTTTCGACGTGGGCAAAATTGAGCACATCGCGGTTGATGCGCTCCATGAAGCCTTCAAATTCAGCCTGCGCTTTCCCCATCGCGCCTGAAACATCCTCACCGATGCCGAAACTGACCATTTTTTCGCTCTCAGGCGTTTCGGCTTCGTGGATGAGCGCCAACAGTTGACCTTCAGGCGAGGCCTCGTCCACCGTTGGGAAATCGGTCACGCTGAAGGAGACCGGGACATCCTGCGCTTCGGCAGATGGTTCGGGGAACAAGGCATCCAGCCGCCCCAGGGCCGATTCCATTTCCGCTTCAAAGGCGGCGGGGTTGAGCGCCGATTCGTCCATGCTCACGATTTGGGTAAAACGTTGACCAGGCTGGTGGCGGCGCTGACGACGGTTTTCATGAATTCCGCCCGGCTTTCCTGGGCTTGTTTGACCATTTCCATGTGAATATCCCACACTTCGCGGTCAACCTCGCCATCCTTCTTGGGCAGGCAGACGACCGTGTCGCCGTCGATGTTGATGCGGGTGAAGGCGCGCAGTTCGGCGTTGGTCATCGATTTGGTCTTGTTGTCGAATTTTGCGCCGGTCAGGTCTTCGGCAACGTAGGTGGAAATTTCAAGGCTGGCGGCGTCGTCGAGGGCTTCGGACAGGTATGTGCCGACTTTGTTCATAAACTCACGAAGTTGCTCGCCCATGCCGGAGGCGGGTTCGCCTGAAGTTGCCGGTTTTTTGAATGTGTCGAGGATTCCAAAGTTATCGCCTGGCCCACCGGATGCAGATTTTGCGATTGGGGTGCGGTCAACGATGTCAGGCTGAAAAGAGGCCGAAGCGCCGCTGACGGTGGCCGGGGCTTTGGAGACAATTTCACCGAGCGAGGCGCGTTCGGTGGTGGGCGTTTCTTTGCCGTCAAATTTGAGCGTAACAGCCGGGTCGCCAAGCAGGGCGTAATTGCGGGCGTCGTTGTTTGAGGTCCACATGCCGGCCAGTTTGACATCGTCCTGGTTTTCGGGGGTGGTTTCGTCCAGTTCGGTGGTCAGGTCGGTAGAGATTTCAGCGTAGCGTTCGTTGAAGTACTCGGTGGCGTTGCCGGCGGGTTTGCCGTTCAGCAGGGCGTCGATGGTCGAATCGAAGGTCTCGACATCGCGCACGGTTCCGTCCCACAGGATGGAGGATCCCCAGGCGCGTTCAATGTGGGCAAAGACGGCCAGCGCCCCGCCGCGTGGATGGCTGAGCAGGCGCATGGGTAGTTGGGCCAGGAAGGCGTGCGAGGCGATCGATTTTTGCTCGCCGAAGGCCTGGCGATAGAAGTTGTCCATTTTGGGGGTTCCACCACCATAGCAAGCGAAAATGAAGGCCATCATGCCAAAGACATCGGCATCGGAGGCCAGGTCATCGGCTGAAAAATAGAAATTGTCTGTAATCGGCACGCGCGCCTTGGGGCCGGGCCAGTCCTGGGTGAGAATGGCGCCGGTGTGCGGCAGTTGGCGCGGGTCGTTGAATTTGAAGTTCATGCCGTGGCTGGCGGTAAAGAGCAGGGCCGGGGTCTTTTTGCCGCCAATGTAGTTGGACAGGTTGGCTTTGGTGGCGTTTGATGGGTCGACAACATCCAGCTTCCAGTCTTTGTAGTCTTTTTTCATGCCCTCGACCAGTGGTTTGATCAGGTGCTCGGCAGACATTTGGGTGGCGCGGTCATTTTCGTTGGCAACGCCGAAGAAGGCCGCTTTTTTGCCGCGTGAGATTCCTTTGGTTTCTGCCGCGACGACGGAGGTGGCGTACTGGTAATAGTCTTCCAGCCTGTCGAAGTAAATACGCCCGACGGCGTATTGCACGTCCAACTGATACTGCACGCTGAAGGGAATGGTTTCGGGCGAGCCGACCAGCATGAGGTAATAGGGGACTTTCTCAGGGTCAGCCGGGCCGGGGCCGCGCCCAAAGCGCTTCAGGAAGTCGTTTTTGTTCTCGCCTTGTTTGTAGCCGTTTTCCTGGCCGATAAATTCGCGGTAATAATGCTCGGTTTGTTTGGCGGCTTGTTTTTTGCGGTGGTCGAGCAGCGGCTTGAGGGCTTCTTTGAGCGCATCGACCGATTTTTGGGGCAGGTTGTTGGGAAAGATAATGCCCCAACCGGCTTCATCCAGTTTGGTCGCGTCGATCCCTTCGGCTACGCCAAAATGTTCGTCTTTTTTTTCATCAAGGGATTTGCGCATTTTGGCATCGCGCAGGTCTTCCGGGGTTAATTTTTGACCCCGCGCTACTTTTGAAACCATTTCAGTGGTGATGGGCACGCCCAATTCATCGCTGTAATTGCTGCCATCTGCATTGATTCCGTTAAGCATCAGTTCTTGAGTCATGCGCAATTCTCCTATTTGTGAATGGTCAGGGGAGGTAGGGAATACACTCGTAGCGGGTATCCAGTCCATAAGGTTCCAGATCGGCACACGAGAACTGGTAGTTCTTGATTTTGGCTTCGGCCAGGCTTATGAGTTCATCGTTGTTGAGGGTGAAGCCGCGCACCGTCCAGTCGTTGACGAGGGCGATGACGCGTTCATGGCGGATGGGGTCGATGGCGATATCGAGAATGGTGTCGTCGTTGGCGAAGGCCAGGGCATACAGGGTGTTGGTTTGTAGCCAGGTTTCTTTGCCGGCGGCGCTGCCATGTTCCCAAACTTTGATGATGCCATCGGCCCCGGCGCTCAGGATTTTGTTGCCATCACGCGAGAAGGTGACGCTGTAAATGGTTGCCAGGTGGCCGCCGAAGTTGAAATCGAGCCAGCGGTCTTCGTCATCGAGGCCTTCGCTCAAATCCCACAGGATGATGCGGGCGTCGTTGCCAACCGAGACCAGGCGTTTGCCATCGGGACTGAAGTCGAAATCGCGAACCGGGTCATCATGTCCATTCAGTATCATTTCGGTTTGTCCTTCAAAGACATCCACGACGAATATTCTATGATCGTCTCTGAAGCGCGCGGCCACCAGGTTGTTGGCCGGGTTGAAGCGTACCTGGTAAATGGCGCGCCGAATATCGGGCCGGAATTCATGGATTAGTTCGCCGCTTTTCGCATCCCACAGGCTGATGAAGCCGTTGCCCTGCCCGGTGACGATGTAGAGGCCATCGGCACTGTAGGCGGCGGTGTAGACTTGTGTCTGGTGTTCCAGGGTTAGCACTGGCCGGGGGTTGGGCCAGTTCATTTCCCAGACCCTGGCGGTTTTATCCCAGGAAGCCGAGACGAAGCGGCTGCCATCGGGGTTGAAATCGACGGTGAAAATGCTGGCATCGTGACCCTGGAGGGGGGGGATGGCGGCTTTACCGGTTTGGGCATCGAGAATCAGGATGGCGCCTGGCAGGCTGTAGGCGGGGTAGTTGGTGGTTGTTTCTGAGGCGAGGGCCAATGGCACGGCCAGGTATTTTCCATCTGGGCTATAGACGATGGTTTCAGAGTAGCCGGGCAGGTTGGTGTTGGGCTTCTCTGGGTTGGGCGCTTCGAGGTCGTAGGTAAAGACTTCAAAGTTTCCGTTCCAGTTCAGGTTCCAAAAACGGATGGTGTTGTCTGCGCCGGCAGATGCGAGCAAATTGGGGTTTTGCGGGTGCAAAGCCAGGGCGTAAATCTGGTCGGTGTGTCCGCGTAGTTCGAGTTTTTGGCGTCCGTAGCGCCCGCCCCAGATGCGGATGGTGCGGTCGGCTCCGGCGGAGATGATTTCTCCTTCAACGGCATCGGCTTCGAGCCCGGGGCGCATGAGAACGTCATAGACCCAGTCGTCGTGTCCGCTGATGATCATGGTCGGTTGGGATGCGCCGGTTTGGGCGTCCCAGATCAGTATGCGGCTGTCGCTGGCGGTGGTGATCAGGCGCGTTCCATCGGCATTGAAGGTTGCGCCGGTGAGGCTGGCGGCGGCGGTGATGATGTAGGGGCGCACCTGAAATTTGTATAGCGATTGGGTGGTGGCGATGTCCCAGAGGATGGCCGAACCATCGAGGGAGGTGGTTGCAATCTGACTTCCATTTGGGCTAAAGACAACCGTTTCGATGGGGTCGGAGTGGCGCATGGGGAATTCTGCCGCCGGGCTGAGGTCGGTTCGCCAGGTTTTGAGGAGGGCGTCTTCTGCGCCGCTGGCGAGCAGGGTTCCATCGGGGCTAAGGGTCAGGCCCCAGATGGCCGCTTCGTGGGCCTGAATGCGGCTGATTTCTTGCCAGGAGGTTGTATCCCAAAGGATGATGTTGCCTGTGTTGGTTGAGACGAATAGTTTTTTGCCATCGGGACTGAATACCAGCGCGGTTGCGCCGGCGTCTTGCTCATTAAGGGTTAGTTCGTAGAGCGGGGTTTCCTGTTGCAGCGATGCGTCCCAGATTTTGATCATGCCATCCAGCCCGGCTGAAGCCAGCAGGCGGCCATCGGGGCTGAAGGTAAGCCCCCAAACTGCGTCGGTATGGCCGAGCAGAGTGCTTTGGAGGCGCGAGGCGGGCAGGGCGCGGTGCATGGCGTTGACGGCTTCGATCACCGGGGGGCTGGTGTTTTGCATGGCTTCCAGGGCCAGTAATATGCTCAGGCCGGGGTCTGATTTGAGGGTGCTGAGGGAGGCGGCAGCCAGTCCTTTGGTTTGGGCCAGGTTTTCAGAGCGCAGGGCGCGGGCATACATGATTCCGGCCCCAATCAGGGCCAGCAGGCTGATGACAAGCAGGATTTGCACAATGCGGTTGTTGCGTTTTTCTTTTCTATCTTGCTCGTCGGCTTTTTTGCAGGCGGCCAGGAATTGCCATTCGGTTTCGGTAACGCTATTATGGTTTTCCTGGGCCCATTGTTCGGCCTCGAAATAATCATGCCCATAGAGCAGCAAGCCATCGGAGCGGCCTTGTTCGGCCCAAACATCGGCGGCGCGCTGGAAGAGGCTTAAGTGCATTTCAAACCAGCGGGCGTTGTCCTGGCGCACCGGGTCAATTAAGCGGTCGTGGGCCAGTTCGTACCAGGTAGAGCCGCCGCGTTTTTCAGCCCGCACCAGATAGGCTTTGCCCAGGGCTTCGATCACTTTGTTGGGCAGGCCGTCGCTTTCGCCTTGCGAACGCAGCACTTGCAGGCGCACGCCTTGTTTGCTAATCAGTTTGCGGTTAATCCATTCGCGAATGGCGCGTTCGGTGCTTCCGGTTTGGGCGGCTACCGAAGCGACTTGCAAGGCGTAGTAATCGGCCAGGGCGGTGTTTACATCGCCAATGCGGTTCAGGTTTTCGAGCGTGATTTGTTTTTCGGTGGTTTCGAGTTCTTGCCACAGGCGGCGGCAGACCACCTGTAACTGCACGGGTTCAACATACAGCCCCGGTTCCCAGTTTGATGCGCCATCGGGCGTTTGTACTTGCATCATGCGCAAGTCATCCAGAAGGCGTTGGGCGGCCTGGGCTTCAAATTCGACGCCTTGCTGCTCTGCCGGTTTTTGAATGGCTTCCTGGGCCGATTCGTAGGGCAGCAGGCGCAGTCGATAGCGGGACGAGAAGCCGGTTGGCACCGGGCGAATGTATGAATCGAGACGCGCCACGTAATCTTCACGCAAGGAGTACAGACACCATAAATTGGGACTGCGCAAGGCTTCGCCCAGTTGTTTGAAGAATTCTTGTTTACCGTCACGGTCTACCGGGGCAACGGTGATGATTTCTTCGCCCTGGTCGATAATTAAGACCAGAGAGCGTTTTTGTTTGGATTGTTCTGTTTGGGCGGCGCGCTCGCAGAATTTTGCCAGGTACTCTTTCAGGCGCAGGGAGGCCAGCGTTTCAATGGGGAAGCGTGTTTCAGCCGGCAAGGAATCTTCAATGGAGACCAGGATGCTGTAAATATAGCGATTGAACGAAGCGTCCAGATTGATTCCTGTCGGCGGCTCAAGGTTGATGCGTGCCACCGGCAGGACATCGAATCCGTTTTCTTCCAGTTTGGGGATGACCGAGGCATTGAGCAGCGAACTTTTGCCAGCGCCGGAGGGCGAATAGAGCATCATGATGCGCTCGGCAATCAGTAAATCGGCCAGTTCGGCGCTTTCTTGTTTGCGCCCATACAGGGTTTCGCCGCGTTTATAGGGGCGCGGGCCAACATACGGATTGGGGCGTGAGGCCAGAGTTTCAGCGTTTTGTGGCATGGTCTATTCTTCCTGCGCAGTTTTCCACTTGCGGGCTAATTGTTCAATAAAATCTTCTGATTTTCCCCAATAAATGCTGATTTCAGAATCGCCAAAATATTTTTCGATAAATTTACGCGCCCGGCGGGTGTCAATGTTGCGGGTATCATCCAGCTCAACCTGCACGCCGACATGGGCGTAACGTCCGCGCCGCGCGCCGCCTTGCTGGGTCATGACGGTGCGGAAGAGGGCGCGGAAGGTCCAGTCGTTGAGTTGGAATCCGAGCAGGAGCAGGTTTGAATCGGTTAAGGCGCGGGCGATGAGGGGCGGGATGATGGCCGGGGTGCGGCGGCGGGCGGTGGTGAAGCCAATCAGGAATTCGTAGTAATCGTCCTCGGTCAGCACCATTGATTCGGGTTCTTTCAGGTGTCCGAACAGGTGATAGACAAGCGGGCGTTCAACCGTTGGGCGGTAATCTGGCTCGTTGTCGTAGACCGATTCGGTGTAAAACCGCTCGCTCCACGGGCAAATGACCACTTCGGGTTTGCGTCCGGCTTCTTCGAGTGCATCGGCCAGCATATTGTTGTAGTTGGTGGTGATGTAAAACGGCAGCGGCAGGCTGGCAAGGACTTTGTGCTGTTCGTATTCTTGTCTGGCGCGGAATGTTGGCCCGCAGGCGCGGAATAAATCTTCCAGTTTGGCGTTGGGTTTCTGCAAATTTTCGGGCAGGTGTTCGCCAAATCGTTTTTGCAGCACTGTTCGCACAGCGCTGTTGATGGAAATGAAGAGGGTATCGAGGCTTTGGTTGGAGGCTACAAACTGGGTTACATGCGGCAGGGCATCTTGATGAAACGAAGCCAGCGGAAAGTTAAATTTTGTTGCCAGTTCAATCGATAAATCTTGCCAGGAGCCTACCATCGGCTCATACAGGCCAGGCCCCAGAATTGGGGTGCATTTTTCGTTTTGGATGGCGGCGATGATGGCCGGCCACTTGTCGAATTCGCCTTCTTCGCCCAGGCCCGGCACATACCAGACCTTGCCGCTGCGCAAGCGCATAAAGAGGACCGGCATCCAAAAATCGTGCGCATCGCGGATATTGCCGCGCGCAACCGCCAGGGCGCGGTCAATTTGTCCATCGCGCTGTAATTCGCTGAACAGAATTGGCATGAACTTTTTAACGCTCGCCATGCTGATATTGCCCTGCATGGCAATGACCGCCGGAATGCCAGCCCGCGAAAGGCGCGGGCCAATGGCCTGCATCGAGTTACCCGCGCCTTTGCCCGCGCTCTGGCAGGATGCCAAAATTGCCAAACGCGGCTGGTGCTGTAATTCGTTGACGCGCTCGGCCAGTTGGGCAGCCAGCACGCGCTCAACTTTTCCCTCGTCATTTTCGAGCCAGAGCATGGGTTCGCCGGAACCGGTTAGCGTGCCATGCGCCACCAGATAGAAGACATCATAGCCATTGCGCAGGGTTTCGACAATGCTTTGCAGGCTGGCGCGTTCGTTTGCTTTGGAGGGCAGAATGGTAATCGGAACATCGCCCAGCGCGGCGCGGGCGCGTTCCACTTCGGCGTCGCGGTCAATTGGGGCGAGTTTGTAGGCTTCCAATCCCTCGGGCGCGGCGACTACCACCAGGGCTTTCAAATCTCCCTGGGGGCGTAGTTTGACGGGCCGCAGGTCGGTGGCGCTCAGGTAACGCGAGAAAAGCACCTTTTCACCGGTAAAAAGCGGCGATCCATCTTGCGGGTCGCGCAGGGCTTCCCAGTATAGTTCGTTGAGCGGCGTTGCGCTGGCGCTGATGAGCAACCGCAAGCGCAACGGGCTGCCAGTTGCCTGGGCGCTGGCGCGCGCTTTGGCCCACAAATCGATCATGCCGGGGTCTTTGAAAAAGGCCTCGGCCAGTTGTTTGCCGTATTCATCGGGAGTTAGAATCAGGTCAGCCAGTTCGAGCGGGTCTGCCTGAAAAAGGATGGGGGTTTCGTACCCAAAAAACGAATCGGTGTCGCTATCGGGCAGGGTCAGACGGCCTGTGATGGTGTAGGTCGTCTCATCGCGCAGGGCTAAGTTAATTTCCAGGTCTGCAAAGTTACTCAAGAGAAATGCCTCCAGCGCGCCAGCAGGGTATTGCAATCCCCCGCCAGCGCGCATAAAACTGGCGGGAGATTATCTGAATAGTCGCTAGCAATCTTCGGGTGAAACTTGTGGAATGGGGTCTTCGGGTCGTTCCTGCACGCACCAGGCGGCCACATAGCCCTCGTTTTCGTTGACATCGCGCACCCAGATCCACTCGCCCAACTGACCGATTTTTCGGGCGGCGCTATCGGGCGGCTCGATGGCAATCAGTTCGCTGTCTTTGGGCAGGCGACGGATGAGCGTATCCTGGGCAATATAGGGGAACTGGCGCAGGGCGACTTTTTCTTCGGTGGTGCGCAAAAGCACCGGCAAGATTTCGCCTACCGAGAAACTGGGCGCGGCAGTCTGACGCTCGGCTTGTGGGCCAAAGCCTTCCGACCCCAGGCTGACGATATCGACGTACCAGGCCGCCACCGACCCTTGCGTATTCTGCACATCGGCCACCTTGAGCCATTCGTGCATGACGCCCACTTTGCGTTTTACTTCGGAAGCCGGTTCAAGCACTTTCAGTTCCGCGCTGATGGGCAACATTTTGAGAATGCTGGTAGGCGAGTTATCGGGGCGCGAGCGCAATTTAAGCGCATCGACGGTTGTTTTTACCACCGGGGCGTCTTTGGGAACCGGGATGACCGCCGGCGGCGTGCCAGGCTCAGGCGCGGCGTCGTTTTTGGCTTTGGCAACCAGCCACGCGGCGGTATAGCCTTCGGTGCCGTCGGGCAGTTTGACAGCCAGCCATTGGTTTTGTTGACCGATTTTGGCGTTCGCGGCGGCATCGGCTTCCAGCACTTTCATTTCGGTATTAATTTTTACCCGTTTGAGCAGGGTGTGTTCGGCCACCAGGGTTTGCGAACGAATAGCCAGTTCATCTGCCGTTGCAAAGACCGGGAAGGAGGCCGAAATGCCTTTATCAAGTTTGGGCGGAACTGGCGGGGCGGGTGGTTGGCCGGGGCCATCAAAGTACATGACGCCGGTGATGATTTTGGAAAGGTCTTTGCTGCCGGCCAGTTGGGCGTATTTGGAGTTTTTGAGCGTAATCTGTCCCTTTGAAACCGGGAAGGGGTAGGGGTCATACACCAGGTAGTCGTCATCTTGTTTGCCGTAAACGACCATGAAGTGAGTTTGCACCCCGGTCTGTGGCGACCAGTCGGCAACGATAATCACCGGTTTGCCGCGCCCCAGCCAGGCGTCAATTTCTGCCAGCGGCGCGGGCGATTTTTCGCAATTGATATAGGTGACATAGCGCATGCCCGGCAAGGCGGCTGGCACAGCCCCCGGAATCATGAAGGCTGTTCCGGCTGAAAAACCGACCACTTTTTTCATCTTTTCGTTCAATTCTTCGGGGGGCGCATCAATGCCATAGGCTGATGCCAGCATCGAGACGCTGGTGAGCAGACAGCCAAACTCGCCAATGGTCGATTTGTTGCTGAACCCAAGCGGTTTTGATTTCCAGGCCGGGTCGGTTTGTGAGTATTGTTTGATCTCTGCCATAATCTCCTCTTTGCTGTTCTGAGTGAATAAGGTTGAACAAAACTTGCCCCGGTCTGATTATACAATAATGATTGCAGAATCATTACATTAATCTCCCTGCAATTCCAATAATGAACAAAGTTCATATCTGGCAGAATGACGATTAAAAACGAACTTTAAACTCCAACGATAATTCAGATAGATTTTATCGCAAAAAGCGCAGCAGAGACAAATCAGTCTCTGCTGCGCTTTTACCCTAAAATACGAGGCTTGCCACGAGAAAATCTCAGGCTTTTTGCAGCCCCAGCGGTTGTTTGCGAATTTGCGCTTCGGCGGCTTTGGCGAGCACTTTGCTTACCAGATTTTCCGGCACATCGACCAGGGAATTTTTTTCTTGAATGGTGATTTTTCCAATCACCGCGCCCGGAATATCGGCGCAACCGGCAATAACACCCACGATGTCGTTGGGGCGAATGCCATGTTGTTTGCCCAGGCGCAGGCTCAGGCGCACCATGCCCGCTTCATGGGATGATTTACCGCCAAAATCGCCGCGCGGGGCGCGTGGGCCTTTGTCGGCGAACCGGCCATGCGTGGAAGAAGGACGCTCGCCTTTTCCGCCTTTGTAGCGCTCGCTGCGCTCAAAAGCGCGTTCAAATGCTTTGGGTTTGGGTTCTTCAACCGTGTTTACGGTGGCAATCGGTCTTTGTTTCTCTTCAGCGCGGACGATTTTCATCGCGATTGCCGCGATTTCGAGCGGATCATGCCCTTCGGCCACCAACTGTTCCACCAGAACGCGCTCGGCTTTGCAGCGTCCACGCGCCAGCCAAACACGGAACTTTTCAATCAATTTGCCCTCGCGCAGGGCGAGAATATCGGCTTCGGTTGGCACGGCGGCTTCTTTGATTTTCTGGCGGGTGAGGGCTTCCACCTGGCGCAGGCGGCGCTTTTCGCGCGGGGCCACCATGGTGAGCGCCACGCCGGTTTTCCCGGCCCGGCCTGTGCGCCCAATGCGGTGGACGTAAATTTCAGGGTCGTGGGGCAGTTCGTAGTTGAAGACGTGCGAGATGTCGTCGATATCCAGGCCGCGCGCGGCAACGTCGGTTGCCACCAACACCTTGATTTGTCCCTGACGGAAACGGTTTAAGGTGCGTTCGCGGGCGTCCTGGCTCAGATCGCCGTTGAGGGCCTCGGCGGGGTATCCGCGCCGGGTCAGTTCGTTGGCCAGGTCGCCGGTCTCAACGCGGGTGTGGACGAAAATCAGGGCGCTGGTTACGTCTTCCACTTCAAAAAGGCGGGTGAGCGCGGCGGTTTTCTCGCCCAGGTTGACAAAGTAATAACGTTGTTCGATGGTTGCGCTCGTCACCTGATTGCGTTCGATGACCACCGATTGTGGCTCGCGCATGTACTGTTCGGCCAGGCGGCGGATTTCGACGGGCATGGTGGCCGAAAACAGGGCGGTTTGGCGTTCGATGGGAGTTTCGCTCAGGATGGTTTCGATATCCTCGACAAAGCCCATCGAGAGCATTTCGTCGGCTTCATCTAGCACGACGGTGTGGACCCGGCTGATATCCAGCACGTTTTTGCGCATCAAATCCATCAGGCGGCCTGGCGTGCCAACGACCACATCGACACCGCGGCGCAGTTGGTTAATTTGGGGCATGTAAGCCGCGCCGCCGTAAACGGCCAGCACGCGCACATTGTGAAACTGCCCGTATTCCTGAATCGCTTCAGCCACCTGCAAAGCGAGTTCGCGGGTGGGGGCCAGTACCAGGGCCTGGACGTGTTTGCCATTTGGTTGTAGGTTGTTGAGAAGGGGGAGGGCGAAAGCGGCGGTTTTGCCGGTTCCGGTTTGAGCCTGGCCGATGACATCGGCCCCGGTCAGCATGACCGGAATCAGGGCGGCTTGAATTGGCGTCGGGGTGGCGTATCCGCGCTCGGTGACAGCCCGCACCAGTTCGGGGTGCAGGTTCAGGTCGGTAAATTCGGTTGTCATCAAAACTCCATTATTCCCGACGGATTCGCCGCCGGGGGCTAATTCAGATTGTTTTGATGACTCCGCAACCCTGTCCCTTTGCCCCAAACGATGGCTGTTCCTCGCGGAAAAACCATCCTGGCAACAAAAAAGCCCGCCGGTTTCTGACGGGCAACTGCTTCGAAGCAATCAAAACAAATCCCAGAAACGTTCACGCTTGCATAAGCGCGGCACGAGTATATCACAATTTTTTGAATTTGTTGAAATTGGTTGACTCCCGATTTATTTACAGGTATCCTTATGTTTATTCGCGTGCATACTTTACGAGGTAGAGAAAATGAGCAGCAAATTATCAAGAAGAGATTTCTTAAAATTGGCCGGGTTGGGGCTGGGCGCATTGGCGTTCAA
Source organism: Anaerolineales bacterium (assembly GCA_034411635.1). Taxonomy (GTDB): domain Bacteria; phylum Chloroflexota; class Anaerolineae; order Anaerolineales; family Villigracilaceae; genus UBA8950. Next base: position 16,365 of record DAOUML010000300.1, read on the forward strand.
GGATGTTAAACTCTTTCGGTTGGAGCAGTTTTCTGCCCCCAAGCAGTTGCCTGAATTCCCCGCCAGCAAAGTGATTGGCAGGGTGGTTGATAATGGCATCAATTTGCGCAGCGGGCCAAGCAATGTCAGCGGTGAGATTCTTCGCAAACTGCCCGCCGATACGCTGGTGGAATGGCAACGCGAAGTGGTTGGCACGGTAACGGGCGGTTTTTTCAACCAAAAATATGTCGATACTGGCGAAGGCTATATTTATGGCTCGGTGGTGCAGCCCACCCGCAATTTGCCTAATCCGACCATTTCTGAAATTCCTGCCGGAAAGAGCGGCTTTTGGGCTGAAGTGACGGTTCCGTATGTCGATTTGGCGCATGAGGGTAACAACGTTTCGCCCTGGCTGCGTGATCATATTGAATATAATTTTCCGCCGCGCCTGTATTATGGGCAGGTAGTCTGGATGGATAAAATTCGCGCCGAGAATGGTTTTGTAGAATATCGCTGGAATGAAGATGCCAATGGGCGCGGTTATGGGTATGGTGGTTCGTATGGCGAATATTATTGGGGTGATGGGCGCGGGTTCAAAGTGCTGACCGATGCCGACGTTGCGATGATTAGCCCGGATGTTGACCCGGCTGAGAAAACCATGTTGCTCAATTTGGAGCAGCAAACCCTGGCCTGCTACGAGGGCAAGCGCGAGGTGTTTTTTTGCCGCGTTTCTACCGGCAAGTTGCATGACCCTGTGACGGGGTTGCGTTCTGATACTTATATAACCCCGCCCGGAACTTTGCTTACGCACTGGAAGATTATGTCGAAAAATATGACCGCCGGAAGCGAATCGTCTGGCTATTCAACCCCGGCTGTGCCCTGGTGCGTGTATATTCAGGGCGGCATTGCCATTCATGGCGCGCATTGGCATAATGCTTTTGGCGATCCGCGCTCGCATGGCTGTGTAAATACCCTGCCAGAAGATGCGAAGTGGCTTTTTCGTTGGTCGCATCCTTTTGTTTCGCTTGATGCCGGCGAAGAGCGGCGCAGCCTGCCCGATCATGGCACGATTGTAAAATCAGTCAATCCACCTGTTTGAGTCGATTTGTTTTTTTGCATTAATCGCGTAAAATAGCAGTACCTGTTTGCGTATCCATATCCTGTTCATTTATTAAGGAAGGAAGAATCCCATGCCTGCTGTTAAAGATTTACTCACTTCAAAAGGGAAAACTGAAGTTTTTTCAATTTCTCAAAGCGAAACCGTATATCGCGCGCTTGAGATGATGGCTGAAAAGAACGTTGGCGCGTTGATGGTGACAGATGGCGAGAAAATTGCCGGTATTTGCACCGAGCGTGATTACGCTCGTAAAATTATCTTGAAAGGCCATGATTCGCGCACAACCTCAGTAAAAGAAATTATGTCTGATAAGTTGGTGACGGTTCACCCTGATACCACGCTTGAAAAGTGCATGGCCTTGATGACCGAATACCATGTCCGCCATCTGCCGGTTGTAGACGACGGCCATCTGTCTGGTATTATCTCGATTGGTGACGTGCTCCATTTTTTGATTGCTGAAAAAGAAAATCTGATTAGTGATTTGCAGGAGTACATTGAGGGCCTGAGCATTCTGCGCTAAGAAGGTGGTGAGTAAGGGTTCATCAAAACAGCCTATCAGGGCGGCAAGAGCCGCCCTGATAGGCTGTTTTGCGTTTTTTATTTTCCGGCTAATAAAACTTGCTCAAATCCATCCCGGCGTATAAACCGGCCACCTGTTCGGCGTAGCCATTGAAGAGCAGCGTATCGCGGCGGCTCAACTCACCGATGCGCCGTTCAGTGGCCTGGCTCCAGCGCGGGTGGTCGATTTGCGGGTTGACGTTGGCGTAAAATCCGTACTCATGCGCGGCGATGTCATTCCAAAAGGTGCGCGGCTGTTCGGCGGTTAGTTCGATTTTGACAATCGATTTGAGGGATTTGAATCCGTACTTCCAGGGGACCACCAGACGAATCCCACCGCCATTTTGAGGAGGCAGTTCGCCGCCATACAACCCGGTTGCGAGGATGGTCAGGTCGTGACGGGCTTCATCGAGGCGCAGGCCTTCCTGGTAGGGCCAGGGGTAGCCGGGTTGTTTCAGGCCGGGCATTTTATCGGGCTGGTAGGTGGTTTCAAAGCGGATGTATTTTGCATCGCTGGTTGGCTCCACCAGATTGAGTAGTTTGGAGAGCGGAAATCCCATCCAGGGGATAACCATGCTCCAGGCCTCCACGCAGCGCAGACGGTAGATGCGCTCTTCAGGTGGGAACATCTTAACCAGGTCTTCAACCCCAAATTTACCAGGATTGTTAACCAGACCCGAGACTTCCACCTCCCAGGGCGAGGTTGGAAAATCTTTGGCGAGCGGGGCCACCCCTTCTTTGCTGGTGGTGAATTCGTAAAAGTTGTTGTAATTGGTGATGTCGGTGTAGGAGTTGGCCGGGTCGCCCAGTTCGTCGGTTTTGACATTTGGGTCAACTTCTCGCGTGGCGGCTGGGGTGGGTTCAAGCGTTTCACTGACTCCGCAGGCGGCCAGGGCCATGCTGCCGGCCAGCACGCCGGCGGCTTTGATAAAATCGCGCCGCGAGAGATAGACCTGCTTGGGGGTAATTTCAGAGGATGGAATTTTGGTCATCGATTTTTCTCCTGAATATGATAAAGGTTATCACATTAAGGTTAGAAAAAGATATGAGTCCCAACAAAAACATCCCCTGCCAAAAGCAGGGGATGTTTTTGTTTCAGGTATATAAAATTACTTCTCAACCGGGAACTGGGCCCCAATCCAGCCGTTCATGCCGCCGTTCAAATTGCGGACATTGGTGTAGCCCAGGGCTTGCAGGTACATCTGGGCCGGGGTGCCGCGATGTCCAGTGGCGCAGATGACCACAATTGGGGCGGCTTTGTCGGTGGGAAGTTTGTCCAAGTTGGCGGGCAGGTCATTGAGCGGAACCAGCACTGCGCCAGCAATATAGCCATTTTCGTCCCATTCGGCCTGGCGGCGAACATCGAGCAGGAAGATTTCTTTGCCTTCGGCCAGTTCGGTGTTGAGCACGTCATTCTTGACGGAACCAAAACCGGCGGCGGGGTCGAGGCTGCTCAGGTATTTGTCGAAGTAAGCCAGGCGTTGGGCGTCTACTTCGGGGGTGCTGATGGATTGGGCGGCTTCGGGCAAGCCCTCAACAACGGCGAATTCGGCTTTCTTCCAAGCGTTCATGCCGCCGTTCAGGTTGAAGACATCGCTGTAGCCTAACAGGCGCAGGGCCACCATGGCATAGCCGCCGCGATGACCGGAGGCGCACACCACCACGATTTTCTGGTCTTTGGCGGGCAGTTTGTCGAGATTTTTTAGCAGTTCGCGAATTTCGACATGAATCGCGCCTTCGATATAGCCATTGGCTTCGAGTTCAGAAGTCTGGCGCACATCCACAATGAAAGGTGGGGTTTCAGCCAACATCTGATTCAGGTCGGCAGCGGTCATTGAGTAGAACTTCTGGTCGGCGGGCAGTTTCGCAACGAAATCGGCGAAGGTGGCGGGCCAATCAACCACGCCAGCAACCGGGAAGCCAGCGCCGATCCAGCCATTCATGCCGCCGTTCAGGTTGCGGACATTGGTATAGCCCAGTTCTTGCAGGTACATCTGGGCGGGCGTGCCACGATGACCGGTAGCGCAGATGACGACAATCTTGGCCGATTTATCGGTGGGCAGTTTGTCGAGGTTGGCGGGCAGGTCATTGAGCGGAACCGAAACGGCGCCGTCGATGTAGCCAACGCTTTCCCATTCGGCCTGGCGGCGAACGTCGAGCATGAAGATTTGTCCGCCTTCGGCCAGTTCGGTGTTGAGAACATCATTTTTGACCGAACCAAACCCGGCAGCCGGGTCGAGCGCGCCCAGGTAATTGCTAAAGTAGGCCACCAGGAAGGGGTCCACTTCAGGGGTGCTGATGGCCTGGGCGGCTTCGGGCATGCCCTCAACCACAGAGAATTCGGCTTTCTTCCAGGCGTTCATGCCGCCGTTCAGGTTGAAGACATCGCTGTAGCCCAACAGGCGCAGGGCAACCATGGCGTACCCGCCGCGATGACCGGATGCGCACACCACCACGATTTTCTGGTCTTTGGCGGGCAGTTTGTCGAGATTCTGCATCAGTTCGCGGATTTCAACGTGAATCGCGCCTTCGATGTAGCCATTCGCTTCGAGTTCAGAAGTCTGGCGCACATCCACGATGAAGGGTGGGGTTTCGGCCAGCATTCCGTTCAGGTCGGCGGCGGTCATCGAGTAGAATTTTTGGTCTGCCGGCAGGGTGGCAACGAAATCGGCAAACATGGCGACCAGATCGATGGCCGGTTCTTCAACCACAACCTCGGGTTCTTCTTCGACCACCACTGGTTCCTGAACCGCAACCGGTTCTTCAACCGCTGGCGCTTCGGGAGCGGCGGGGCCACAGGCGCTCAGCACGAGGCTTACGAGCAAAACCAGGGCAAATATCAGATGGAATTTCTTAGACATTTTTCTTCTCCTTGTTTGGAAAATAAGACGGATTAGGGGGTGCCAAGGGCTGGCGGAACTTCTGGAACAATCACAGGCTGGTTGGCCTGGAGCTCTTCAGGGGTTACTTTATCTTCGGTTAGGAAGATATCAGGATTGCCGTGACAGGCATTGCAAGAAGCAGTCTGCGGGGTATTGCGCTGAATGTTGTGCGGGGTGGCATAGGCCCAGGTGGGCAGGGCGTCGAAGTTGGGCAGCAGATTTTCGCCATAGTATTCATAAGACGTTGAAGCAACCGGCACATGCCGCAGCACAACATATTCATACGGACGATGGAAGTTCTGAATTGGGTTGCGGCCAATAAAGAAGCTCATGTAACTGGATTCTGTGCGGAAGAACGGGTTGCCGGTTTTATCACTGATGGCAACATGACATCCGTCACAACTCATATAAGCAACCGAATGGCAAACCTGGCAGGATAGACTATCGCCGTGCAGGGTGTGGTGAATGACCGGGTCGCCCGATTTTCCCACCTGCTCATGGCAGGATTCACAGGAAGGGCCTTGCGCGCCATCGTAGCGGTGCTTAACCTGATACATTACATCGCTGGTATCGTGGCATTCTTCGCAGGTTGAGGTTGAGTTGTGCATTTCATTACCGGTATGGCAGGAAACGCAATTCATGCGCCCTTGCCTGAAGTGAATATCGCCGGGGTAGCCTTCATTCTTTCCGAGATATTCATTACCTACCCGGCTGCCGTGGCAGGCAGTACAGTTGCGCGTCATCGAAGGCGTCTTCTTGACAAGATGACCTTCAATAAAACCGCCGCCGACTGAACCTGGCTGGCTGATATGACAATCGCCGCAGGTGGTGTGACACGAGGAACAATGGTTGCCAAACATGGTTTCCAGTTCTTTGTGATTTTCGCCGCCGCTGCGGGCATCAATCGTCTTCCAGTAACCAGATAGTGAAACGTGCAGGCTCTTTTCAAAATGGTCTGATTGGTCGCCGTGACAATTGGCGCAGACATTGCCACGCCCGCCCGCGCTGGGGTCGGCAATCATGTCGGCATGAGCAGTTTCCATATCTTCCGATTGCTCGCCGCCATGACAATAAATGCAGGACATTTGTCCGTGCGCGGTAGCCAGAAATTCTTCACCTTTTACAAAAACTCTTTCCCAAGGCTCCAACGGAGCCACATCGCCACCTCACCCAACCCCTTCAGATTCAGAGCCGTGAGCATCTTCTGCCTCGGTTGCCAGCGCAACCAGAGCATCTTTATCGGTATGGCATTCCAGGCAGTAGTCGGTTTCGGCTGGCAATGCAACCAGCGGCGTAACCGTCGGTAGGGATGTTTCCTCGGCTTCTTCCGATTCTGTTACCTGGGTTGGCTCAACCACCTCGGCGGTTTGGCAACCGGTCAGGGCCAGGAAGACCAGGGCAACCAAAAGTAAAAGAAATTTTTTCATACGATGCACTCTCCTTGATTGTACAAATACTCACAAATACAGAATAATGCACACCGTCAATAAATAATAGTGACAGAAATAACATTCACCCCTCAGATTTTCTTATTGAGATTGATAAGCACGGATAATAAGAAATGCTTATATCTTTGTCTCGAATGTTTAGTGAATTTAATACTAAAAATGAGAAATCAGGAAATTTGTATGGCCTGAGACATGACGCATTACACTATCTTTGCATCATCAAAGGTGATATTATAAAAAAAGCATAAATATTATGCTAAATCTTGTCCAACTTCTCGAATAAAAAGGAGAAAGAATGCCCGCTAAAGGTTGGATCGAAGTCAGTGATTTGTATTGCAAAGGGTGTGAGCTGTGTATCAGCGCTTGTCCGCAGGAGGTGATTAGCCTGGATATGGACAGGCTTACTCCCAAGGGATACCATCCCGCCCATCTACATGCAGATGGCTGCACCGGTTGCGCAATTTGTGCGCTTGTATGCCCGGATGCAGCCATAACTGTTTATAGGGAAGTTGTAAAAGCCCCCGCCCGCGCATAAAGGAGAAAAAACATGGCACGAGAACTGATTAAAGGCAATATCGCCATGGCCGAGGCTGCCGTGCGCGCCGGGCTTGAGGCCTACTTCGGCTACCCGATTACCCCTCAAAACGAAGTCCTGGAATACCTTTCGGGCCGCCTGCCACAGTTGGGGCGCGCCTTCGTACAGGCCGAAAGCGAAGTCGCCGCCGTCAACATGGTTTATGGGGCTGCCTGCACGGGCGCGCGCGTGATGAGTTCCTCTTCGGGGCCGGGCATGTCGCTGATGATGGAAGGAATTTCCTACATCGCCGGCACCGAATTGCCCGCTGTTTTTATTAATGTTATGCGCGGCGGCCCAGGGCTTGGCAATATTGCCCCCTCGCAGGGCGATTACAACCAGGCTGTGCGCGGTGGTGGACATGGCGACTATCACGCCATTGTGCTGGCCCCCGGCTCCATTCAGGAAGCCATCGATATGACCGTTTTGGCCTTCGATTTGGCCGACAAATACCGCTCCCTGGCATTTGTCTTAACCGATGGCTCGATGGGCCAGATGATGGAACCCGCCGAATTGCCCGAAATGCGCCCCGTTAAACGCCAGCAAACCGACTGGATGGTGAGCGGTTCGCCCGGACGCCCGCGCCGAATGCTCTCCTCCATTTATCTTGAGCCATTGGACGAGGAAAAAGCCAACCTGCGCATGTTGAAAAACTGGCACGAGATTTGCAAAAATGAAGTCCGTTTCAAGGAATACTACCTCGATGATGCCGATTTTGTCGTCATTGGTTTTGGCACCTCAGGCCGCGTAGCGCTCTCTGCGGTTCGCGCGGCGCGCGCTCAGGGCATCAAGGTTGGTTTGCTGCGCCCGCTCACCGTCAACCCCTTCCCATACCAGGCGGTTGAGCAACTCATCCCCAGCACCCAGGCCTTTTTGGTGGTTGAAATGAACACCGGTCAAATGCTCGATGATATCCGCCTGACCGTACGCGGACAGGTCCCTGTCGAGTTCTACGGACGACCCGGCGGCGTGGTTCCGTTTGCAGATGACATCCTGCACGAAATCCAACGCATCAGCACCGCCCAACTTTCTGTCGATACCGACCCGCGCGCCGCCTGGCTCGAACGCGCCCTGGCAGCAGGATAAAGGTGAAAAAATGGTCACACTAACCAAACCTGAATTTGCAACCGAAGAAAATGTCGTTTACTGCCGCCCACAGGCCTTCAACGATGTTTCCACCCACTATTGCCCCGGCTGTACGCACGGCACCGCCCACCGTCTGATCGCCGAAACCCTCGACGAAATGGGCCTGGCCGAAAAAACCATCGGCGTTGCCCCGGTTGGCTGCTCGGTCTTCATCTATAACTACTTCGAGACCGATTTCGTCGAAGCCCCGCACGGGCGCGCGCCCGCCATGGCAACCGGCGTCAAGCGCGTACTGCCCGATCGCATCGTTTTCACCTACCAGGGCGACGGCGATTTGGCCTCAATCGGCATGGCCGAAATCATGCACGCCGCTGCGCGCGGAGAGAATATCAGCGTCTTCTTCGTCAACAACGCTATCTACGGCATGACTGGCGGACAAATGGCCCCCACCACCCTGCCCGGCATGAAAACCACCTCCAGCCCCACCGGGCGCGATGTTGAATTGCAAGGCTACCCAATTCGCATGTCTGAGATGATTTCAAAGATGGATGGCGCCGGTTATGTTGTGCGCCGCTCGCTGCATGACCCCAAGCATATTCGCCAGGCCAAAAAAGCCATTCGCACCGCCTTTGAAGTGCAGCAGCGCGGATTGGGCTTCTCGATGGTTGAATTGCTCTCCACCTGCCCAACCAACTGGGGCATCAACCCGGTCGATTCGCTCAAATGGGTTGAGGCTCACATGCTGCCCACCTTCCCGCTTGGCGATTTCAAAATTTCAACCGAAGTGGCCGAAATCAAGGCTTAAGAAACGGAGTGCAACCCATGCAAAAAGAAATCATCATTTCCGGTTTTGGCGGCCAGGGTTCGCTGTTTGCCGGCCAAGTGTTGGCTTACGCCGCAATGGACTTGGGCAAAGAAGTCACCTGGATTCCCTCCTACGGCCCTGAAATGCGCGGCGGCACCGCCAACTGTACTGTTGTGATTGCCGACGAAGAAATTGGCTCACCGATGGTTAAATTCCCGCCCTATGTTATCGCCCTTAACCTGCCCTCGCTTAACAAATACGAACCCATCATGCAACCTGGCGGATACATGATTGTCAACCAGTCGATGGTCGACCGCGAAGCCCAACGCGACGATATTACCGTCATCATGATTCCAGCCAACGACATCGCCGAAGAACTTGGCGATAAAAAATTAACCAACATGGTGACAGTTGGCGCGCTCGCGGCCGTCTTGCCTGATATTTCGATTGAAGCCTTAGAATCTGCCCTTGAAGGCCACCTGCCCAAGCGACACCAGCACCTGCTGCCCAAAAACTACGCCGCCCTGCGACGCGGATACGAAGCCGCCAAAGCCCACCTCGCCGTCGCCGCCTGATTGAACGAATCAGGTCAACCAACATCTGCCCCGATACGTCCTATCGGGGCAGATGTTAGTTATTCAGCCAGCCTTTTGCGCATCGCAATCCGATTTTTTAACCCCATCTGCGCTTCTGCTTTGAGAATTTCCGCCAGGAATTGAAATTCACGCAGATTCTCGACCCGTTCGAACCCATGCCGGGCATAAAATGGCGCGTTCCAGGGGATGTGTTCAAAAGTGGTCAGGCTGGCGTAGCGGAATCCGCGCTGTTTGGCGACTGCGCAGGCATGTTCCAGCAGCGCGCTGCCGATTCCCTTGCGCCCGTGTTCGGGGTGTACGTCCATTTCCGCAATGTGGAAGCTATCGTCCATCGCCTGAGCCATGACAAAGCCGACCGGGCCAGCGGCTTCAACCTCGGCCACCCATAACGTCGAGTTGGCAATGCTGGCCGCCAAAATCTCCGCCGGGACGGTTTCCATCTCATCGAATGGCAATTCTTCGGCAGGGAAAATCTCTGCCGCGCGCGTTTCAATCTCTGCCAGGCGCGGGAAGTCTTCAGGTGTAGCAGGTCTAATTGTGGGGAATGTCATCATGCCCTTGATTATATATGAAATCTTTTCTCATCTCAAAAACCGTCGTGTCCCGTCGTATCCGTCGTGGTTAAAAATTTTGCAAATCTCATAACTTCCTTTGACGTTTTTCATACATTCGCGCATTAAATTAAAAGCGTAAATCCAAACCATCATAAAAGGAGGTTCACTATGTCCAATTTAACCCGTTGGGAGCCAATGCGCGAAATGATGACCCTGCGCGAAGCCATGAATCACTTGTTCGATGACGCCTTCACGCGCCCGCTCAGCATCAGTGCAGTCTCCGCCATGCCCGCCATCGACCTGTACCAGACCGACGACGAAATCGTTGTCAAAGCCGCCCTGCCCGGCATCAAACCGGACGAGGTACAGATTTCCGTCACCGGCGACGTGCTCACCCTGCGCGGCGAATTCAAACGCCAAGAAGAGCAAAAAGAAGCCACCTGGCACATCCGCGAACAGCGATCCGGCATCTTTGAACGCTCGGTTATGCTGCCCACCGAAGTCCAGACCGACAAATCCAAGGCCGACTTCGAAAATGGCATCCTGACCATCACCCTGCCCAAGGCCGAAGCGGTCAAGCCGCGCACCATCAGCATCAAAGCCAAATAAGGC
>DAOUML010000301.1:0-29870 GCA_034411635.1 Anaerolineales bacterium
TGATTTCTTCAACCAGGATGTCTTCGCTGGGGTCGAGGTGGGTTTCGTCGGTTTTGACGACGTTGCGGGCCAGGAACAGGTGACATTGATTGTTGAGAAAGGCGGCGTTGGCATCGACGCTGCCAAGCGGGACCCAATCTTCGGTGGTGTAGCCGGTCTCTTCGCGCAGTTCGCGTTGGGCGGCGGCCAGTGCAGGTTCGTCCACCTCGACCAATCCGGCCGGAAATTCTGCCGTGGCGCGCCCTGTGCCGAAGCGAAACTGACGCACAATCAGAATTTTGCCTTCGGGCGTGGTCGCGGCGACGTTGATCCAGTCCCGGCCTTCGAGAACGAGGGTTTTCAGGCTTGCGCCATTGCGCGGATTGCGCATCCAATTGTAGCGGGCGCGAAAGAGTAGAATTTCTGGGCCGGGTTCGCTGTGGTCGCATTCCCAGGGTAGTTGTGGGGTGGGCATGGGGCAATCTCCGTGCAGGGCTGGCGTATAATGGGGGAAATTCAAACAGGATGGATTATGTTCAATATCTCAAAGCGATTATATCAACTGCTGGGCTTGCTTCTGATTGTTTTCGGGCTTTCGGCTTGTGGCACTTCTTCGGGCAAGGTGGCAATTTTGTTGCCCAATTTGGAGGATGAGCGCTGGCGTACCGAAGGCGCCATGCTGGAGACTTTGCTGACTGAAAAAGGCTATGAAGTTGTGCGCCAGGATGCCAACAACGACGCTCGTCTGCAAATCGACCAGGTGGATAACATGGTGAAAGAGACTGTGCGGGCGATTATCATTGCTCCAGTAGATGGCGAGTTGCTGGCAGGCGCGGTGGAAGCGGCCATTGCTGCCGACGTGAAAGTGATTGCCTACGACCGCCTGGTGCGCACCCCAAAATTGAGCGCTTATCTTTCGTTTGATAACCGCGAGGCGGGCCGTCTGCTCGCTCAGGCTGCGCTGGATGTTCTGGAGATTGAAGCGCGGCCCCTTTTTGAGCGTTTGTTTGTGGGCAGAATTTCGGGCGGGCCTGAGAATTACAACAATCGTTTGTATGGGTTGGGGCAGGCAGATGTTTTTTCCGCTTACCGCCAGGTGCGCATTGCTGTTGATGAAAGCGTTGTGGCGCGTGAGCAACTTACCGCCCAGCGATTGCTCGAAACCTGGCTGGTAGAAGAGCAAGAGATTGAAGCCATTTTTATTAGCAGCGAGCCGCTGGCCCTGGGCGCTTTGCAGGCCGTTGCCGCTTTTGAAGGGCAGACGCCCCTCCTTTTGGCGCAGGAAGCCCCGGTAACCATTAGCAATCAAATTGCCGCCGGAAATGTGGCTTTTTCCATTTTTCGTGACAGGCGCGATTTACCCCCGCTGACGGTTCGGACGCTCGACCGACTGATTAAGGAGCAGGCCCTGCTCGATTTGCAGCGCTGCCCCATGTCAGAACTGGTCGGCGAGCCAGAGTTTGAAGGCACTATTTTTTGCGTTTTGCTCCCTGTGCAATTGCTCACGCCTGATAATCTCTTCGACCTGGTGGTGCGCAGTGGTTATCAATCGTATGATGATGTTTATCGCGAGATACCGGACAGCCTCAGGCCGACCCGGCCCTGATTTTTTACTCAATGAGGACTTATGAACTTAGACGACCTTTACCAATTCTTACACAATCGTAAAATTAACCCCAAGCCGGGGTCTTATACCAACTCCCTTTTCGATGAAGGCTTGCCGCGCATGGCCCAAAAAGTGGGCGAAGAAGGGGTGGAAGTGGCGGTTGCGGCTTTGTCTCAGGAGGATGAGCGGCTTATCTCAGAAATTGCTGACCTGGCTTATCACACTCTGGTTTTGATGGCGGCGCGCGGGATTACCCCTGAGCAGGTGCGGGCGGAGTTGGAGCGGCGTCATCGCTGAGTGGTCTCTTTTTGTTTTTCCTTGCTCAGGTTAGGGTTTTGTAAATTTTGACTCGCGTTGCCTGGACTGACAAGGCGCAGATGCTATAATCGTTTTCATTGTTGCAACTTTTGTGCTGTTTTTTCATCCAAGTATTGTCAACCAATTTTCAGGAGTAAAAAACCATGTCTCAACCTATTCATGTTACCGACGCAGAATTTGAACAAAAAGTATTGAAATCAGCCACCCCGGTTGTGGTCGATTTTTGGGCGCCCTGGTGCGGCCCGTGCAAGATGATTGCCCCGGCACTGGAAGATATTGCCAGAGAACAGGGTGATAAAGTCGTTATCGCCAAAGTCAACACCGATGAAAACCCGCAATGGGCGATGAAATACGGCGTGATGGGCATCCCGACCCTGCTGTTTATTAAGGGTGGCGAGGAAGTTAGCCGCCATGTCGGCGCAGCCCCGGCCCCGGCGCTGAAGAGCAAGGTGGAAGGGTTTTTGGCAGGGTAGTTTCTAAAAAAAAAATCAAAAAAGAGATGCGCGCTATTTTGCGCGCATCTCTTTTTTGATTCATGCCCGCCTATTCCCCCTTCGCCAGGGCCAGTATCTCCTCTTGCGTATCATAGACTTTTACCAGTTTGCCGTCCTGCATTTTCAGCACTCGGTCAACATACTGGCACATGCGCAGATCGTGCGTGACCATGATGCCGGCGCGGTTGTTTTCGTGGATGAGGGCCTGAAAGGTTTGCACCACCTGAAAGGCGCGTTCCGTGTCCAGGCTGGCGGTTGGCTCGTCGGCCAGCACCACCGTCGGGGCGTGGATCAGGGCGCGGGCAATCGCGACGCGCTGCTGCTGTCCGCCCGACATCTGGGCCGGCAGGTTGTTCAGGCGTTCGCCCAACCCCAGGCGCGAGAGCAATTCAGATGAACGGACTTTGGCCGCCCGGTCGAATTTATTGTTTAACCGAATCATCAGTTCGACATTTTCCTGGGCAGTCAGGTACGGAATCAGGTTGTTCGACTGGAAGGTGAACCCGATTTTCTCGCGGCGCAGCCCCACCCGCTCGGTTTCGCTCATCTGGGCCAGGTCAACGCCATCGATGAGCACCTGCCCATCGGTAGGAGTCAGCAGGGCGGCCAAAATCGAGAGCATGGTCGTCTTGCCGGAGCCGCTCGGCCCCACCAGGGCCACAAATTCACCCGATTCCACCGCAAACGAGACATCGTCCACCGCGCGAATTTCGCCGGTATCAGATTGGAAAGTTTTGACAACGTTTTTTACTTCAAGCGCAAGGGGCATAGGATACCTTTTTTACCACTACGACAACCGCAGCGCCTTTAGCGGCTCAATCCGCACTGCGTAGAAAATCGACACCAGGCCGCCCAGCGGACCAATCAAAAGCAGGGCCACAATCGCCACCGCCGAGGAAACACCGTCAAAGACAATTGGCACGGTGGGCGGGAATCCGAGCGAAAACAGGAATGCCAGCAGGCTGCCCAGCGCGACCCCCAGCGTGGTGGTGATGATAATCTGCAAGACCGCCGAAACGCCCACCATCGCGTTTGAGGCCCCAATCGCCTTCAATACGCCAATCTGCGGCACTTTTTGCAAAATCTGAATCTGGAAAAAGCCGCCAATCACCAACACGCCAATCAAGAGCGTAAAAACTGCCTGGGTTTGCACCGTGCTTTGCTGGGCTGAATAGCCCGGCACATTTTCAATCGCCGTCTGAATATCGGCAATCGCAATATTCGAGATGCGCGTCGTCAGTCGGGCAGAAACTTCATCGGCTTGGGCCCCATCGGCCAAACGCAGCGCAATCACGTTCACCGTCGAACTGGCCTGTCCGCGCTCGGCGTCGCTTTTGGTGCGCACCCGATCCCAGGTCTCATACGGCACAAAAATCGAGGGCTGAAAGGTGTACTGCTGTCCCTCCGTCAGCCCGACCACGCGCAGGGTGAAAAACTCATCCTTGGTGCCTTGCGTCGAGCGAATGGTGATCGTATCGCCGATTTTAATATCGGATTGCAGGATGACGTTGCGATCAATGACCACCTCGCGGGCCTGGTCACCAGAGATACGGCGTCCCTGCGCCACCGGCGGGTCGCCGGGGCGTCCCGGTTCGATGCCGAGCAGCGAGACCTTCAGCACTTCATCCTCGCCGTTAAGCAGGATGGCGGTGTTCGACGCGGCGATTCCACCCGCATCCGCCACGCCTTCGACGCGCCGTACCGCCCGTATCGCGGAACGTTCCACCCGCGAACTGGGGATGACAAAATCAGATTTTTCCAGGTAGATGAGCAGGTCGGCATCGAGCCGTGAGATGTACTGACGATTGGCATTTCCCAGCCCCTCGCCCAGGGCAGCGATAAACAAAACCAGCAGGGTTATCAAGGCAATCACCATGCTGACGAGGAAAAACCGTCCGCGATTGCGCCAGATTTCCTTCCAGGAGAGATAAGCGGCCAGCGCAAAATTATTCATTGGGTGTAATGGCCCCTTCAAATGGTTTGCCCCAGTCCATGCCCATCAAGCCATGCAGCAGCAGGTCGAGCGGCGGGTGGTCGGCAATGTCTTCATAATAATAGGGCATGCGGATGTACCCATCCGGCCCGATGACGAAAGTGCCAGACATGACGAAGGCGTCCTGTCCTTTGGGCGGCGCTTCCGGGTGGAATCCTTTGCCAAATTGCAGACGCAGGTTCGAGAACCAGATGCGCGGCGAGAGCAAGGTCTGCCAGAGCGAACCGCGCGCCAAGCCATAAGCGACATAAACGGCGCGCTGTGGGTCCGCCAGGCAGGTCGCGCCGGGGGCGCGTTCGGCGCAAAAGGTTTGGGCCTGTTCGGGCGTGCCCTGGGTGACGATGGCGAGGGTTAGCCCGCGTTCGGCCAGTTGCGGCTGGGCCTGGTATAGTTCGTCGGTCATCTCTTTGCATTGTGGGCAGCCGAAATGACGGGTGAAAGCCAGCACCAGCGGCCCGGATTGCCAGAGCGAAGAGAGCCGAATGGATTGGCCTTCGCTGTTCAGCACGTCCAGATCGGGGGCGGGGTCATTGAATTTGAGCAGGTTTTTTCTTGGCATGGGTTTTATTGTAAGGGGAGTGTCTATCGGAATCTATCAGGACTGGTTTTCCAGCCCCATAATCTTGCGCGCGCCGGGGAAGAACAGGCGTTGGAACATGCGCGTCATCTCTTCGACGGGAATCTGTTCCATGTTTTCGAGCCACCAATCAATGCTGCTGACCAGCGCGCCGTTGAAATAGGCGGCCAGCAGTTCGACGGGAACTTCAAAAAAAATGGGAATTGGGTCGGTTTGGGCTTTGGTTTGCACAAATTGGTTAATTGCCTCAATCAAAATCTCTCGAATTCGCCCGGCCAGGCGGTTGGAACCGGGGTTTCGCAACAAAATACGGTATAACTCGGCATTATCGGATACGTGTTGAAAAACCATCAGAAAAGGCTGAATAGGTTTGTTGCCAGCGTCGATGAGCATATCTTCGGCATTGGGCAGCCATGAAGCAAACGGGATTTTCGATAGAGCCGTCACCCGCTCCTGGGCCAGCAGGCTGAATTCTTCGAGCAACAGGTCGTCTTTATCGTGGTAGTGCAGGTAGAAGGTTGCCCGTCCCAAATTGGCGCGGCTGGTGATGTCTTCAATCGTAAGGGCTTCGTATCCTTTTTGGCGAATCAATTCCATCAGCGATTTTCGCAGCGCGGCGCGAGTGCGCAAGATGCGCCGGTCGGGTTTGGGGGCGGGTGGCTCAGTCATTAGAATTTCGATAGAGAATTTTGATTTGGCTTGACAGCCGATTAAGTGCCATTATAATAGACATTGTCTATTTTTGGATAGTGTCTATTATTTTTTTTCTTATGAACCAACTTCCGCTCATTGAATTACGCAAGGTTGTCAAAACCTACTCCAGCGAGGCCGGCGATTTCACCGCCCTGCGCGGGGTCGATTTAAGCATCCAGCGGGGTGAATTTCTCGGTATCGTGGGCAAGTCGGGGGCGGGGAAATCGACCCTGTTGAATATGCTAACCGGCGTGGATAACGTTACTTCGGGCGAGGTCGTCGTTCGCGCGGCGGAGGAAGTCCACATCCATCGTCTCGATGAAGATGCCCTGGCTCTGTGGCGTGGGCAAACGATGGGGGTGGTTTACCAGTCTTTTCAATTGCTGCCGATGTTGAGCCTGCTCGAAAATGTGATGCTGCCGATGGATTTGTGCGGGCAGTATTCGCCGCGTAAAAGCCGCGAGCGCGCGCTCGAACTTTTGCGTTTGGTTGAAATTGAGGAACATGCCCACAAACTGCCGGCTTTTATCTCAGGCGGGCAACAGCAGCGCGTGGCAATTGCGCGCGCTCTCTCGAATGACCCGGCGATTTTGGTGGCCGATGAGCCAACCGGCAGCCTGGATTCGGTGACGGCTGACCACATTTTTGACCTGTTTGAGAAACTGGTGGCAGCCGGCAAGACCATTGTGATGGTGACGCATGACAGTGGCCTGACTCCGCGCTTTAGCCGTCATCTGGTGATTGCGGATGGGCAGATTGTGGCCGAAAAAGTCGAACGCTTGTTGACGGTGGATTTAAGTAAAAAAATGGAAACAGAACAAGTGGATGAGTTGGGTGAGCGAATTGAAAAAAGCGCGGATGTGGATGATGAACGAGACGAAGTTGTGAGCCAGGAGCCAATTTTGCGGGCCTGGTCGGATGAGGAAATCGGCAAGAAAAAATTAAAAAAAGAGAAAAAGAAACGCATTGAAAAGTTAGAAAAGAAAGAGAAGAAAGAAAAGAAAAAAGCAAAAAAGGAGAAGCGGGCATGAGCGCGACTCCGATGATTGAACTAAAAAAAGTCGTTAAGGTTTTCAAGAACGCCGCCGGCGAATTTACCGTGCTGAAAGGCATCGACCTGACCCTGTATCAGGGTGAGTTCGTGGCGATTGTTGGCAAATCGGGCAGCGGCAAAAGCACCCTGCTAAATATGATGACCGGTATCGATCACCCGACCAGCGGGCAAGTGGTGGTTAATGCCACCGACCTGTATGCGCGTATGAATGAATCGCAGCGCTCGCTGTGGCGCGGCAAAAATATGGGCATTGTCTTCCAGTTTTTTCAACTGCTGCCCATGCTGACCTTGCTCGAAAATGTGATGCTGCCGATGGATTATGTTGGCATGTATGACTTTGAGGAGCGTCCGCGCCGGGCGATGGATTTGCTCAAACTGGTTGGGTTGGAAGCCCAGGCCGATAAATTGCCCGCTGCCGTTTCTACCGGCCAGCAACAGGCGGCGGCGATTGCCCGCGCGCTTGCCAACGACCCGCCCTTGCTGGTGGCTGACGAGCCAACCGGCAATCTGGATTCACGCTCGGCGCAGGTTATTATCGATTTGTTCCAGTCGCTGGCCGACCAGGGCAAAACGATTGTGATGGTAACGCATGACCCCTCGCTTACCCAGCGCACCAATCGCACCATCATCATTTCAGATGGCGAACTCATTCACGAGGCGGTTGCCCAGGCTTTGCCGCTGCTTAACCACCGTCAGATGCTGGCGGTGACCAAAACGGCCCAACTCAGGCAAATTGTGAGCGGCAAAACCATCTTGCAGCGCGAACAAAAAGTGGATGAGTTTTACATTATTGCTTCGGGCGTGGCCGAAATTGTTCTTACGGCGAATGAGCGCGAGGGCGTGGTCGTTTCGCGTTTGGGGCCGGGAGAGTTTTTTGGCGAAGTGGAGTTGTTGCGCGGCGGCAAGTCGATTGCCAGCGTGCGCGCTTCGGGCGATGGCCTGGTGGACGTGCTGGCCCTGCCGCGTGAAACTTTTCTTGATCTGCTTCAGCAATCTCCTCTTACCGAGGAGACGATTGGCAAAATTGTCCAGCGACGGTTGGAAGAGAATCGCTCGGTGGACAGAAGGAAATGAAAATGCAGAGTGAAGAATGCAAAGTGCAGAATATATTTTTTGCCATTCTGCATTCTTCATTCTGCGTTCTGAATTCAAATTATGAGACCTCGTTGGCGTAAGATTTTCCTCGATTTATTTGATAACTGGACCCGCACCCTGCTGGTCGTTTTTTCGATTGCGGTTGGCGTTTTTTCGATTGGGGTGATTGCCGGGGCGTATGTCATCATCGAAAATGACATGAGCGCCAGTTATGCCGCCAACAAGCCGGCCAATATTGAATTACGCATGGACGATTTTGATCGCGATTTTCTCGCGACGCTTGAGAATGCGCCTGGTATTGCCGAGGCCGAAGGGCGGCGGGTGTTCAGCATTCGCGCCCGTAAGGAAGATGGGAATGTGTGGACCGCGCTGGATGTGGTGGCGATTGACGATTTCGAGAAGAACAAAATCAACCTGCTGACGCCTGTTTCTGGCTCGGTTTATCCGGGCAAGCGCGAGGTAGTGGTTGAGCGTGAAGTGTTGAACGAGTTTCAGGTGAGCGTGGGCGAGTTCCTCGTCTTTGAGTTGCCGGATGGCTCGACCAAGTCGCTCAAAGTGGTCGGCATTGCCCAGGACCCCACCACCGGCGCAGATGACTTCCTGGCCCCGCCCTTTGCCTACGTTACGATGGACACCCTGCCGAGTCTGCGCCAGCCCAATTTGTTTAACCGTGTTTATGCGACAGCGCGTGAAAATCAAAACGATGACGCCCACATTCGCTCGGTGGCTGCTGACTTGAAAAACCGCATTGAGAAAAGCGGCTACTCCGTTTTTCGCACGCGCACAGCACTTGCCAATGAACATCCGCTGGCTTCCACCGTTAATGCCATTTTGGGAATTTTGCTGGCGCTGGGTGTGCTGATTGTTTTTCTGTCGTCTTCTTTAATCGCCAACACCCTGGCGGCCTTGCTCAACCAGCACTTGCGCCATATCGGCGTGATGAAACTGGTCGGCGGACGGCGCAACCAGGTCTTTGGCATGTACCTGGTGCTGATTCTTTCATTTGGCTTGCTCTCGCTGGCTTTGGCTGTTCCGGCGGGCGGGCTGGGCGCGTATGAACTGGCAAACTTTATCGCCGACCAGTTGAGTTTTAACCTGCTGGGCCGGCGCATTGTGCCGTTGGCGCTCTATATCCAGATCGCGGTCGGGATTCTCGTCCCGCTGTTGGCCGGGTTTGGGCCGGTCATCAACGGCTCGCGCATTACCGTGCTGAGCGCCATCAGCGGAGATACAACTTCCGATGGCGGCGGGCAGGCCGGGGGTAGTCCGCGCCGTGAGTCGCGCATTGAGCGCTTCCAGCAGCGGGCAACGGCATTCCTGGCAAAGCGCGGAATCCACTTTCCGCGTCCGCTGCTGATTTCCCTGCGCAATACCTTCCGGCGCAAAAGCCGCCTGATTCTGACGCTGTTTACCCTGACCATGGGCGGGGCCATTTTTATCGCCGTCTTCAATGTGCGCGTGACGCTTTTCGATTACATGGAAAACGTGGGCCGCTATTTCGTGGCCGATGTGCCCCTTGACTTTGACCGCCCCTATCGCTTGAACGAAATCGAACAGGTTGCCAAGCAAGTTCCCGGCGTAGTGGATGTGGAAGGCTGGGCCTTTGCGACTGCCGAGGTGCTTTACCCCGATGGCACGGTAGCCGAAAACCTGACCGTGATTGCCCCGCCGGTGAACAGCCGCATGGTGGACGCTCACCCGGTGGAGGGGCGCTGGCTGCAACCCGGCGATACCCGCTCGATTACGGTGACGGAGGGCATGAAACGCAGTTTCCCCGGCCTGAAAGTGGGCGACACCCTGCGGGTGAAATCGGGCGGGCGCGAGCAGGATTGGGAAGTGGTCGGGTTTTTTGAATTTATCGACCGCGAAGGGCTGATTGCCTACGGCACTTATGAGCATTTTTCTCGTGAGACCAACCTGGCAGGGCGTTCAGTCTCCTTTCGCGTGGTGACAGAGCGCCACGACCAGCCCTACCAGGCCGCCATGAGCGAAGCCCTCGATCGTCACTTCCGCGAATCGGGCTATCAACTGCGCCGCGCCCAACCGGGCCTTTCCGCGCTCAAAAACGCCACCGAAAGCCTCGATATTCTGGTCATTTTTCTGCTCATCATGGCCTTGCTGACGGCTGTCGTCGGCGCAATGGGGCTGACCGGCACGATGGGCATGAACGTGCTGGAGCGCACCCGCGAAATCGGCATCATGCGCGCCATCGGCGCGGCAGACCGCGAGGTGATGCGCATGGTCATTGTTGAAGGTGTGGTGATTGGCGGCATTTCGTGGTTCCTGGCGATTGTCGCCGCAATTCCAATTACTTATCTGCTCTCCTGGATCGTAAGTCTGGCAGTTTTTGAGACTCCCATCACCGTAGTATTTACACCAACCGGCTACCTGATTTGGTTGGGCGTGGTGCTGGTGCTTTCGGCCCTGGCCAGTATTGTGCCAGCCCGCAACGCCTCCCGCCTGACTATCCGTGAAGTGCTGGCGTATGAATAACGATATTCGAAATTCGAGATTAGATCATTCGGTTTCCGAATATCGAGTATCGAATATCGAATGATCTAATCTCCAATTACCAACGAGGTACCCATGAAAAAAACACTCTTCTTAACCTTTGCTCTGCTGGCCCTGCTTCTGACTGCCTGCGGGCCACAGCCTGAGCCGCTGATTGAGACACCGGTAGTAGTCGATACCACCGTGATTGCCGAGGGACGGATTGTCCCGGCAGCAGATGCGCGCCTGTCTTTCAACGCGCGCGGCACGGTGGCTGAAATCCTGGTCAGCGAAGGTCAACAAGTCCGGCAGGGGGATGTTCTGGCGCGTCTCTCCGACCGGGAACAGGCCCAGTCCGCCCTGGCTGGCTCCACGCTGGAACTGACCTCCGCGCAACAAGCCTACGACGAGTTCACCCGCGCCGAGGGACTTTCCCGCGCCCAGGCCTGGGATGCCTACCTTCAGGCCCAAACCGTCCGCGCTGCCGCCGAACGCGCCTGGGAAGACCTCGATCTGCGCGACATCGACGACGAAATCGAAGAAGCCGAAGCCGACTTGAACGACCTTAAGGCCGACCTGGATGACGCCGAGGAAGAATTTGAAAAATACAAAGACCTGAACGAAGACAACAACCGCCGCCGCGACGCCGAAGACGATCTCGAAACCGCCCAAAAAGACTACAACGAAGCCCTGCGCGCGCTCGAAGAAATTGTCCAGGAACGCGACAGCCTGCGCGCTGCGCTGGATGCCGCCCTGTGGAACGAAGCCGAGTCCAGGCGCGTTTATGACCTGCGCGCCGCTGGCCTCGACCCTGAGCAAAAAGCCCTGCTCGAAGCCCGTCTCGAAAATGCCAAAGCCCAGGCCGCTGCCGCCCAATCGACCCTTGATACCTACGATCTGAAATCACCTCTGGATGGCACCGTTACCGATGTCTATCTCAAGATCGGTCAACTGGTTGGGCCTGAAACTGTCGCCGTACAATTGGCTGATTTTAGCGCATGGACGGTCGAAACCACCGACCTGACTGAATTGGAAGTGGTGCGTCTCACGGAGGGACAGTCCGTTGAAATCCGCCCGGATGCGCTCGACGGCCTTTTGCTTACCGGGACAGTGGAACAAATTGGGCAGTCTTTCCGCCTGCAGGGTGGGGATGTGCTTTACACCGTCAAAATCAAACTGACAGAAAACGATGCCCGCCTGCGCTGGGGCATGACGGTTGAACTGACCTTTGCGCCGTGAGAATTTTCACATTGTTGACATCGGGCCGTGATTTGTGTACACTGATTCCATAATCCCCCAAGGAGGCTCTTATGGCAATCGCTCGCGATTTACTCAAATCAAAACGACAGGATATCATCATCTCTGTCACGCCCGATGCAACCGTGTTGGACGCCATTAACGTTATGGCCGAGAACAATGTTGGCGCTTTGCTGGTTATGCAAGACGGCAAAATTGCCGGAATTATCTCAGAGCGCGACATTGTTCGTAAAGTAGACCGGCTCGGCAGGAATTGCGCCACCGCCAGGGTCAGCGAAATTATGACTGAAAAAGTGTTGTATGTAAATGCGAGCCAGCCCATTCAGGATTGTATGTCGCTCATGACTGAAAAACGCATTCGCCATTTACCCGTGCTGGAGGATGACAAACTGATTGGCGTTATCTCGATTGGCGATGTCTTGCGCGATGCGATTAATGAGCGTGAGTTCATTATTTCGCAACTTGAGCAGTACATCCGCGCTGGAGGCTAAGGGCGATGTTTTTGATTTGTCTTGCAATTGGCCTTGCCCTGACAGCCAGTTAGTGATAAAATCCTGCTTCGCAAGTCGGGCGCGTAGCTCAATGGCAGAGCAGCGGCCTTTTAAGCCGTTTGTTGAGGGTTCGATCCCCTCCGCGCTCACAAAAAGCCTTCCTTCACGGAAGGTTTTTTTGTTGCTGGCCCCCATTCAGGGGATGACATTCGATCCCCTCCGCGCTCACAAAAAGCCTTCCTTCACGGAAGGTTTTTTGTTGCTGGCCCCCATTCAGGGGATGACATTCGATCGCCTCCGCGCTCACAAAAAGCCTTCCTTCACGGAAGGTTTTTTTTTGTTGCTGGCCCCCATTCAGGGGATGACATTCGACAGGGCGCGCGTCCAAAGCAAAAAACGCGCCCTCGCGGGAGCGTTTTGAGGGTGTGGAGATGGCGGGAATCGAACCCGCGTCCAAAAGATTCGGCGTCCAGAAATCTACGAGCGTAGCCGATTGACCATTGTCGCCACAGGCTGCACAACCGGCAAAACCACCTGCGGCCATTCACTCAGACCCGAAGGCCCTCTTTCGCGCCCTGCGTAACCGTCAGACGCGGCACCCACCCTTTTTGACGCCCACTCGCTCTCCGGGATGGGAAACGGGAGCGGTGAACGCCGTCCCCTCAGGGACGGGCCGGTTTGCTTCTACTGCGGATTAGGCAGCGAGGGGCATAGCGGCGTAGGAAGTGCGATTGGCACTTGATTTTTTGCGCTGAGTTAGCGAGGTCGGCGCCTCTCGGCTCGCATTCCAGGGCCAGCCTCCCCTGTCGAAGCCAGTCATCCCCAAAATGGATTGATTATTTATATTATACCCGATAAACAGGCGCACATTTTCCGTTTAGCAATCAGCAATTCCAAACTCGCTATTGTCAATGCTGGGATATACCTTTATAATCGGCCCTAATCTCTTTGTACTGGAGCAATTTCTTTATGATGGAACAACAAGATGCCCTGACGGGCAATGGGGGCAGTGAAGAACTGATCCCTGAAACCAATGACACCATGGAAAGTATGGAAGCCTTGATGGAATCCGATACTGGCCTGGAGTTTCCCAGCCAGGGCGAAATCCGCACTGGTGTTATTGCCAGCATTTCCTCATCCCAAATTCTGGTTAGTGTGGGCGCGAAGTCTGAAGGCGTCATCACTGGCCGGGAATTGGACCAAATCCCATCTCTGGAGCGGGATGCGTTTGTCGTAGGCCAGGAGATTCCGGTTTTTGTCGTCAACCCTGAAGATCAGCATGGCAATGTGGTCTTGTCCTATGTCCGCGCTCGTGAAGCGATGGGCTGGGAAGTTGTCGAGCAGATGCAATCTTCCAATGCAACCTTTGAAGGCCTGGTTGAAGGCTACAACAAAGGCGGTCTGATTGTGCTGGTGCATGGTTTGCGCGGTTTTGTGCCGGCCTCGCAGATTAGCATGGCGCGTCGGGCTGAGGTGCAGGGCGAAACTCCTGATCGTTGGGCCAAGCAAATTGGAGAAACCATCAGCGTCCGCATCATTGAGGTGGATCGTGAACGCCGCCGCCTGATCCTTTCTGAGCGGGCCGCCAACCCTGAAACTCGCCAATCGATTAAAGAACGGGTGATTGATGAGTTGGAAGAAGGCAAGGTTTACACCGGGCGTGTTACCAGCGTGGCCGATTTTGGCGCTTTTGTGAACATCAATGGCGCCGATGGTTTGGTGCATCTCTCAGAAGTTTCCTGGGAGCGTGTTCAGCATCCGAACGAGGTGGTCAATGTGGGCGATGAAGTCAAGGTTAAAGTCATCAGCGTAGACCGCGACAAGAAGCGCATCGGCCTCTCTATCAAGGCCTTGCAATCTGACCCCTGGCACAACCGGGTTAATCAGTTCAAGGTTGGGCAACTTCTTGAAGGCACCATTACCCGCCTGACCAAATTTGGCGCGTTTGCCCGCTTGCAGGATGATATCGAAGGCCTGATTCACATCTCAGAACTTTCCGAGAATCGCATTAATCATCCCAAAGAAGCCGTTAAAGAAGGCGATACCCTGACCCTGCGCATCATTCGCATCGATGCCGACCAGCGCCGCATTGGTCTGAGCCTGCGTAAAGTTGATTCTGCTGCTTACACCGACCTGGATATGAAATCTCTGGCCGCAGAAATTGATAATGAGTTGCTCGAACAGTTTGATGATACCGAAGACGACGAGTCGACCCCGGCTGAAGCCTAAAAAATAAACACTAAAAAAGACGCGCCATCTAGCGCGTCTTTTTTGTTGCCTTTACAATTGAATTGGCGTTTTTGGAGCGATAGGCTGACGAGCGCGCAAGATGCTTTCACTGATAAAAATTATCAGCCCAATCCAAACGAGACCAAAGCCAATCAACTGTTGGTTTGAGAAAGGCTCATGAAAAATGAAAATGCCAATCAAGAACTGAATGGTTGGCGCAATATATTGCATCAGGCCAACCATGGATAATGGAATGCGTTGCGTGGCCGAGGCAAACATCAGCAAGGGAAAAGTTGTAATCAGCCCGGTGCCAATCATTAGCAGGTCGGCTTGCAAGCCAGAGTGGGTAAAAGCGCCGCCGCCATGCCATTCAGAAAAAAGCAGATAGCCCAGGGCCGGAAGAAACAAGAGACCAGTTTCCATCGTCAATCCGCTTACTGAGCTGAGCGGAGCCAGTTTTTTGACCAAACCATAAAAGCCAAAAGAAAAAGCCAGGATGAGCGCAATCCAGGGCAGGCGTCCGTAGGCGATGGTCAGATAGGCCACTCCAATGGTAGCCATCAAAACTGCAATCCACTGCATCGGGCGCAAACGTTCTTTGAAGAAAATTGTCCCCAGTAGAACGCTAATGAGTGGGTTGATAAAATAGCCGAGACTGGTTTCTATGATGAATCCGGCATTTACAGCCCATACATAAAAAAGCCAGTTAATACCAATCAGAATTGATGCCAGGGCATAAACGCGAAGGACTTTCAAATTGGTCATTTGCCCGATGATGGTTTTGATGCCGCCCTTAAGGGCGAGAATAATCATCAGCAAGGCAAAAGACCAGATGATACGATGGCTAATCAATTGCAAGGCTGGAACCTGCTGGAGCAACTTCCAGTAAATGGGAAAAATACCCCAGGCGGTATAAGCACTCAATGCAAAAAGCAACCCTTGTTTATTCATATTAATTCCTATCGACTGGTTGAGAGTTCTTGAGATAAGCCTTCGCATTTTACGGAAAATACCAGAGACCTAATTTCAGCCTGAAATTTTATCGTAAGAACGCGTTAAAATTTGCTTTCTTATCAACTGGCTATTCGAGCCTGAATGGGGTATGATTCAGGCCCAATCAGGAATTTTCAAATGAGCAAAGCCCACATCTATATTTTCATCGGCAACGACGATTACGCCATCCGCAAACGGGTGGCGAAGTTTGGTTCAATCTTCAGCGACCCAACTTCGGCAGATATGAACACCTCCCGCCTTGATGCCCGAACTGTCAGTGACAATGAACTCAACAACGCGGTTGGGGCGATGCCCTTTCTGGCCGCGCAACGGCTGGTGATTTTAGATGCGCCCTCTAAAAAATATACTGGCATTGGCGGACATAAAAAATTCATTGAATTTCTCGAAAAAGTTCCGGGCAGCACCTTGCTGGTACTGGTCGATGTGGACGAAATCAAAGAACGCGATGTTCCTGCCCATTGGCTGGTAAAGTGGGCGGTCAAAAATTCTGAAAAAGCCAAAAGTGAATCTTTCTTTCTGCCCAAACAGCGCGAAATGCCCAACTGGATTGTGGAAGAAACAAAACGCCAGGGCGGAAAAATTGAACCCGCCGCCGCGGCGCGTTTAGCCGAAATGGTGGGCGAAGACCCGCGCCAGGCCGCTCAGGAAATTACCAAACTGCTT
Source organism: Anaerolineales bacterium (assembly GCA_034411635.1). Taxonomy (GTDB): domain Bacteria; phylum Chloroflexota; class Anaerolineae; order Anaerolineales; family Villigracilaceae; genus UBA8950. Next base: position 15,954 of record DAOUML010000301.1, read on the forward strand.
ACCTATGTCAATTTTGCCCATGCGATTGGCCTCGAAGATGTCGAAGCCGTTAGCGTGACCTCCGCCGGTGCCGATGTTTTTGACCTGGTAGACGCCCTCGGCGCGCGCAACGGACGCCTGGCTCAAAAACTATTGCGCCGCCTGCTCGACGAGCGCGATGCCTTTGAACTGTTTGGCATGGTGGTGCGTCAGTTCAGGCTCCTGCTGATGGCGCGTGATGTTATGGATGAAGGCGGTGGCTTGCGTGAAGTGACCGCCGCGCTGGGCCAGCATCCATTTGTCGCTGAAAAAGTCTTTGGGCAGGCCCGGCAGTTTAATAGCGCATCGCTGCGCGAAATTTACCGTCACCTGTTGGGAATGGACGAAGCCGCTAAAACCGGTATGATGACTCTTGACCTCGGCCTGGAAACTTTTGTGGTTGAGATAACACGTTAACAAAAACTTTTGTAACTGCCTACGAACTGATATTCGTAGGGCGACATTTATGTCGCCTGAAAGAAAATCCTCAACTGTTTTGCTCCAAACGCGACTTGAAAGTCGCGCTACGGTAGGCCGTTACAACTTTTTAGCAAAATGATGGAGAAAAAATGCCCCAGTTACTCATTGCCACTGAAAATCAGGGAAAAGTTAAAGAGTTACAGGAACTACTGGCTGACCTTGGTCTTGAACTCCTTACGCCTCGTCAGATTGGCCTGAACTTGAACGTAATCGAAGATGGACAGACCTATGAAGAAAACGCGGGGAAAAAAGCCCGCGCCTACGCCGCCGCCAGCGGATTGCTCTCCCTGGCCGATGATTCGGGCCTCGAAGTGGACGCCCTGAACGGCGCGCCCGGACTGTATTCTGCCCGATACGCCCCCCAACCCGATGCCACCGACGCCGACCGGCGCGCCTATCTGCTTAAAAACCTGGGCAACAAGCCACGTCCCTGGCCCGCGCATTTCCATGCCACCGTTGCAATCGCCAACCCAAGCGGCGACTTGCGCTTTTCAGAAGGCAGTTGCTATGGTGAAATTATCCCCGAAGAGCGCGGCACAGGCGGCTTCGGCTACGACCCAATTTTTTACATCCCTACGCTGGGCCGCACCATGGCAGAACTAACCATGGACGAAAAAAATAGCCTGAGCCATCGCGCCCAGGCGGTGAAAAATGCCATACCTATTTTACGACAGGTTCTGGGCTTGTAATTGGTCTGCTTCCCCTGGCTGGTAGTGAATTGTTTCTAAAAACAGACTGAGCGGCGCGGCCACTTTTTGCGGTTCTTCCAGCATAACCATGTGCCCGGCAGAGGTCACCGGGTATAGAATTGCATTCTTCAAACGGGCCTTAAGTTGCTCTGAAAGATGAAAAGGGGTTAGTCTGTCATCTGTGCCACAAACAATCAGTGTCGGAGCCTTAATTCGTCCCAGCAAGTGGGCTTCGTCATACGAATCACAGGCCAAAAAATCGCCATGCAAAACGGCCGGGCGCGTTTCAGCCATGCGTTGCTCGGTCAACTCTTGTAGACGCAAATCGGCATGTGGCCCAAAAGCCAGCGCATTAATTTCTTTAACAGCCAGCGCAAAGGTGGCTGGAGTTTCAGTTTTCTCCAAAATCGCTGGCGATACGCGTAAACGCGCCCCGCTGGCAAACAGCCCCAGCCCCAGCGTTCGGCTGGGGTTATGCAGCCCCAGATAAAGCGCAATGGCGCCGCCCATCGAATGACCCACAAAAACCGCTTTGCGTATTTTTAGCGCATCCATAAAATTGAGCACGGCTTGGGCGTAATCTTCAATGGTTTGTAAACCAAACCCATTCGACTTCCCATGCCCTGGCAAATCAAGCGCATAAATGCGCTGCTCAGGTATTCGCCTGATTTCTGGCGGCCAATTCAGGTGTGAACCGCCCACGCCATGAATAAGAATCACTGCCGGGCGCGACCAGTTCTCTTCTTCGTTGACAAAGTAATACATTCCAGCCGCGATTGGCATCATTCACCTTGCTATGCTTTTACCCTGCCATGATGCAGTTTATCGGCGGCATCTTCACTCAGGGGAATAAAAACGTTTACCCGCGTCCCTTTTCCGGGCGCGGAATCGATATGTAACAGGCCATTGACCAGTTCAGTGCGCTCACGCAGGTTCACCATCCCCAAACTGCCGCGCTTGTCATAAGACTTGGTGACAGCATCAACATCGAAACCCTGTCCCTGGTCAGCGATTTGCAACCAGACAATCTCCGGCTCATTTTTGACAGGCCGCAAACGAACATAAATGCGCGGCGATTGGGCATGTTTGCGGGCATTGTTTACTGCTTCCTCGGCCAGGTAGAAAATAATGCCCTTCTTGCCCATTTCAATTTCAGCGGCCAGGGTTTCATCTACCTGAATGACCACCTCCTGCCCGAAAGTCTCTTTCATTTTTTCGGCCATTTGTTCCAGCGCTGGCGTTAACCCTTGCGATTCCAGCACCAATGGTCGCAGGGTAAACAGCATGTGACGGATTTCCTTCGTTGTGCGCCGCGCCAGATCTTCAATTTTGACCAATTCTTCAGCCGCCATGCTGACATCACGCTCCAGCATTTTGCGTGATAAATTGACTCGCATGGCAATCGCCGCCACCGACTGAGTTGGCCCATCGTGCAGGTCGCGGGCCAATTTTTTGCGCGCTTCTTCCTGGGCTTCGGCCATGCGCTCTTTCTCGTCGGCCAAATCCTGATATAAACGCGCATTCTGAATCGCGATGGTTGCCTGGCGGCCAATAATACCCAGCACTTCGCAACGGTCTTTGCTAAAATAATTAGGCTCAGGATGACCAAAAAGCAAAACGCCATACACACTCAGGCCAGTGCGCAACGAAAAACAATACGCAGATTGACAATCATACATCCCGATCAAGCCCTTTAATTCAGGGTCATTGCGAACCCCATCGGCCAGCACATTTTCGCCCTCTTCCACAGCGCGATATAAAATACCATCTTTGGCGGGGAAAGTCATCCGAAAATCAGATTGCGGAAAACGGCGCGCTGAAGCCACGCCCAATTCTTCGCCATCAAACAACAATACCGCGCTTATTAAACGATCATCTCTGGGGGTTGTATCGTCTTTTTGAGTATCTTCAACGTGCAAAGCGCTGGCGCTAATTTCAATTGCCATATCCAGCACCCGGCGGTAACTGAGAGTCGCTGTCAGGGTAGAACTTAACTTATAGATGGCGCGCATCCGGTCGGTTTCAATGTGTTGTTGTCGCTCGCGCTCTTCCTGTTGTTTTTGGCGAATCAAGCGCAATTGCCCAATCATTTGCTGGCTGATATAGCCAAACATAAAACCCATCGCCAGGCAAAACAAAAGCGCGGCCAAAAGCCCCGGCCAGCCGGTTCTACCCATCAGGAAAAAATCAATTGAGAACCAGGCCATTGCCAAGAAAGAAGTCAACACCCCGCCGCGCAAATCAAAATACAAAGCGCCAGAAATAATCGGTAAAATACCCACCCACCAGGCCGGGCCAGCCAAACCGCCCTGCCCAAAGAAAAATAAACCGCCAAAGAACAAATCCAACAACAGGCTAATCAGGCGATGATTGGGCAAGCGCCGGTTAAGCCCGGCCAGCCAGGTAAGGAAAATATTCCAAAGAACCAAAAAAATCAACACCAAATTCGCCCAGGATTGCAGCACATTCGCAATCGAAAGCGAAATCACCACCCCCAGTAGCGTCAACCAACGCAAAGAGATGACAAACCAATCAGCAACAAAAGGCGAATCGGATTTATTCATAATCTATATGATACTCGAAACTCAATCAAACGGCAGAAAAAAGTTACCTTTCAGCGCGGGCAAAAACACCCGCCAGAATACCCAAATTTAACCACAATTCCGGCATGGCGAAAGAATCCACCGAAATTGTATAAAAACTCAGCGACACCAGCGTAAACACCGCCGCCGCGCCCAAAAACCGCAGAAACGGCGCAGAACGGCGCGCAGCAGCCAACCCATCCGCCAGAATGCCCAGCCAGAACGCCACAAAAAGCGCCAGCCCGACCAGCCCGGTCTCGGCCAGCAGGCGGATGTATAAATTCTTCGGGTTGGGGAACAGCCACGAATTGGGAGCCAGCGCCTGGGCAATTTCCGGCTCGCCCATCAACAACTCATTCGGGATGTTCTGGTAAATCCAAAAACCGCTCGCGCCCAGCCCCACCCCGGTGAGCGGGTTGGCGTCAAAGGCCGCCAGCGCCCCAACCACATACCCGGCCCTCGGCCCCATCGAAGCCCCTGAAAGATATTTCCAAATATTCTCTGTGTCAGATGTCCAAAGACTGCTGATATAGTTTCGATTCGCCAAAAAGAGACCGGCTCCCGCGAAAACCGCCACCGTTAAAACGATTAAAAGCGCGCGCCACGCTGCCGCCTGTGCTCTACCCGAAGAGCCTTCCCCCGCCTCCCGGCGGAATCCTGCCAAAAACCAGGCCCAGGCCGAACGCAAAACCCCGCGCCCCGCCACGAGCAGGGTCACGACCATGGCAACCGCCACCGTGACCAGGCCAGTGCGCGAATAGGTTGCCAGCAGCGTTCCAAGCGCGCCCAAAAGCAGCAAGGGCGCAACCAACAGGCGCAAACGCTGAGCAAAAGGACTTTTCAGCCAGCCACGATAATCGGTGTTCAAAATTTGAGCCACCAGCCAGGGCAAATACAAAACCGCCAATTGCCCCGCCAGCCAGGATGGTTCAAAAGCAAAGCCAGAAGCCCGCCGGTTCCTGACCAAACCGCGCACCGAAAACAACTCCTGAATTTCGCGCAGTTCGGCCCGATAGCCGTTATTCAGGCCATACAACTGAATCGCCGCCCAAAGGATATGCCCCACCAACCCGACCATTAACCAGCGTACTGAGAATTTAACTTGCGCCTCGTCCTGATTCATCCAGGCTGCCGCCAGGAAAAACGACAGGCCAATCGCCAGGGTGATAAAAGCGCGAATGACGCGGTCCCAATACGCCACGCCGCGCAATTCAATGGGCGCAAAAGTCGCGCCGAGGGCGGTGGCGGCAATCGCGGCCAGGGTAAAGGCCGCCAAAACGGTGAAACTGCCCAGGCGCGGGAAGCCAATCTCGCGCCGCCAGAGCATGATCAACAGAACCAGCAACAGCGCCGCCAGCGGATACAACGCCAGCGGACGCACATACGTCCCCGCGCCCATGAAAGGCATATAGCGGAAACTGGTGATGGGCAGGCTGATGAGGGTTAAGGCCCAGAGAAGGCGGGAGAGTTTGAAAAGCATGGGTAATGGGTGATTGGTAATTAACTACCTTTTGCAGAGCCGAAAAACAAAGCCCAGAAGGCCAGCAAAACCATTCCCAGGCCGGCCCCGGCCAGGGCGTAAGCCCCAAGCGGCGCGGCGCGGGTGATGGGCAGGTTTTGGGTTTGGGCCGGGGTGATGACGAGGTAAGGGGTGAACTGGTCTGCTGAGGCTGCGGCTTTGGCGGTGAAGGCTTCAGCCCAGACAGCGGCCAGTTTGGCGGCCAGGACGGCGTCGGCTGAGTCGGCGTAGAAGTGCCAGCCGCCATCCGCCGGATGGGAGAGAGTCAAGGCTCCGGCGCGGAGGGTGCTGACATCCACATTTGTCTGGCCTGAAACCGTTTGCAGGGTGTCATCGGCCCAGGCCAGTTCGACCAGTTTGCGGGCTTCGCGCTCTAAAAAGTAGAAAACTTCGCGGTCGGGAATCTCTTGCCAGGATTGTTCGACATTGAAATCGACCACGACGGTGGCGCGGGCGCGGTAATCGGGCGGGAAGGCGGCGTAAATTGCCATACCGAGCAAGCCGCCGAGCAGCGCGCCCAAGAGCCACAGCCGCCAGGCGCGCAAGAGGCGGTAGAGGTCGTCGAAGGTGGGGGGGGTGAGGAGTTGGGACATAGTTTTTCGGGTGAAAGACGGAAAACGCAACAGGTGTACCGTGTTCCGTCATTTTGAGAATTGGCGCATTTTTCGCTGACGATTCCAATTAATCAGCGGGGCGGCGAGTTTGCGAAGGTAGTATTTGGCGACAATCGGCGCGAGAGACGAGCCGCCATCGCGGTAATGAACTTTGAGCATTTCGGGCCAGCAGCGGTCATCGGCGGCGATGGTTTTGCCGCTGGCATGCAGGCGGAAGTTGGCCCAGACCGGGCCAGGCAGGTAGCGAATTTCGCTGATTTTTGCCAGGCGCACCCACAGGTCATAGTCCATCGCGAAGTAGAAGGACGGGTCGAGCGGGCCAACCTGATTCCACAAGTCGGCGCGCCAGAAGGCGGCCTGCTGGGGGATGTGGACGTAGCCCCGGCGCAATCTGGCGTAATCGGTTTGGGCGGCGGGAAAGCGGCCGATGACGCGGTCATCTTCGTCGATGAAATTTGTTTCGGCATAGACCAGGCCGACCTGCGGATTTTCTGTCAGGAATTTTACCGCGGCTGAGATTGCGCCGGGGTTGTAGGTATCGTCGGAGTTGAGCCAGGCCAGGATGTCGCCGGTGGCGCGGGCGAAGCCTTTGTTGATGGCGTCGGTTTGGCCCCGGTCCTTTTCGCTGACCCATCCGGCCAGTCTATCGGCGTATTTTTCAATGAGTTCGCGGCTGCCATCGGTGGAGCCGCCGTCGATGATGAAGTATTCAATCGCAGGGTAATCCTGCTCGATGACGGATAAAATTGTCCGTTCGAGGTAAGGGGCCTGGTTGAAGGAGGGGGTGACGATGGAGACTTTCATGAAAATTTATTGTTCCGGGGCCAGGTCAAAGATAATATAACCTTGTCCTTCAGCATAAATTGGATAATTTTCAAACAAGAACGATTTGAAAACAGATTGTTCTTCAAGTTTGGTGAGTTGGGTGACAACAAAAAAACGTTTGCCCTCTGTAATTTCCTCAAAACGAGCCGCTTCACTTACTTCAATGCCTGCCAGGGCGCGGACGGATAAATCGCCATCTGTAAGCCAGGAGACGTTTGGCTGCCAGCCCCAATAGGCCAGGCGCGTGCCATAGTCCTGGGCCATGGCAACGACAGGGGCTGGCGAGGGGCCGAGAACTTTGCCAATTTCAACCCAGTAATACTGGTCGGGGCGGTAATCGTAGCGGGCCAGGGTGACGCGCGCGTCCCAGAGTTGCAAGGCGACGGTTAGGACAACGAGGCTTGTCAGGGCAAGGCGCGCAATGCGATGGGGATTAATTTTTTGATAAAGCGTTGCGGCAACCGGGGCCAGCGCAAGGGCCAGGATGGGAATGAACATCAAGTGGTAGTAGTCATGGCTGATGGTGTGGTAGGCAAAGGTGAAACTGTAGGCCATGTAGCCCAACCACAGGCCCAGAAGCAAGGCCATTTCGCGCCGTTGTGAGATGAAAATGCCAATGACGCCCAGCACGAGCGGGCCAAAGCCGACAATACCATCGAGCGTGCCTTTCCAGCGCAGGTAGAAGGCCGGGTCGAGCCACAAGTCGGGGAAAAAGCGCAGGCCAAATTGTGAGGCCAGGAAACCGGCTACAAAGGTTCCGTACAGGGTGTAGGCGGCGGTTGGCAATGCGGACAGGATGGCGATGGCCCAGGTTTGGCGGTCTTTGAGCGAGTGAACCAAGCCGCGTTCGAGCACAAGTGCCAGGGCCAGCCCCAGCAAGGGAAAAACGGCTACATTTTTGACAAAGATTGCCGCGCCGTTAAGCAGACCGGCGGCGACGGCCCATTTCAGGGTTGGCGTTTCGCGCCAATTCCACATGGCCCAGGCAGCGATGATGATGAGCATGACCATCAAGGGGTCGGGTTGGAAACTGCGGCTGGCGATTATTCCGTAAGGCAGGAAGAGATAAAAAAGCAAGGCCAGCAATGCGCCAGGAATTGTGGAGATTTGTTTTGCCAGGAGAAAGAGAAAAATACCGCCCGTAAGCCAGAAGAGAAGCGAGTAAATGCGCGCAACGGCCAGATTCTCGCCTGTAAGGCGGTAGGTGTTTGCGACTAGCCATTCAAGCACGGGGGGTTCAATGACCATTGATTCTTCTAATTGTTGCAGGGCGATTTCGCGCTGCCAAGCGGGTAACTCAGGCGATGCGGCGTAGTACATACCGCGCGCTTTAATCGCTGAGAAGAGTTGGCGGGTGGGGTGAAAATCGACGGGCAGGTCGGTCAGGTCGTAGAGGCGAATGCCCAGGGCGAAGATAAAGGCCAGAAGGATGGAGAAGAGCAGTGTGCGTTTCAAGGTGGTAAATGGTGAATGGTACATGATGTTAGTAGGATTATTTCAGCCGTGCGCGGAGTTTGGTGTAGAGCGGGCGCAGGCGTTTCAGGCCGAGGGGGGCGAGCAGGGCGTAAAGAACGCGGTGAAAGTCGCGCAGTGCGGTGGCAGGATTGTACCAGAAGGCGCGCGCGTAGGCTTTGAGCGATGAAGCGTAGAAATTGCCGTCGAGCAGGTAGAAGGCGTCGAGACGGTGGGCGCCGGCGAGGATTCGGCGGCGATGGGCCTGGAAAACGGGAGCAAGCGCGGGCGTGGCGCGCATCCAATCCACAATTTTGAAGGCTTCGCGGCCAAAATCGGCTGTGCGGGCCAGGTTTTTGGCTTCGGCGTGGTAACGGGCTGCGGCCAGGGTTTCGGGAAGGTAAACCAGCGGCGCGAGGGCGGCCATGCGCAGCCAGAGATGGTGATCGAGCAGCAGGTGGTAGCCGAGGTCGAGGTATCCGGCCTGTTCCAGTATGGCGCGGCGCATGAAGACAGCCGGCTGGCTGATGATGTTGAAGGCCATCAGGTCTGGCAGGGTGTAAGGTTGGAAGGTTTGCCGGTTGAAGGGCTGCGAGTTTTCGTCGATGGAGAGGACGTTGCCGTAGACGAGGCCGGCTTCGGGGTGTTTTTGAAAGGTTTTGATGGCGGCGCGAATGGCGCCGGGTTGGTAGGTGTCGTCGGAGTTGAGCCAGGCGATATATTCGCCGCTGGCGCGTTGAAAGCCTTTGTTGATGGCTTCGGCCTGGCCCCGGTCTTTTTCGCTGACCCAGCCGGATATCTGACTCTCGTAGCGGCGGATGATTTCTACGCTGGAGTCGGTGGAGCCGCCGTCGATGATGTAGTATTCAATCGCTGGGTAATCCTGCCCCAGTACCGAGCGGATGGTCTCTTCAAGGTAGCGTGATTGGTTGTAGGAGGGGGTGATGATGGTGACCAGGGGATTTTTCACGGATGGCTGTCAACGGACTTTGTAACGGATTCGCGGATGGCTGTTAGCGGACTTTGTAACGGATTCGCGGATGGCTGTCAACGGACTTTGTAACGGATTCACGGAGGCTGTTAGCGGACTTTGTAACGGATTCATGGATGCGTCAGGGAATTTATTTACGGAGTGGCGGAGGGGAGCGGGGCTTTCAGGTCGTAGATGATGTATTCGCGGGTTTGGGCGAAAATGGTGTAGGTTTCGAGTTTTTTTGCCAGTTCGGGTTGGCGGGCAAGGGCGGTAAAGTCGGTAATGAGGAAGTAGGCTTGCAGGTGGGTTTGTTCGGCGAAGGCTTGTTCAAAATTGGGTGATTCTTGCCAAAGGGTTACGTTTTGCCAGCCATAATAGGACAAAGGTCCGCCGTATTGTTCAGTTATGGCAGTAATGCCTGGCTGGTAATTCAGAACCTGGCCGATTTCTGCGTAAGTTTGGGCGGCCTGGCGGGTGTCGTTTTGGCGCAGATTGAGATATGTGGTGATGGAATAGGTGATTAGAAAGGCGCATAGAATGAAAAAGAAGAGAATCTGCGTAAATCGATTGGCGGTTTGGATGTTTTTGCCAGACAACATGGCAACAATCAGTTGGGCCAGGCATAATGCTGTGATTGGGATGAGCGGCAGGCTGTAGTAGTCGTGGCTGGCGATATGATGAGGAAAAACCAACCCGTAGAGGATGTATCCGCCCCACAGGGTTGATAGAAATATGCGTGTTGGCCGGGGTGAAAAAATCAGCCAGCCCAGCGCGGCCAGCGAAAGCCAGAATACGCTAATGACAAAGTCTACCTTAAGCAGCCAGCGCAGGTAAAAATAGGGGTCGATCCAGAAGGTGGGGAAGAAGCGTCCGCTAAATTCCTGGCCGAGGAAACCGGCGATATAGAGACCGTAGTAAAGGTAAATCGCTGGTGGTAAAACGCAGAGAAGGGCAATCAGCCAGGTTTTGATATTTTTGATGGCGGTGGTGAAACCGGGATAAGCGAGGATTGCGCCAAACGCGCCAGGGGCCACAAAAAATACGGCTGGGAATTTGACAAAAATCGCAAATCCACCCGCCAGCCCGGCCAAAATAGCCCAGGGCCAGGTATTTTTTCTGGCCCATTGTTGGATGCTCCACCAAAAGACGAGTATGAGCAGGAGCATGAGCGGGTCTGGTTGAAAGGCGCGGCTGGCAGGGATGCCGTAAGGAAGCAGCAGGAAGAATGAGAGCGCGAAAAGCGCGGCTGGGGCGCTGCCTGTCAGATTGTGGGCCAGCAGGCCAAGAAAGATGGCGGCGAGCATCCAAAATGTGGCCGAAACAGCACGGGGGTAGGCTGTGTTTTCTGAGCCGTTCAGGGTGTAGAAAAAGACGGCGATGTTTTCAACCAGGGGTGGTTCGATGGTGGCAAAACTCTGCCAGTGGCGGTAAGATCGTTCTCGTTGCCATTCGGGCAGATCTGGGCGGGTTTGGTAGTAGATTCCGCGCGCTTTCATTGCGGAAAAAAGTTGGCGGGCGGGGTGAAAATCGAGCAGGGGTTGGGAGAGGTCGCTGTAACGCAAAAAGGCCCCGGCGAGAAGCGTCAGGGCCAGGAGGATGGCGAAAGTCAGTTTGGCGGGAGTCGGTTTCAAGGGTGGTGAAGGTTGAATGTTGAAGGTGATAAATTCTGATTGGGAGAGTGTAACCCGAATTTGAAGGTCAGAACAGGGTGTTGTAGTCGGCTTTTTCAAAAATTGTAAGTTTTCCGCCAACGGTGGCATCCAGAATTTGGCGTCCGGCTTTTTCGTAGGACTGGCGGGCCATGTGGTAGCCGATTTCGGAGGTTTCGAGGTCAGGCAGTTGCCAGCGGAAGCCTTTGCCAAAGTAGGCCGGGGAGAAGTGGTTGGGGTCGTCGCCTTCAGAGACGACGGTGGTGTTGGCCGGGCCTTTGGATGTGAAATTGTGATCGACGCCAATCAGGATGACTTGCTGGATGCCCATGTGGAAGGCCAGTTGCAGGGCGACGTTGGTGACGGTTGCGCCTTCCCAGATTCGTCCGCGCGCGTCGGGGGAGAAGCGGGGCAGGTCGTAGGTGGTGTAGAGGAAGGTTGGCAGGTTGGATGGCTGAAAAGTATCTGCCGGTCGAGCAGGGCGGATGTTCTTCCCGTCTGTATCGAGACTGGGGAGGTTTTTGAAGAAGCGGTGTGAACGCCAGGAGAGGAATTTGGGGGTGTTCACTTCGAGCATTTCTGCGGCGCATTGTTCGATGACCAGGTCGTTGATTGAGACCAGGTAGGTGGTGCTGAATCCGAGTTCGGGGAACATCAGGTAGATGCGGTTGAGGCCGAAGGTGATTTCCCCTTTGAGTTTGGACAGGTCGGTGTTTTTCAGGCTGGGGCCGTTGCCGATGATGAAAGCGCGTTTGCCTTTGTGGATGTCTTTGAGCGCGGCCAGACGACGGATGCTTTCGCGCCGCCAGGGGTGCAAATACGCCGCCGGGAGTTGGGGCAGGTCGCGCAGCCAGATGTAGGCGTTGCGCAGGATGGGGTAGAGGGGGGATGTTTTGAGATAGTTCATGGGGATTGGCGATTGGTAAATGGTAATTGGCGACTGTCAAATCCCATTTACCAATTACTCTGTGCTTAATCGCGCCGTTGCGCCGCCATCGACGACCAGGGCCTGGCCGGTCATGAAGGAGGATTGTTCGTTATCGGCGAGGAAGTAGATGGCGCTGGCGATTTCTTCGGGCTGGCCGACGCGGCCATTGACGGTTTTGCGAGCCAGGTTTTCGAGGCGGTTCTGAACATCGCCGTGGCCGACGTGTCCGCGTCCGAGGCCGGCGCGCAGCATGGGGGTATCGACTGCGCCGGGCAGGATGGCGTTGACGCGGATATTTTCAGGGGCAAATTCGATGGCCATGGCGCGGGTGAGGGCCAAAAGTCCGCCTTTGCTGGCGGCATAGGCGGCGATATTGGCCGATGTCTGGATGGCGTGAACGGATGAGACGTTGACAATCGCGCCGCCGCCCGCCTGCTGAAAGAGTGGGTGGGCCAGTTTGGCTGAGAGGAAGACCGAGCGCAGGTTGGAGGCCATGACGGAATCCCATTCTTCGACGCTGGTTTCGAGCAGCGGTTTGGCGACCTGATAGGCCGCGTTGTTGACGAGGGCGTTAAGGTTGGGGGTAAATTCGCGCACCTGGAAGAAGATGCGTTCCAACACTTCGGGCTGGGCGATGTCGGCCTGGATGAAGCGCAGGTTTTCGGCGTGTTCATCTTCAACAGGGGCGCGGTCTACGCCGATAACGCGCCAGCCTTTTTGGGCAAAAAGCGTTACCGTTGCGCGGCCAATTCCGCCGGCGGCGCCGGTGATTAAAGCGGTTTTTATGGGGTTCGATGTCATAGTTTCATTTTTCCAGTTCAGGTTACTCATCAAGATAACGCACTAGCCGGACGGTTTATGCGAAGAATAACCGTTTCAACCAGGCCGATTCCGATGATTGCGATGGTGAGGAAGATGGATAGGTCGAACATGAGGTTGGCAAGGAAAAGGTGTTTTACCAGGTCGGCAATTCCATCTCCAAAAATTGCAATCCACATCTCCAGCCAAATTCCTACAAGCAGGATGAAGTTCAGGGTTGAAAAATCCCGTATTAGAGGGTGTGGGTTTTTCCATCTAAGAAAAAGGTTGATGATGCCCTGGGCGAGAAGAAACCAGTAAAATGCCCAACCTTGTGGGAAATGATTTTCTTTGAACAGCGCCCAGCCATTATATAAGACTTCGTTTCGATTGATTTCGTCACCGACTGCATATTTGCCTCTGCCATTGTCCATTTTTTGCATGTTTTTTGCGAGGCGTTCTGCGTGATGAACAAGGATTTTTGGCTCGCGGAGAATAAAAATTCCGATTGATTTTAGGGAAACTTTGTCGCGGTATTGCTCATAACAGGCCGTGCCTTTGGCAGAAAAGAACCCAGTACGACATTTTGTGGATGCTTCTGGGTCGGTGATCCCAATATCTTGCAATCTCTGTTCCGGGTATTCGCTTGAAACCAGCACTCCAAAAAAAAGCGCGTTGTAGCGGTTGGCAGGGCCACGGTCTCCGACCAGAAGTAGGGTGAAGGCGATGGGAAACAAGGTTAATGCCAAGACAAAAGCCGTCATTTTGGGGTTTTTGAGTATTTTTTTCAGGTCAAATAGGACTGGGATCAACAAAAATGGAAAATAAAAATTGCTGGTTTTCGCAATGGTGGCGAGAAAAAGCAAACTGTAGCCGATTGCAACCCACGGGGAGCGCGCAATTTTGCCCCTCAGCAACAACCATGTTAACAACAAAAGAAAATAGACGAGCGAGCCAGATTCTTGATAAAACGAATTGAAATAAGCAGCGTTGTCACTTGTATTCAAAAGCAGCACAAGGGGCAGCAGAATCACTACCAGTAAAAATAAAGTGTAACGTTTATGGAATGAGAAGTAAATAATCAGCCCCAAAAGAGAAATCGCCACCAAGAACCTGGGAAAAATTGACAAAACAGGCATGTAAAGGATGGAATCGGAGATGAAAAAATAATTGAACAACGCTCCTGGAATCCATAGCAGGATGATGGAACTAAATGCGCTGTATATGCTTGGTATTCCTGGGCGAAAATTCCATTCTGGCAGCCAATATTGGTAATAACGCAGTTCGCGTTCCTGCGCATCTTCAGGCGGCTGTGTCGAAAAGCCAACCGGACTATCGGTAAAGAGTTGGTTAACGCGGCGAAAATCACCATTGTCAGCGTAGCCTGTTT